>NC_018868.3:600000-900000 GCF_000305785.2 Simiduia agarivorans SA1 = DSM 21679 | reverse complement strand
GTGCCGGTACCAGAATTTCGTCACCGTTATTGAGTAGCGCCTGCATGGACATGACAATTAATTCAGACACGCCATTGCCCAGATAAATGTCATCAATTTCCACGTTGGGTATGCCGAGTGTCTGACACTCCTGCATGATTGCCTTACGGGCAGCGAAAAGGCCTTTGGACTCGGTATATCCCTGGGCATTGCGCAGGTTATAAATCACATCCAGAATAATTTCGTCAGGCGCGTCAAAGCCAAAGGGGGCCGGGTTGCCGATGTTGAGTTTAAGAATCCGATGGCCTTCTTCTTCCAGACGGTGCGCATGTTCGAGCACCGGGCCGCGAATTTCGTAGCAAACACCGTGAAGCTTGTCAGATTTATAGATGTGGTCCATATGCAGTAAACTGCCCGTATTACGCGTCTGTGAGTGAGTAAAGGTTAGCGCTTTGTTGCGCATTTGTTCTTTAAGGGGCCGGATTATGGCAGAAGATAGCAAAAATAACGACGATTTTTGGCGCGACAAGCTCACACCTGAAGAGTTTGCCATTTGTCGCCAGAAGGGCACCGAGCGACCCTTTACCGGTCGGTATTGGGCCGACCAGCGCCCGGGTGAATATCTCTGTCGGTGTTGTGGGGAGCGATTGTTTGACGCCTCGACCAAGTACGATGCCGGCTGTGGCTGGCCCAGTTTTTATGCCCCGGTCAACAAGGGGGTGATCAAGGAAATCATGGACACCAGTCACGGCATGGTGCGAACTGAGGTGACTTGCAAAGCCTGTGGCTGTCACCTGGGGCATGTATTTCCCGATGGTCCTGCTCCCACCGGTGAGCGCTACTGTATTAATTCTGCATCTGTATTGCATGCCGACGACAAGCAGGCGGATAGCTGATGCGATCATTTGGCGAAATAATGGCTATTGCCGAGCTGCATAAAGGGGGCGCATCGGCCGTTGACGCCTTGCTACCGGAGGTTAAAACCGAGGCCGCGCTTAAAGCGGTCTCCGATGACCGGTATCTTTCAGAAATGAGCCGGCGTATATTCCGTGCGGGACTCAAGCACAGCGTTGTGGACGCGCGCTGGCCGGCGTTTGAAAAAGCGTTCTGGCATTTTGATCCCGCCAAGCTGGAGTTGCTGTCCGACGAGCAGCTTGAGCGGTTAGCGGCGGACAAGACGATTATTCGCCATCTGGGAAAAATCCGCGCGGTGCGGACCAATGCCATGATTGTGCGTCAAATCAGCAGGGAAGCGGGCAGCGTTGGTGGTTTTTTAGCTGAATGGCCAACGGACAATATTGTCGGGCTTTGGGGCTATCTGAAAAAGCACGGCGCCCAGCTCGGCGGGGATTCCGCTGCTCGGTTTTTGCGCATGGTCGGCAAAGACACCTTTATATTGACCAACGACGTGGTCGCGGCTCTGGTCTATGATCAGGTGGTCGATAAGAAGCCCAGTTCGCAAAAGGCACTCGCTCAAGTACAGGAAGTATTTAATACCTGGCAGCAAGAAACCGGATTGCCGCTGGCTCACCTGAGCCGGATATTGTCCATGACGGTATTCAGTTAACGGCGTAAAACGCCACTCAAGGAGACATTATGTCTGAATCATCGCAACGCCCCTGGGCAAACTGGGTTATGAAGCTGCAGCTGCTGCTATTGGCAGTATTACTGTTGGGTATGCTGACCCATAAGTTCGAATTGCTTTCCTTCCGGCCCGCGTTTATGTCTTTTTACTACGGCATTCAGGCTGTTGTCCTGTTAACCGCCGTTGCGCTGGTGTTATTGGTGATTTGCGCCTTGATGGGAAAAAAAGCGCAATTGAAGCCATTGGGCTTAACTTTGGCTTTGGGCGCGTTGCCGGTGGTGGCTGTGCTGGCGATGGTGGGCAAGGGGTTGGGTGTGCCTCAAATCCATAATATCTCTACTGATCTGGAGAATCCGCCGGAGTTCGTGGCTGCCTATGGCCTGGATGTTGAGCGGATTAATTCGTTGGATGTGCCCGGGCCCGACGTCCGTGCCCAGCAGCAAGCTTATTACACGCAACTGCAACCCTTGATGCTTGCCGCTCCACCCGCCCAGGTGTTTGACACAACACTGTCCGTTATCGAGTCGCTCGGATGGCATTTGGTTCAGGCCGACCGCGAAGTGGGGCGTATCGAGGCCTATGAAGAGACCCTGCTGTTTGGGTTTAAAGACGATGTGGTTATCCGGCTGGCTGCGACGGATCTGGGAACCCGTGTGGATGTGCGATCAGTATCCCGTGTTGGCAGAAGCGACCTGGGCGCCAACGCAGCGCGCATCGAGCGATTGCTGGCTGCGCTGAAAGCCGCTCATTCGTCGTAAACGTTTTTCTTTTTCCAGCTGTCCTGGCTTTTCAGCTCATCCCAGGCTTTGTCTTCGCCGGCTTCCTCATCGGGGGTCGGCAGGGCTCCATCCGGCGCTGCCACGGCTTCCAGTTCCGCCATAATCTTGTTGAGCTTAAGCAGCGTTGTCTGGAATTTGCCGGTTTCGTCTTTTTCGATCAATTTTTTAGCTAAGCCAAAGTAATGTAGCGCGAGCTTGGGTTTATCGCCTTGCTTGGCGGCTTTCGCCTGCAGAATATAAGCGTCAATGGAAATCTGCAGTACCAATAATTTTATCTGCTCGCCAAAATCGTCTGCCTCTACCTTTTTAATGGTTCCGCGTTTTTGCAGGTGCATCAGAAATTTATACAATTCCTGTAAATGGGTTTTAACATCCTTCACCTGGGCCTGACTTTGCAGGGTGGGGCGCTTGCCATCATCGGGCCGCTGCTGGGTTGTTTGCATGAGGTTGGCCACCATGGCGATTTCTTCCACATGGGACCTTTCCTTGGGTTCCAGCTGCGCCAGTTGCTGGAGCACGTCGGTCAGACACCGTTGCACCAGTAGCGTCAGTTCTTTGGTGAGGAAATTGGGCGGAAAACCGCTCAGGATATAGCGGAAAACTTTTGCGCGCTGGTGCAGTGCCCGAATCAGCCGTTCGCGCTGCTTGCGCTTTTTCTCCAGACTCTGGGTGATGAACAGGTAGCAGATGATCGCCCCGATGACGGCGATGATGCCCGCAACAATATAGATAGCTGACATGCGGTAGGGGGTTCCTTTTTGGCGCTCTGAGCGGTCTGTGCAGACTTTGCCTGTCAGTATAGTCATTTTCTGGCGCGTTGGTGGGATTTCGCGCCATACTCCTGTTTGGCTGTGCACCGTAAGTCATTGTTTCCAAAAGTGTAAAAAGTTTTACAAAGGAGTTGACAGGTTCGCACCACCTACTTAGAATGCGCCCCACTTCGACGGCAGAGGCTGCTGTGGAAGGTCCAGGGTCCCCTTCGTCTAGAGGCCTAGGACACCGCCCTTTCACGGCGGTAACAGGGGTTCGACTCCCCTAGGGGACGCCATTTGCGGGTATAGCTCAGCTGGTAGAGCGCGACCTTGCCAAGGTCGAGGTCACGAGTTCGAACCTCGTTACCCGCTCCAATTTAACTCCAGGCCGTAGTGCAGGGGGTAGGGCGAAAGCCCTGAGTACATTGCCAGAATGTACTTGTGTTCCTAGGAACGGTTTTTCCGTTACCCGCTCCAATTTTCCTACAGAAATGGGGTATCAGGCCCTGGGCCTGACGAGTTCGAGGCTGCGCGCCGCGACCGTGTTACCCGCTCCAATTTTCCTACAGAAATTGGGTATCAGGCTGCTGGCCTGGTAGTTCGTGGCGACGTACAACGGCTACGTGCCGCGACCGTGTTTTCCACTTCGATCTCCTTCTCACAAATTGTGTATCACGCTCTCGGGCCGACCAGTTCGAAAGGGCGCACCAGCGCTGTACCCTCAAATCTGTCAGCAACGGGTCACGAGTGACCAGCCGCCTTTTTGATCCTTGATATTCTCAATGCAGCCCAAATATCTGTTGGCGTAGTTTGCCATAATCCGGCGTATCACCTGTGGACTCGGCCTCGAAACGGGCCTCGTCTAACGTCTGGAATTGCCTGATCTCATCGTCCGGCATGAATTGCAGACAATCTCCGCCGAAAAACCACAGCAAATCCCGGGCAACAGAGGACGTCAACTGTGGCCAGGCCGCAATGATTTTACAGAGACAGGCTTGGCCTTCGGTGTAAAATGCATCATCCGGGCTTGCGTTGACCAGTGCGGTGAGACGTTTAGACAGATCGCTGTGAGCTTCTTCGCGAAAAGGCGCGGATTCAAGCAATTCAGTTGCTCTTTGGGCAAGTTGGGCGATCAGGTGTTTATGGTACGCCAGGTAATCTAGCCGGGTTTCCAATTTTGAATCCTCTGATGGAGCGTTCAGGCATTAATTCAAGGTTGCAAATACCTTGCGGCCAAAGGAGCTATTTTGACACAGTCCGCATTGACCATCGACAACTTGCAGAAAATCTATCCTAATGGGTTTCAGGCTCTGAAAGGAATCAGTTTATCGGTTCAGCCTGGTGATTTTTATGCGCTGCTGGGGCCCAATGGTGCCGGCAAGTCCACCACCATCGGTATTCTCTGTTCTTTGGTGCGCAAGTCTGCGGGCTCGGTGAAGGTGTTTGGTATCGATATCGACGAAAATTTCTCCGGTGCTAAGCAGTTGCTGGGTGTGGTGCCGCAGGAGTTCAATTTCAATCAGTTCGAGAAAGTGCAGGATATTGTCATTAATCAAGCCGGTTTCTACGGGTTGCCCGCCAGGCTCGCGCGCGAGCGTGCAGAAAAATACCTGCGTCAACTCGGATTGTGGGATAAACGCGACGAGCCTTCGCGCAATTTGTCGGGTGGTATGAAGCGGCGGCTGATGATTGCCCGAGCACTGATCCATGAACCCAGGTTGTTAATCCTCGATGAGCCGACCGCGGGCGTTGATATCGAACTGCGACGCTCCATGTGGGAATTCCTGGAGGGTATTAATGCGCAGGGCACCACGATCATTCTCACCACTCATTACCTGGAGGAGGCGGAGAGCCTTTGTCGTAATGTGGCGATCATCGATAAGGGCGAAATCGTTCAGCAGACGAGCATTAAAGCGTTGCTTAAACAACTCAATAAAGAGGTGTTTATTATTGATGTGGCAGAGACGCTGACTGCTGCGCCCGTCATTGAGGGCTACGGTACTCAACTACGCGATGAGCACAGTATTGAGGTGGCAGTCGAAAAAGGACAGTCGCTGAATGCGGTGTTTGCCGCATTGGAGCAACATTCGATTACGGTGTTGAGTATGCGCAATAAGGCCAACCGGCTGGAAGAAATGTTTGTATCCTTGATTGCAAAAGGGGGCCAATGACATGCAGGCTCAAGCCCAATGGATCAGTTTTTCAACCATCGTCCGCAAAGAGATTCGCCGCTTTACCCGCATATGGGTCCAGACTTTATTGCCGCCCGCGATTACCATGGCGCTCTATTTTGTGATTTTTGGGGCCCTGATTGGCGAGCGGATTGGCGAGATGGGCGGGTTTTCCTACATGGAGTTTGTGGTGCCCGGTCTGATCATGATGTCGGTTCTGACCAACAGTTATTCCAATGTGGTGTCCAGTTTTTACAGTGCCAAATTCCAGCACAGTATTGAAGAGCTGTTGGTATCTCCGACGCCGAACTACGTCATTCTGGCTGGGTATATTGTCGGCGGTGTCAGCCGTGGTCTGGCGGTGGGTGTGATTGTTACGCTGTTATCATTACTGTTTACCGACCTGAAAATTCATCATGTGGGGGTCACGGTTACCATTGTGGTGTTAACCAGTGTGTTATTCAGTCTGATGGGGCTGATCAATGCCGTGTTTGCCAACAGCTTTGATGATATTTCCATTATACCGACGTTTGTTCTTACACCTCTTACTTATTTGGGTGGTGTTTTTTATTCCATCGATTTATTGCCTGAGTTCTGGCAGGGTGTGTCGCAGCTGAACCCGATTCTTTATGTGGTGAATAGTTTTCGCTACGGTATTCTGGGCGTGAGCGATGTCAGTGTGGCCTTGTCCATAGGGGGGGTGCTGGTGTTTATTCTTGGGCTGTTTGTCTGGTCTTTGTGGTTGTTGAACCATGGTAAGCGTCTGCGTAGTTAGCCGTTAATCCCAAGTTACTTTACTTTGGTTCATTGTGCCGATTTACTGGTGCAATAGCCGGTTTACAGAGTGGAATGTCATGTCTGGTGTTATTGAAAACCACGGTCCGTCACACTTGGGGAAATCCTCGGATTACAAGGATAGTTACGACGCGTCACTGCTGGATCCTATTCCCCGCGCGCTTGCCCGTCAGGCGCTTGAGTTAGAGGGAGACTTGCTGCCGTTCAAGGGTGCCGATCGCTGGACCGCCTATGAGCTTTCATGGCTGGATGACAGAGGAAAACCGTGTGTGGCCATGGCCGAGTTCGAGTTTCCCTGCACCAGCGAATTTATTGTTGAGTCCAAATCATTCAAGCTCTATCTGAACAGTTTCAATCAGTCGCGATTCTCTTCCATGCAGACTGTGGCGAAGCTGATGGAAAAGGATTTAACCGACGCTTGCGGCGCGCCGGTCATGGTGCGGTGCCTGTCAATGAAGCAGGGGTTGTCGATGGGGATGGGGCATTTTGCTGCCGAGTCCATCGATGAGCTGGCGGTGGACTGTGATGTTTATCAGCCGGATGCGGGTTTGCTGGCGCGGGTTGAGAACGCACCAACCGTGCAAGAAGCGCTATGTTCGGATCTGCTAAAGTCCAATTGCCCGGTCACTGGTCAGCCCGACTGGGCCAGTCTCTACGTACACTATACCGGGCCGGCCATTGATCGGACTTCACTGCTGCGTTATATCGTATCCTATCGCCAGCACCGGGATTTTCACGAGCATTGTGTCGAACGAATTTTTCTGGACATACTGCGCCGTTGTACGCCGGAAAAACTCACGGTCTACGCCCGTTATACCCGGCGGGGCGGCTTGGATATAAATCCCTGGCGAAGCAATTGTGGAGAGCAGCCCGAGGTTTTGCGGTTAGTGCGTCAGTGATATTCACTGCCGTGGCAATCAGGGGATGATTTTGTCGCGCAGTTTTTCAGACACTTCCGCCAGGGCTTCCAGCACCTTTTCCTTGTCAAAGTTGCGGATTTTTTCCATGTCGAGGTACATGGTGAATCCTTCGAGATTCTGTTCGAAGTAACTCTGGTTGGCGCCCAGATTCTTACGCAGATCGACCACCTGATACACCTTTATTGGGTGGCTGAAACCTTTCACCAATACGTTGCCCTTGTCGCGACACATGATCGTGTCTTTCACCAGGCCCCAGGTCTCATGTGAGACGAGGATTTCACCGGGTTCTGCGGCAGATTCAAGCCGGCTGGCGAGGTTTACGTGGGCGCCGAGCGCCGTGTAATCCAGGTGGTTGGCAGTACCGAATGTACCAACGGTGCAGTAACCGGTATTGATGCCCATGCGGATCTGCAGGGGCCGTTTAACACCCTGGTGATGCCAGTGTTGCTGCAAAGTCTTCATGCGTTTTTTCATGGCAATGGCCATAGCAACGCACCGCAGGGCGTCTTGTTTTACACCTTTAGATGCCGAGTCGCCGAACAGCACCATAATACCGTCGCCCATAAACTTGTCGATGGTACCGCCAAACTGCTGAACGATTTTGGTCATATCCGTCAGGTAGGTGTTCAGCAGGTCGGTCAGCGCTTCCGCTTCCATCTCTTCCGCCAGCTCACTGAAGTCCTTGATGTCGGAAAAAAATACTGTCAGGCGTTTGCGCTCGGTTTGTAGTGACTTATCTCTGCCTTCATTGATGGCTTTCCATACGGGCGGGGGCAGGTAGCGGGACAACTTATAGGTTCGCATCTTGTGCAGCTGTTGTTCCTGCTCCAGGCGTTGGGTCTCAAGGCCAAGCTTGCTCATGCGCGAATGGGTGAACAGGGCGTAGGCACAAAAATAAGTGATGACGCCGATCAGGCTGGCGGCGCTGATTTCGAGGGTGCCAGACAGAACCCATTGGGGTTCGTAAATCAGAAAGCTGAGCAGAATGCCCGCAAGAAAGGCCGCATTGTCTTCGCCCCATTTTCTCAATCCGCCATTAAGTAGCGCATTGAACTGAATCATGGTGAGAAACAGGATGCAGGGTAACAGGCTGAAGTTAACCAGGCTGAGAGAGACGCCAATCAGGCCTGCGTCGGTCCAGGCTAATGCTTTGGTCAGGGTCAGCAGTTGATCGCCGCTGAAGCGCTTGGTCAGGTAGTAGGCGCCGTAGGTGTAGGCGAGGAGTACGACCACAAACAGGGGCTTGAGGACATCAATGCTATTCCAATCGATTTCGGCGGCCAGTGTTCCGGCTGCGGCAAAACAGATGAGTGCACGGAAATAATACTGAAACAGCGGCGTTGATTCTGAGCTGGTCATTAAGCAGGTTGGCCCTAAGTCCCGAATATAGTTGTTTTTTCCGGAGTCGCCTATCCCTGGTGAATTTCCCCTATTCAATCGCCTATTAAATGGGTTTTGGCGTCAAAAGTCTATTGCTTGGTGAAATAAGCACTGGCAGCTTTAATGCGTTATTCGCGTTAATTTTCCGATTTATTGGCCTTGATCATTTGCACCAGCTTTTTCTTCAATTTCCCTATTTCAGCGTCTTTTTCAGCTAATCGCCGGCGCTGTTCTGCATCGGCGGCTTCTGCCAGCCCCACAAGTTGTTCGTTCTCTCCCTCAAGTTGTTGGATTTTTTTGCTAAGTTGTTGTTTTTCTTTGAATAATTTGTCTATGTTGGGTGAGTCTGGCAGATCGGATTTGGACTCAGCCAGTTTTTTATTGAGCCCGGCTATCTCTTGTTCGAGCAGTTCTATACACACTTCTGATTCTTGCATCAGGCGGAGCTGTTTCTCCAGTTGTCGCTCGAGATCCCCGATAAGCCCGGTCTGATCGCCTTCTGGAAGGTCAGCCAGTCGGGCCTTGAGTTGTTCTATTTGTTCGCGTTGGGCGGCATTTTCTGATTTCAGGTGGTCGAGGTCATCCCGGTTGGGTCCATCGGCCGATCGGGCAGGCACAGGTACCTGTTGTTGGCTCAGCTGGGCCAGTTCGGATTCGGCCAGGGCTTTGAGCGCCTGCTGTGCCGGGTCCTCTGTGCTGCCAATCAAACGGATCAGTTCCTGATAATAGCCTTCGGCCTTGTTTTTGGCCTCTTTCCACTGGCCCTCCATGGTGGTGAAGAGTCGTTTGAAGCGCGCGATTTCATGGCGCTGTTCTTCGTAACTCAACGCACCGGGGTCAGGTGTGGGGTTATCTTGCAAGGGTTCCTGGGAGGGGGCTTTTTTGCTGTCCAGCATGGGTTGGTAAGCCTGGACCAACTGGTCCCAATCGTGTACGCCCTGTCGATGCGCCGCTTGCTCCGTTTTCAGGAAGCGATGTCTCAGGGCCGCGGCGAGTCGGGCAGGGGGGCTATCTGGCGCCAGATCAGCCTCGATCGATCGATCGGGGTTTTGTTGAGCATGAAACGCTTCGGTATCGGCAATCTGGGCTTGCAGAGACTCATCTATGTCAGCAGGTTGACTATTTTGGGCAAGTTTTGCCGCCTTCAGCTCACTGAGGGCCTGAGACAGCCGGTTTTGCAGGGCCTGAATCGCGGCTTTGAGGCCTTTGGCGTGAAACAGTAACAGCCCACACAGGACGAGCAGCACGAGGATTACCTCGATAGCTGTGTATATCATCCAGTTGTCTATGGCCATTGTGCCAACCTTAAAAACGGCCGCTTTATTCCATTATGGTAGATAAGGTGTCGCGCAGCCACTTTTTGCGCTGGTAAGATGCCGGTTTTGAGCCAAACAACCAAGAGGCGATGATGGATGCGATTAGGGCGCTGACGCAGAGGGTATCGGTGGGGAAGCTGAAAGCACCTGCGCCGGATGACAAGCAATTGGACGCATTGCGTCGGGCGGCCCTGCGAGCGGCAGATCACGCGAATCTGAGGCCTTGGCGCTTTCTTGAGGTCAGTGGTGATCGGTTGAGTGCCCTGGGCGATCTGTTTTGCCAGGCCGCATTGGAAAGTGATCCTGGACTCAGCGAAGCCCAGCAGGAGCGATTTCGCGCGATGCCATTGCGCGCGCCGATGGTGACCATTGCCGTTGCCAGAATCGTGGATCACCCGAAAGTGCCACGTGATGAACAGCTCATTTCTGCGGGATGTGCTGTACAAAACATGCTCAGCGCCGCTTATGCGCTGGGTGTGGGAGCCTACTGGCGCACGGGCGATCTGGCTTTCAGCCGGCCTTTGCATAAGGCATTAGGCCTCGCGGAGGACGATCAGATTGTCGGTTTTTTGTATTTGGGAACACCGGAATCTGGCTTCAGAGAGGCCCCTTCACTGGATGCTGGGGATTTCTTTCAGTCCTGGTGATTTTTGAGGGTGGGCTCTGGGCTTCGCCCCAGCGGCGGTTGCCGCTGCTCTGATTCGCTCCGGGCGAATCAGTCGAACCCTGCGAGGTTTCTTATCACGCCCTCACCGCCATATAAAAAAAGGCCCGCCTTTGCAGGCGGGCCTTTTTTTATATGGCGGTGAGGGAGGGATTCGAACCCTCGATACCTTTCGATATACACACTTTCCAGGCGTGCTCCTTCGACCACTCGGACACCTCACCGAAGATGTCTGACCAGGCCGGATGGGGCCCTTGTCAAAGAGGGCGCAACTCTACACAAAGGTCGGGGCGAAAGCAAGGCTTCTTGGCACCCGGACTTACATCAATGAAATGATGAAAATGGGTTAAAAAATAAACACTTAGCGTGCAATGGTGCTGTTGGGGCCGGGCTTGCCAAGCTGGCCCTTGATGGGTGTATGCTTAGGCTATTGTGATCGCATAAGGATGCCCCATGTCGAAGGCTAAGCAGCAGTGCCTCCTGACACCTGAACAATTAGGACGAACCATAACGCCTTCCCTGTGTGGAGCACAGCCGGAAACCGAGCCGGCGGATCTCAGGGTCATTGGGCACCAGCGGGCGCGGGAGGCGCTTGAGTTCGGGCTATCTATGGACATCCAGGGCTTCAATATCTTCGCGGTAGGTGAATCCGGCACCGGGCGGCGAACGCTGATCAAGCAATCCCTGGAGGCCCACGCTGCCAATCTGCCAGCCGGCGCCGAGTGGTGTTATATCAACAATTTTGACAATCCCCATGCGCCGCTCGCGCTTTGGCTTAACCCCGGTGAGGGCAAACAGCTGATCACCCGGATCAACCGGTTTATTGATGAGCTCATTGCGTTGTTCCCTGAGGTATTCGAAAACCCGGCCTACCAGCGCAAGAAGAAACAAATCGACCGCCATTTTCAGCGTCGTTACGAAGAGGCAATTGCCGGCGTGGAGCAATTGGCGTTGGCTAACAATGTGGGCCTGTACGAGGAGGAGGGCAATGTCACTTTTGCCCCGCTGGTGGATGGCCAGGCTATTGATGACGCCCAGTTTGCTGCCTTGTCAGAGGAGGAGCGGGAGCATTTTTACCGCCTTTTGGCCGAGTTGGAAGAACGCTTAACCGAGCAACTGTTGGAGCTTCCTCTCTGGAAGCGCGAGGCAGTCGATCAGTTGCGCGAACTCAAATACGCCACCATTGATCAGGTGGTCAAACCCTTGTTAAAGGAGTTGGGCCGTGAGTGGGGTAGCCATCTGGGTGTCCAGAAGTACCTGAAAAACGTTAAAGAACATATCGCAGACACCTTGCTGGAAATTCTCGCCAATGAGGAGGATGAGGACCCGGATGACCGCAAGTTCCGTCGCAAGTTGGAACGGAAATTCCTTCCCAATCTGTTGGAGGAACGGGATGTACACGGTGGTGCGCCGGTTATCTATGAACAGAACCCGAGTTTTCAGAATTTATTCGGGGCGGTTGATTACGCCATGGCGCAAGGCATGTTGCACACCAACTATCGGATGATCCGCCCGGGTGCATTTCACCGCGCCAATGGCGGCTACCTGGTGCTTGATGCGGAAAAATTATTAGCTCAGCCCCATATCTGGCAACAGTTCAAATTGGTAATGAAAACCCAGCAGGTGCAGATAGAGCACCCGCTGTCGGAATTGTCGGCGGGTGCCAGTTACAATCTGCAACCCGAAAAAATCCCCTTGAAAGTCAAAGTCATTTTATTGGGTAGCCCGGAAATCTACTACACGTTGCAACAATACGATGAAGAGTTCTCCGAGTTATTCCGGGTGCTGGCGGATTTTGATCGCACACTGAAATGTGATGATGCCAATCTGGCCGCGTTCAGTAGCCTCGTGCGAGAAAGAGGCAAACGGCTGAATTATCCTCCTATTGCGGATGACGCGGTGGCTGTATTGGGACAAACGGCATTGCGCCACGCCGAACACCAGAAAAAACTGTCGGCGAATATCCAGCAATGGAACGAGTTGCTGGACGAGGCTTGTTATTTGTGGCGACAGCAAGGCGGTACCGGCGACATCCGGTCTCATCATATCCGGGCGGCACAATTGGCAAAGCGCAATCGCACCGGGCGTATCAGCGAGGCAATGTTAGAAGAAATACAGGAACGCCAGATTCTGATCAGTACAGACGGTTGGGCGGTTGGTAAGATCAACGGGCTGACCGTGCTATCTGTTGGTGACACTTCCTTTGGTACCCCGGCGCGGATTTCCGCTACCGTTTATGCGGGCAAACAGGGTGTGACCGATATTGAACGCGAAGCTGAATTGGGGCGTGCCATACACTCCAAAGGCGTCATGATTCTGACCGGCTTTTTAGGCCACACCTACGGTCAGCACTTCCAACTTTCTATCTCTGCCAATATTGCGCTGGAACAGTCCTATGGCCTGGTGGATGGAGACAGCGCATCCATGGCCGAAGCCTGTGCGTTGATTTCAGCGGCTACCGGCTTACCTGTTGATCAGTCCCTGGCAGTAACAGGATCCATGAATCAGCATGGCGAAGTGCAATCCATCGGAGGCGTCAACGAAAAAATAGAAGGCTTCTATCGCTTGTGTGAAGACCGTGGTCTGACCGGACGGCAAGGTGTGATAATTCCGCGCACCAATCTGATTAATCTTCAGCTGGATGATGACGTATGTCAGGCGGTGTCGGAAGGCCGGTTTGCCATTTATGCCGTCGATCATATTGATCAGGCATTGGCCATTTTACTTGATAAGGATGCCGGTGAGCTCCTGCCGGCTGGCGGATTTACAAAGGGCAGTATCCATGCCGCAGCGCTTGCGAGGTTGAAGGCGCTGTCGGCATTGGCAAAGTAATGTTGTCGCTTTATTGCCGGTTATCCGGCAATAAAATTGCGGTACCAAATAGCGCTTGATTTGGGGGTCCTAGCCAAGGTGTCGTAGTCCACATGGACCAAGCCGAAGCGTTTGGTGTAGCCCAGGCCCCACTCAAAATTATCCATCAATGACCAGGCCAGATAGGCCGATACCGGCACTCCTTTGCCCATTGCTGCGGCCAGCGCCTGCAGGTGACGCTGCATGTATTCCGTGCGGTCGTTGTCTTGTACTTGACCGTCGACAATTCTGTGGTCAGGAAAGGCGCCTCCGTTTTCGGCAATATAATAGTCTTTCACTTTGTAGCGTTGATGAAAACGGGTAAGCATTTCCGTTAAGCCATCGGGATAAATTTCCCATCCCATGTCGGAATAGGCTGCACCTGGGTTGCGTACTTCCTCTGCATGAGGGAAGGGCTTTTTGTCATTAAATCGCGTCAAGCTGCGAGTGTAGTAGTTGATACCCAGGCTATCCATGGGCTGGGCGATGGTTTTCAGGTCTGCGTCATCAAACGCCATCATGTTGTCGCCAAATCCCGCCACCAGTTCTTCTGGATAGCCTTTGCCAAACAGTGGGTCGGCAAACCAGTGATTGAATATGCCGTCACCGCAGCGAGCCGCGCGCTGATTATCGGGATGGTCATCGATGGGGTGATAGGGCTTGAGGTCGAGCACAATGCCGAGTTTGGCCGGGGTTTCTTCCCTTAATGCCTGAATACCCATTCCGTGTGCCAGCATCATGTGGTGTGCAGCTACGAGCGTGCTCTTCAGGCAGGTTAAACCCGGTGCGTGGCGACCCTCCAAATGCCCGACGAAGGCGGCACAGCGTGGTTCATTTAACGTGGCAAAGGTATGAATCCGGTCACCAAATCGTTGGCCGATGATGTGGGCATAGTCAGCAAAGCGGTAGGCTGTGTCGCGATTGAGCCAACCGCCGGCTTCACCCAGGGCCAATGGTAAATCCCAGTGGTAAAGCGTGCAGTAGGGCGCAATGCCGTGCGCGAGTAATGTATCGATCAGTCGATCATAAAAGGCCAGGCCCTGCTCATTGGCGTTACCTTTGCCCTCCGGTTGGATGCGTGGCCAGGCGATGGAAAAGCGGTAAGCTTGCAGATTCAGCTCGCGCATCAGCGCGACGTCGGTCGCCATTTTATGGTAATGATCGCAGGCGATATCGCCATTGCTGGCATCAATGATATTGCCGGGCTGGGTGCAAAAAGCATCCCAAATCGAAGCACCCCTGCCGTCCAGATGGGTTGCTCCCTCAATTTGATAGGACGAAGTGGCGGCGCCAAAAAGAAACGATTCCGGAAATTCAGTTCGCATAAATCCGTTTGCCTGTGGTGAGAGAGAAAAGGGAAAACTGGCTGTTATCAAATGACAGGGTTAATTTGTCGCCGGCTTTGCCTGGGAATTGACTATGGGTTTTGACGACCCAGGTGTGATGGTTGTTTTTGCACCATAAAATGCAATCCGCACCAGTGTATTCAATAATTTCCAGGGTAAACTCGCCCTGGGTATCCAGCTCTGGTGTAATGGACTCCGGGCGAATGCCCAGTTCCGCAGGCCCTTGCGGGTATGCGGCATTGAGCGTGAGCTGCAATTCGTCAGCATTAAACTGGCTTGCTGGGTTGCCTGCGGAGACCTCGCCAGTAACAAAGTTCATGGCCGGCGAACCAATGAACTCCGCAACGAAGCGGGTGGCCGGTTCCCGATAAATGACGGCCGGCGTGGCTATCTGCTCTATTTTCCCGTTGTGCATCACCGCGATCCGGTCCGCCAGCGTCATGGCTTCAATTTGGTCGTGAGTTACGTAGATCAACGTATTTTTTAACAGTTGATGAAGTTTTTTGATTTCCAGTCGAAGCTCGGTCCTTAATTTTGCGTCCAGATTTGACAGGGGTTCATCAAATAGCAATACGCCTTTTTCCCTGACCAGTGCCCGGCCTATCGCGACACGTTGGCGTTGTCCGCCCGACAGTTGGCTGGGTTTGCGTTGCAACAGCGGCTCCAGTTGAAGTATTTTTGCGGCTTTATCCACTCGCGCTTTGATGTCGGTTTTTTTAAGGCCTGCAACCTTTAATGCAAATGCCAGATTTTCCCCGGCGGTCATGGTGGGGTAGAGTGCATAGGACTGGAACACCATGGCCAATCCGCGGTCTTTGGGTTGTGCGTGGGTCACATCCTTTTGGCTGATGAAAATCCGGCCCTCGCTTACATCCAGCAAACCGGCAATCGCATTCAGCAATGTTGACTTGCCGCAGCCGGACGGTCCCAAAAGAACGATAAACTCCCCGTCGTCGATGGTCAGCGATAAATCGCTGACAATGGACTGGTCGCCGTGCTTAATGGAGAGGTGTTCGATGGTGACCTGGTTCGTCATGCGTTATCCCTTAACGGCGCCCGAGGCGATGCCGCGTACAAAATACTTGCCGGAAAAAAAGTAAACCAGCAAAGGAACGGCAGCGGTTAACAAGGTTGCTGCCATATCGGTGTTGTAGGTTCTCTCGGCCAACTGAGAATTCACGATATTGTTCAATTGAACTGTCATGGGCAGATTCTCTTTACCCGCGAAAATCAAGCCCAGTAAAAAGTCATTCCAGATGTTGGTCACTTGTAAAATGGTCGCTACTGCCAGCATAGGGATGGAGAGGGGCAGTACGATACTGGTGAAAATGCGCCAAAAACCGGCGCCATCGACCCTTGCTGCTTTAAACAGCTCCTGCGGCAGAGTGAGATAGTAGTTCCTGAAAATGAGCGTGGTCATGGGGAGGCTGAAAATCAGGTGTACGAGTACGATGCCTTGCAATGAACCATAAACATCCAGTGCGTTGGTGATACGGACCAATGGGTAGAGCAAAACCTGGTACGGAATGAAGGCGCCACACACGAGAATGGCCATCAGGAAGTTGGCACCCCGCGGGCGCCAGAAGCTGAGTGCATAACCATTCAGTGCGCCTATGAAAACAGATAGCAGCACACTGGGAATCAGAATTCTGACCGAATTCCAGAAGCCGGCCTGCAGACCATCACAATTCAGACCTGTGCAACTTGAGGACCATGCGTGCTGCCAGTACTGGACATTGAATGATTCCGGTAGCGCGAGCATATCGCCCCAACGGATTTCTGCCATGGTTTTCATGGATGTGCCGACAATCACATACAAGGGCGCAATGAAGTAAAGCGCGGAAATTAATAGAAAAACGTAGAGCCCAACGCGCCCCATTCGTGGAAAGCCTGTCATTGGTTTGCTCCCCGCTTTCTGATCGCCGCCAATACCCATAGCGGCGCGGCGGCACACAGGACCGAGACCAGCAACATGCCTGCACCGGCCATGGCCAGGCCGATATTGTTGCGTTCGAACAAATGATCTACCACAAATTTCGCGGGCAACTCACTGGCAATGCCAGGTCCACCATTTGTCATGGCAACCACAAGGTCATAGCTTTTCACCACCGAGACGCCAAGCAGTACAATACAAAAGGTAATCATCGGTGCGAGCGAAGGCAGCACGACCGACCAGTAGGTGCGCCAGGCCGGCACGCCATCGATGCGCGTGGCGCGCCAGATCTCCGGATCGACGCTGCGCAAACTGGCGAGCATTAACGCCATGATAAAACCGCTGCCCTGCCAAAGCGCGGCGATAATGATGGCAAAAATGACGGTTTCGCTGTTAACCAGCCAGTCAAAGGTAAAGCTTTCCCAGCCGGTATCCCGCACCAATGCTTGTATGCCGAATGCGGGATTCAGGAGCCATTGCCATGCCAGACCGGTTACCACATAGGACAGTGCATGCGGGTAGAGGAAGAGGGTGCGGAACCAATTTTCTCCCCGGACTTTCTGATCCAGTGCTATGGCCAGCAGGGTGCCAAGCACCAGACAACCAACGATATACAAGGCACCAAAAATGATCAGGTTCTGCAGCGAGGTAGTCCACCTGGACGAAATAAACAGCCGCGCGTATTGTTTGAACTCGACAAATACGTAACTCGGGAGCAGTTTCGAATCCGTAAAGGACAATAACAGCGAGTAGAGGACACAGCCGACAAATACCGTCAGTGCGATGCCGAAAAGTGGCAGCATGAGCCAGTAGGCAGGGTTTCTGCGCAGGCCAAGTAAACAGCGTTGGAGCGATGTTGGTCCTTGCATGATCAGATTACCGCTGCCAGTGCGGCGGCCAATTTTTCTGTCGCCTCTTTTGGCGTCATCGATGGCCGGTGCCAGAATTCTGTCACGATATCAGTCAGTAATCCTTTTTGATCCGGTGTCATCAGCATGACCACATCCGGGACCTGTTTGCTTGGATCGCGCAGTATGTCCAAACCTTTTTTGTCGCAATAGTCCAGCCCTTCCGGCTCGATATCCATGCGTGCCGGCAGCGACCCTTTGGCGCGATTGAACGCGCGCTGTGTCTGTGGGTCCATCATGGTGAGCGCGAGCAGTTCCTGGGCCTGTATAACCGCAGGATCGTCAGAGCGTGAGAACCCGAACGCATCACCACCCACCATGAACAGCGGTTGGTTGCCCAGGTTCAACACACACCCATAGTCAATGCCGGCTTGCTGGCCGGCGGCCCGGAACTCGCCTTTTGCCCAGTCGCCCATGAACTGCATGCCGGCGCGTCCGGTAATCACCATATTGGTAGCATCATTCCAATTGCGCCCCGGATGGCCTTCGTCTACCAGGTCCCGCAATCGGGCGAACGCGCGGAACACATTTTCCAATTCGGGACTGGTTACCGCGCTGGGGCGGCGATAGCTCAGCACATCTTCATATAATTCCCGGCCGCCGTAACTGAGCAGGATATTGAGGAATGTCATGCGTTCTTGCCAGGCTTCGCCGCCAAAGGCCAACGGGATATGACCATTGGCTTTCAGCACGCGCGCGGCATGGAAAAAATCGTCCCAAGAGCGGGGCTCTTTTAATCCCAGTTCATCAAACAGTTTTTTATTGTAAAACAACCAGTTTGCGCCGTGCACATTGACGGGGATTGCATAGAATTTGCCATTGCGCACCACGCTTTCCACCAATAGTGGATAAAGCACCTGGTCCCAGCGCTGTTGACGAGCAACCCGATCAATGTGATTGACCATGCGCGCATGAATCAGATCGTCCAATTCATTGCCTACAACAAATTGCATGGCAGTGGGTGGACTGCCGCCAAGAATGCGGTTGATAACGGTAGTGCGCGCGGCTGAACCACCGGCTATGGCTGTATCGACCCAATGCCCCCCTCGGGTGTTATAGGCACTTGCCAGGGATCGAATGGCCGCCGATTCGCCCCCCGACGTCCACCAGTGGACTACCTCGGCCACGGGTCTGGTGTCTGTTTGCGTTTGCTTTGGCGCAACGAAGGAAAAAGAGCCGGCGAGTGCGCACAGAAACGACGCAATCAAAACTGCTTTCACAATGGGCTCCCGACGGGCTTCAGCAATTGGTCGATACGGGCAAGCATCAATGGCGTGGGTTGGCTCGCATCCAGTTGCAGGAATTGTTCATCCGGTGTCGGGGCTTCAAGCGTGGCTAGTTGGCTGTGCAGTAATGACGCCGGCATGAAGTGCCCGTGCCTGTTTTGCAGACGTGTCGACAACAGTGGTTGAGGCAAGTCCAGCCACAGATACCACAGGTTGGATTCGCGACCCAATAATTCCCGGTAAATCCGTTTAAGTCCGGAACAACTGATGACGGCGGAGGACTTTTGGTCCAGGTGTTTCTGGATGATTTCCCGTAAGTTATGCAACCAAGGGAGCCGGTGGCAGTCTTCCAACGGTTGGCCCCGTTGCATGCGCTCTATATTGGTTGGCGGGTGATAGTCGTCGCCCTCATAAAAGGGTACGCGCCAATGTGCGGCTAACGCGGCGCCCAGAGTGGACTTTCCACATCCACTGACGCCCATAACTATCCCTATGACTGGTTTTTCCATTTTCTGCGACTAAGTTTTATGATTATTCCCGCGATGCTACCGTTTTATGGACTGTAAAGGCAGCAGAGAGTCTCTGTATTCATAATGTCATAAAGACTATAAGCAAGCAACCCCGGCTGCAGCTCAGCCAGATTGGTTGTGTTTTGATCTGCCCCTAAGCTATTGAAACAAAACGTAGTTTTTCCATAAAAAAGTGCTTGACTCGGCTAGGGCAGATCCCTAGTATACGCGCCTCAAGACGACGACGTCGCTTGAACACGCACCTGTAGCTCAGCTGGATAGAGTACTCGGCTACGAACCGAGCGGTCAGGGGTTCGAATCCCTTCAGGTGCGCCATCTTAAAAACAAAAAGGCCCCACGCGACTGCGTGGGGCCTTTTTGTTTTTAAGCCGGCACACCGCGGGGATGAGAACCCCTCCGGGTTCGACCAAACGCGACCAGCGTTTGGGACCGAGCAAAGCGAGTCCCGAAGGGGCGATAAAAGCCCCTAGGCTTTTATCGGTCAATCCCTCACGATGCACCAGCCAAGCTCGCGTGGTACTGAGGACAGCGTGGTGCTGACGCCAGTCGCACCTTTTTGTTTATAGGCTGGCACACCGCGGGGATGAGGCCGCTCTCGGCGTCCTGCCTCCGCGGCATTCGCGCATCCATGCGCATCAACCCCTCTGGATTCACCTATCAAGCCGGCGTGGTACTGACGCCTTCCGCCTTTTCCTCCAGCGCGCAAGCACCAACTCCTCCCGGCCCTGTGCACCAAGCAATCTCATGCCTTTCCCCTATACGCTAAGCGTTATTACCCGTTATGGTGTATCCCATAACAGAACAAGGAGAAAAGTCATGAAGACCCGTGCAGCCGTCGCGTTAGCCGCTGGCAAGCCCCTGGAAATCCTCGATGTGGACCTGCAAGGCCCCAAGGCCGGTGAGGTGCTGGTAGAGTTAAAAGCCACTGGCGTGTGCCACACGGACGCGTTCACGCTTTCCGGTGACGATCCCGAAGGCGCATTTCCGGCGATTCTTGGTCATGAAGGCGCTGGTGTGGTGGTGGATGTGGGCCCCGACGTGAAGGCGCTGAAACCGGGTGATCACGTGATTCCTTTGTATACGCCCGAGTGCCGCCAGTGCGAATACTGTCTGCACCCGAAAACGAATCTGTGTCAGGCCATTCGCACGACACAGGGGCGCGGCGTAATGCCGGATGGCACCAGTCGGTTTTCCCTCGACGGCAAACCCATCCTGCATTACATGGGGTGTTCAACATTTTCCAATTACACCGTCTTGCCAGAAATTGCCCTGGCGAAAATCCGCGAGGACGCGCCGTTCGATAAGGTGTGTTACATCGGCTGCGGCGTGACCACGGGTATCGGCGCTGTGGCCTTTACCATGAAAGTGGAACCCGGTTCGGTGGTGGCGGTGTTCGGTCTGGGTGGTATCGGGCTCAATGTCATACAGGGCGCAAAAATGGTGGGCGCCACGCGCATAATCGGGGTGGATACCAACCCGGCGAAAGCGGCGTTGGCGCGCCAGTTTGGCATGACCGATTTTGTCAATCCGAAAGACTGCGAGAATCTGGTTGATCATCTTGTGCAAATGACCGGCGGTGGTGTGGATTACAGTTTTGAATGCATTGGCAATGTTAAGGTCATGCGCGATGCGCTGGAATGTTGTCACAAGGGCTGGGGGCAGAGTTGTATTATTGGCGTTGCCGGCGCCGGACAAGAAATCAGTACCCGGCCATTTCAGTTAGTCACCGGTCGCAGCTGGCGGGGCACGGCCTTTGGTGGCGCGCGTGGCCGCACCGATGTACCCAAAATTGTCGATTGGTACATGGAAGGCAAGATCAGAATTGACGAATTGATCACTCACACCATGCCCCTGGACCAGATCAATACCGCGTTTGATTTGATGCATGAAGGCAAGAGTATTCGTTCGGTGGTGCTGTATTGATGGAGAGTGTTTTGAAACTGATCAGTGAACAACGCTGTTTTGACGGCAGGCAACTACGGTTCAGTCACCGGTCGCAGGTGCTTGATTGTGACATGGTGTTTTCGCTGTACTTGCCGCCGCAGGCCGTTTCTACGCCGGTACCATTGGTCACCTGGTTATCGGGATTAACCTGTACGGATGAAAACTTTGTCACCAAGGCCGGCGCGCAACGCTACGCTGCCGCGTTAGGGTTGGCGATTCTGGCGCCCGATACCAGTCCTCGCGGAGAGGGCGTGCCGGATGACGAAGCGGCTGCCTATGATCTGGGGTTGGGCGCGGGTTTTTATGTGAATGCGAGTGAAGCACCCTGGGCTGCCCATTACCAAATGTATGATTACGTGGTCGCGGAACTGCCGACTCTGTTGCGCAACAGCGACCTGCCGTTGGACTTCAGCCGGCAGGCGATTTTCGGCCATTCCATGGGTGGCCATGGCGCGCTGATTATCGGCCTGCGCAACCCTCAGACCTATGCCGCCATTGGCGCCTTTGCGCCGATCGTGGCACCGGGTCAGTGCCCTTGGGGCACCAAAGCGTTGACGGCGTATTTGGGGGAAGACTCAGCCGCCTGGAGGCAATGGGATGCGCGCGAATTGATTCTGGCCTGCAACCATCAGGCAGCCGTGCCGATCCGGATTGATCAGGGCTTGGCGGATCAGTTTCTGGACGCGCAACTCAAGCCACAGTTACTGCTGGATGCTGCACCGGAGGCTTACCCCCTGCATTATTTTGCGCACGAAGGTTACGACCACTCTTATTTTTTCATTGCCAGTTTTGTGGGTGAACAGCTGGCATTTCTTAACACGCATTTATAAAGCGAAAAATTATCCGGTCAGGATGGCGGCGCGCACGCATTTCAATGTGCCATAGTCAAACGCGCCGTCCAGTGCCTCATACACAGGTTTGAAACGGAAGCCTTCATCGCCGCCATCATAGGCAAGAATTTCATCCTGCATGCGGGCAAGATCGGCGTCATTGATGTCGAGTGCTTCGCGCAGACTGATCTGACCGCTTTGAATCAGCTCTGCCATGTGATTGTAAATGGTGTTTTCCGTGAGCCCCCGTTGCGCAGCAATTTGCGCGGGGGTCATGTGTAAGCGCAGCAATGTCAGCGTGCCGTCCAGGGTGTCGCTGCTGTCGTCGTCCGGTGCGTCAAACTCGCACAAGGTGTCGAGAAAGGCTTGGCCGAATTTTGCCAGCTTTGATTCGCCCACGCCGCTGATGGCCAGCATGGCCTGCTCACTGGTGGGATGATAGCGGACCATTTCCATCAATGTGGCGTCATGGAATACCACATAGGGAGGCACGCCGTGCTCTTCCGCCAGCCGCTTGCGCGTGGCACGCAGCGCATTCCACAGGCGTTCGTCGGCTGCCGCGAGTTGTTGTGTTCTGCTGCTTTTGCGTTGTTTGATGTCTTTGACGTCACGGCGCAGTTCGATGGTTTCCTCGCCCTTGAGCAGTGCCCGGCACTTTTCATCCAGTTTCAGTCCGCCAAAGCCTGCGGTGTCTACCGCGAGATAACCACGGGCCACCAGTTGCCGGAATACCGAACGCCATTGGTTGGCATCGAGTTCCGCGCCGATCCCGTAGGTACTCAGTTGCTGATGATCGAACTGGATAATCTTGTCATTGCTTTTGCCAAGCAGAATATCCACCAGATGACTCACGCCAAAGCGTTGGCCCGAGCGGTACACGGTAGAAAGCGCTTTGCGCGCTGCTTCAGTGCCGTCCCAGGTGTCCACCGGGGTCAGGCAGGTGTCACAATTTCCACAGGGCGCGTGGTCACGCTCGCCGAAATAATTCAGCAACACCTGCCGTCGGCAACTGGTGACCTCACACAAACCCAGCATGGCATCGAGTTTTTGCCGCTCGGCAATTTTGTGTTCGAGACTGCCGTCCGATTGCGCCATCATCTGACTCAACAGAATCACATCCTGATAGCCGTAGGTCATCCACGCGGTGGCGGGGTTGCCGTCGCGGCCGGCGCGGCCGGTTTCCTGATAATAGGCTTCCAGGCTTTTGGGTAAATCCAGGTGGGCAACGAAGCGCACATCCGGTTTGTCGATGCCCATACCAAACGCAACGGTAGCCACCATGATGATCTGATCTTCGCGTAAAAACCGGGCCTGGTTACTGGCGCGGACTTCAGCGGGCAAGCCGGCGTGATAGGGCAGGGCGTTAAACCCCTCCGATTGCAGGTGGCTGGCAATTTCCTCGGTTTTTTTGCGCGACAGGCAATACACAATGCCGCTGTCCTCCGGGTGTTCATTGCGTAAAAACTGTACCAGCTGCTTTTTCGGGTTGTTCTTGGGCGTGATGCGGTACTGAATATTGGGCCGATCAAAACCCACAATAAACGCCCGGGCCTGTTCTAGGTGCAGGCGATGGATGATTTCCTGTTGTGTGCGGGCATCGGCAGTGGCGGTGAGCGCGATGCGCGGCACGTCGGGAAATTCTTCTGCCAGCAGGCCCAGCTGCAGATAATCGGCCCGGAAGTCGTGGCCCCATTGGGACACGCAATGGGCTTCGTCGATGGCGAACAGGGCGAGCCTGGCCTGGTGCAACAAGTTGATTGTGCGCGCCTGGTTCAGGCGTTCGGGCGCGATGTACAGCAAGTCGAGCTCACCCGCCACCAGCGCCTGCTCGATACTGGCCTGTTCGGTCGGGCTCAACGTAGAGTTCAGGTAACCGGCGCTGACGCCCAGCTGAGCCAACGCGTCGACCTGGTCCTGCATCAGCGCAATCAGCGGTGAAATCACCACGCCGCAGCCTGCGCGGGCGAGCGAGGGTATCTGGTAGCAGAGGGATTTACCGCCCCCGGTAGGCATGATGACCAGGGCGTCACCGCCGTGGGTCACCGTGTCGATAATCTCGTCCTGTGGGGGGCGGAAGGCGCTATAGCCAAACGTGTGTTGGAGTATGTGCAGGGGTTCGTGGCTCATTGGCGCATTATACGGGCCCCGGTCATCCGGGTGTGAGTTGAAATGAACAATTGGCGCTTAAAATTTGGCCCGGGACAGGTATAATGCGCGCCCGCTATGAGATGTAGAGAAGTACGAGGTTAGCGTGAAAGTGGCTGTACGTTGGGTGGTGCGCAACCACCGCATCATTGCCCGAGGCAAATTGGGCGCTTCCTTGCAGGTGCAAGGCTACCGCAATGGCGGTTATTGGTTCTGATTCGGGGCGATTGTGGCAAAGATCGGTTTAATTTTTGGCAGTGATGAAGGCAATACTGAGGCAATCGCCTACCGTATTCAGGCCCGCCTGGGAGCTGATCTGGTGGATGTGCTGGATGTGGCTGATATCACGGTGCTGGACTTCGACAATTACGACACCCTGATCCTCGGCCTGTCCACCTGGGACTTCGGCCAGATCCAGTCCGATTGGGAGGATTTCTGGGGCGACGTCGGTCAGGTGGACTTCACCGGTAAAACGGTGGCGCTGTTTGGCCTGGGCGACCAGTTTGGCTACGGCGATTACTTCCTGGATGCCATGGGCATGCTGCACGATGTGATCGTGCCTAACGGCGCCCGCATCGTCGGCTATTGGTCCACTGACGGCTACGATTTTGATGCCTCCAAAGCCCAGGTTGCTGGTGAGAATCTGTTCGTGGGTCTCGGCATTGATCAGGATCAGCAGGAAGACCTGACTGCCGGTCGGCTGAACCGCTGGTGCCGGCAGATCCACGCTGAGCTTGGCCTAACCTCGCCCATCCAGGATCTCGACGATTAGTTTTTTAGCCAGTTCCGGTTCTGGCTAGTCTCCAACCCGGCCACGGGCAATAATAGTGGCCATGCAAACGACATCATCAATTCACACCACGCCCGCGCTGACTCCCGAGGCCTGCCAGGCCGCGCGGTTGGCGCGCGACAGTCGGTTTGACGGCCTGTTCTATACGGCCGTTCTCAGTACCGGTATCTATTGCCGTCCCACCTGCCCGGCGAGAGCGCCGCGGGAAGACAATGTTCGCTATTTTGCCAGCGCAGCCGCCTGTGCCGCCGAGGGCTACCGGCCGTGCTTGCGTTGCCGCCCGGATGCCGCACCCGGTTATTCGCCCGCAAACGCGCAGGTTACGCGCGCAATCGCACTGCTGGAGCAGGGTTTGTCGTTAACGGACATTGCCGCCGAGCTCGGGATTACCGATCGCCATTTACGCAACGTGTTTGCTGAGAGCCTGGGCGTCGGCCCGAAGGAATACCAAATCTACCGACGCTGCTTGTTGGCCAAGCAGTTGCTGCATGAAACGCCGATGCCGATTACCGACATTGCGCTCGCGTGCGGATTCCAAAGCGTACGGCGTTTCAATGATGCGTTTAAACGCCGCCTGGCGTTGACGCCGAGCGAGGTCCGGCGATCGGCCCAAGACCGGGTCACTTCGCACGGAATTACGCTGTTTCTGAGTTACCGGCCGCCCTATGCCTGGTCTTCGGTGCAGGCATTTTTAGCAAAACGCCAGGTGGAGGGGCTGGAGCGGGTCACCGAAGCCAGTTATTCGCGGTCTTTGTCTGTACCCGGCGGCGGTTGGTTTGATGCGGTGCATGAGCCTTCGCGCCATGGTTTTCGGGTCACATTTACGCTGGCTGATCCCAGCCGGTTGTCAGCTGCGGTGGCGATGGTGCGGCGGATTCTGGATCTGGACGCCAACAGCCTCGCGATAGGCCGGGCGCTGCGCGCGGCGTTCAAGGGTTCTTCCTCCGCGCCCGCATTGACGGAGGGCATGCGCGTGCCGCAATTTTGCAGCGCATTTGAAGCCGGGGTCCGGGCCATATTGGGCCAGCAGGTGAGTGTGGCGGCGGCCAGGAAAATGACCGAGACGCTGGTGCACACGCTAGGTGAAACCCGGCCACTCGGCGAAGGGGGCGGCCACTACCATTTGTTTCCCGCACCTGCGCAGGTGGCCGCGGACGAGCTGCTATTTCTCGGGATGCCTGCCAGTCGGCGGGCGAGCCTGCGCGCACTGGCAGCGTGTTGTTCGGAGTTTCCCGAATTGGATGTGGCGCGCTGGTTGGCGATAAAGGGCATCGGGCCCTGGACGGTCAGCTACGCGCAAATGCGCGGGGCCCAGCACACGGATATCTGGCTGGCGGGTGATCTCGGTATTAAACATGCGTTGGCCCAGTGGCCACAGATTTCGCCAGACGTTGCTGCGCCCTGGCGCAGTTACCTCACATTGCAACTTTGGGAATTGTTGGTATGACCCACGCACTGACAGCATCGACGGCACGGCTTTCAACGCCCATGGGTGAGTTATGGATTCAGGCTAACGAGCGGGGTATCACCGCGGTCAGCTTTGATGCACTGCCGATTCAAACATCGGCGCCAACAAGTGACAGTGCAGAAGCGCATCTCGCGCAGGCGATGGCTGAATTAACCGACTATTTTACCGGCCAACGGCAGGCGTTTACTGTGCCGCTTGCCGCCCGCGGTACCGCGTTCCAAACGCAGGTGTGGACCGCACTTTACCAGCTTCCCTTTGGTGTGACCGCCAGTTATCGGGATATCGCCCGCGCGATTGGTAACGAGAAAGCGGTGCGTGCGGTGGGTGCGGCCAATGGCCGCAATCCGATTGCGATTATCGTGCCCTGTCATCGTGTGATTGGTACCAACGGCACGTTGACCGGCTATGCCGGTGGCCTCGCGCGCAAACAATGGTTGCTGGCCCATGAGGGCGTTGGGCAAAGGCCGTTGTTGTAGGGCTCACTGATCTGCGGTTCAGGCCTGCAACGTTTTACGGGGCTTCGGCGATAAAGGTTGCCCGAATCGGCGCCGGGTGACCTTCAGCAGTTTTTGACAGGTCATCCGGATCGAGAAATTCCCGCAGCGAGTGATACAGCATCCAGTCGGTGGTGCGTTGCTCATCCAGGCTCGTCCGGTTCATTTCCGCAAGGCGCGGATTTTTCAAACCGCATTTGCGCATCCAGCTGATGAGTGTGTCGGGCGACGGCAGAAACCACACATTGTTCATCTTGGCGTAGCGGCCTTCGGGCACCAATACATCGCCCAGTCCACCTTCGATTACCAGCGTTTCCAACACCAGTTGACCACCGGGTCGCAGAGTGTCTTTCAGCTCGCGCAGGTGATCCATGGGCGATCGCCGGTGATAAAACACACCCATGGAAAATGTCGTGTCAAAGCAACCAAGGTTGGCCGGCAGCTGTTCGATACCGATGGGCAGGACGTCCACGGGTTTGGGGCCGGTGAATTTTTTCAGGCTGTAAAACTGCATGACAAACCGGGGCGAGGGGTCTATGCCAATCACCCGGCGTGCGCCTTCGCCCAACATGCGCCAGCAGTGGTAGCCGTTGCCGCAGCCTACGTCGAGAATATGCCGGCCGGCGAGGGAATCCAGGTGTGGCAATACCCGGTCCCATTTCCAATCCGAGCGCCATTCGGTATTGATATGAGTGCCAAACACAGAATACGGGCCTTTGCGCCAGGGGATCAGTTCCCGCAAGGTGGCCTCTATCGCGTCCCGGGTCGTTTGCTCAATCGGCCCGTCCAGCGTCATGCCGTGTTTGAAGTCCATTACGGTGGCCTTGATGGCCGGCAGTTTCAGGTAGCTGTCGCGCCATTGCGGCAAGTCGCCAAAGCGCGTTTCCGAAAGGCCCTCATGGATTTGTGCGGGCAGTGTTGCAGCCCATTCACTGAAGCGGGCGTCGTCTCGCAGGTAGGCGAGCAGATCGGCGTAGAGATCGAGATAGTTCATGCTTTGATAGCGATCAGTGAGGCAAAGTTAAAACATTGGAACCATACATCCACCGACGTGAAGCCGGCATTTTTCAGCCGCTGGCGGTGGTGCTCGAGTGGTTCGGGTATCAGGACATTTTCCAGCGCCGTGCGTTTTTGCGCGATTTCCATATCGCTGTAGCCATTGGTGCGCTTGAAGTTGTGGTGTAACTCAATCATCAGATCGTGGTGGGGCTGGTCTTTGAATGCCACTTTCTCCGACAGAATCAACACGCCACCCGGGACCAAGCCCTGATAGATTTTGCTGACTATCTGGTCACGCTGGGCAGGGTCGATAAACTGCAGGGTGAAGTTAAGCACCACCACCGAGGCCTGTTCAATCGCCACCTGTTGCAGGTCGCTGCACACCAGCTCAACCGGCACTTCGGCGCTATCCGCGGCCATAACCTGGCGGGCGCGCTCGATCATGGCCTTGGAGTTATCCACCGCGATCAGGCGGCAGTTGGCGGCCCGGATGCGATGGCGCATGGCCAGTGTGGCCGCACCCAGGGAGCAGCCCAGGTCATAACAACGGGAATCGGCCCGGGCATAGCGCTCGGCCAGATCGCCAATCATGCTGATGATGGTGGTGTAGCCCGGGACTGACCGCTTGATCATATCGGGGAACACATTGACCACCTGCTGGTCAAACCGGAAGCTGGCCAGTTCGGCCAGTGGGCTCGCATATATGTTGTCGCGCTGGTCGGTCATGGCTAGGCCCCTCAAAACGCGCCATTCTAGCCAGCGGGTGCGGGTCTAGCAAACTGGTCTAAGCTTGAAGTGGCAGTTTTCCGGGGGCAGGACGGTCAAGGGTAGGGAATCTTTGGTTAATTACGCTGCAGTGAAAGTTTTGGTGGTGGACGATTTCGACAGCTTCCGCATGACGGTGAGCCGGATGTTGTCGGATTTCGGTTGCCGTACGGTCGACACGGCCGTCAATGGTAATGAAGCCTTGCGCTTGTGCGAGGAGAATGATTACGACCTGATTTTGTGCGATTACAACCTTGGCAAAGGCCGTAACGGCTTGCAATTGCTGGAGGAAATGCGCCACAAAAATCTCCTGCGGCGCAGTAATCTGTTCTTGCTGGTCAGTGCCGAGTCGTCGCGCAATATTGTCCTGGCAGCGTCGGATTACGAGCCCGACGGATACCTCACCAAGCCCATTACCGCCAAAACCTTGCGCCAGCGACTCGATCGGGTGTTGCATCAGCGCCAATCCATGAAGTCTGTGTATCGCGCAATCGAGGATAACTACCTGGATCGCGCTATCGTGCTTTGCCTGACCAAACTCGACGAGAACTCGCGCTATGCCGTGTTGTGTCAGAAGCTGCTGGGCGCTCTCTATATCAAAACCCAGCAATACGATCTGGCTGAGCAGCTGTATCGACAGGTGCTGGAAATGCGGGAACTGGATTGGGCGCAAGTCGGTATGGCGCAGGTGGAGGCGGCACGTGGAAATGATGACCGGGCCGAGGACTGGCTTCAGCAGATAATTCAACTGCAACCTCTGTGCATGCCGGCATACGATGAACTGGCAGAACTGTATCGCCGGCAAGGCAAGGAAGCGGAGCGTCAGAAAGTCCTTGAGCAGGCGGTCGCCGTGTCGCCAGTGGCCCTGTTGAGGCAGGAAAAACTGGCGCAGGTGGCGCAGTCCAACAACGATAGTATTGTGGCCGCGCAAACCTATAAAAAAGTGGTTAAGTTGTCCGAGAACTCCGTACACGACAAAGTTGAAAACCACATGGCGTTTACCCGGGCAGCAGTGGCGGCGTTTGCCGAAGATGAAACAGTGGGCCGCGATGTATTGCGTGAAGCCCTGGCAGTTGTGGATCAGGTGGAAAGCCGGTTTGGCAAGGACGACACGCGCAAACTGCAATTGCAACTGATCGAGTCCCAGTTGCAACTCAAGCAAGGCAATACCAAGCGCGCCAACGAATTGTTTATGGCGGCAAATCAGGCAATCGAAGCCTTGGGCCTGATGGACATTGACACCGAATTGGATCGGGTGATGACCTTGCAGGCATTGGGACAGAACGCGAAAGCGAATGATCGTCTGGTGGAATTGGTGGAAGCGTTTAAAGACGACGAATCGGCACTGGAAAAAATTGACCGGTTGCTGGATGACCCGGTCAGCGAAGCCGCGTGCAAGCAAGTGGCCAGTATCAATAAAGAGGGTATTCGCCTGTATGAGCAGCAGGCGTATATGCGCGCGATTGAATGTTTTCAGCGGGCGCGCCGATTGTTTCCACGCCATTTAGGCGTGCAATTAAATCTGGTGCAGGCGTTAGTGGGCCAGATGCGTACAGGCGATGAAAATCCCCAGTGGATGGACATTGCCATTCAATGCCTGAAGGGGGTCGAATCGTCCATCAATGGCACTCACCCTCAATTCCAGCGCTACCGGCAATTGCAGGATATGTTGCGCCAGGCAGACATGGAAATCCGTGCCAATCAGTCGAAGCGAAAGGGGAAGTGATATGAGTCAGCGGGAAGATCTGCAGGCTGAGTTTTCGCTGATACTCGCCAGCAGTGTGCACGACATGAAGAATTCTTTGGGGATGCTGATAAATACGCTGGATGACACCATGCGTGAAATGCCACCCAAGACGCCGGCGCAAGCCAGTCGGTACGCGACGCTACAATATGAGGTGTCCCGCATCAACGGTGAACTGATCCAGTTACTTGGACTTTACCGCACTAACTTACAGTCCATGCCTGTACATGTGGAAGAGCATTACGTGCGCGATCTCATCGATGAGCAACTGGCGCGCAACGATCTGCTGCTGACCAGCCGGCATATCGATGTCGAGCTGCGTTGTGATGAAGATCTCCTGTGGTACTTTGATGCTGAACTGATTGGTGGTGTCATACACAATGTGCTGGTCAATTGCGCGCGCTATACACGCAGTAAGCTACTGGTTTCGGCGGTCATCGAAGAAAAAACCTTGGTGATTCAGATTGCCGACGACGGCGGTGGCTACCCGCAAGTGATGATCGATCAACCGGTCAATGCCCAACGGGGGATTTCGTTCGAAACCGGCAGCACCAACCTGGGGCTGTTTTTTGCCCAACGGGTGGCCAGTTTGCACCGTTCAGGCGGTAAGGAAGGGTTCATATCGCTTGCCAATGGGGGCGAACTGGATGGTGGCATATTTACCTTGACGTTGCCCTGATGCGACCAAGGTATGAGGGCGCGGTTGCAGGGGGTTTGATAGCCTAGGCGTTTCTTATCTCCACAATCGGATCGTTATGAACGCCAATAACAATCGCACCGCACTGGTTACCGGCAGCACTTCGGGCATTGGCATGGCTTGCGCGAAAGTGCTGATGCAGCATGGATACAGCGTTGCCTTGCATGGCCTGGTCGATGAGACGGATGGCTGGCAACTGGCCCGCGAAGCCGAACAGCGCTACGGCGTGACCTGTTGCTTCGTCCCCGGCAATCTCGCCGTACCCGAACAAGTCGCGCAGATGGTAGCCTCGGCTCAAAGCCAGTTGGGTAGCCTGGCTGTGCTTGTGAATAATGGCGGTATTCAGTACACCGCGCCCGTCGACAGCTTTCCTGTTGAGCGCTGGCAATCCATTTTGTCGATTAATCTCACGGCTGCCTTTATCGCGACGCAAGCGGCGTTGCCCGCGATGCGAGCTGCAGGTTTTGGCCGCGTTATCAATATTGCCTCAGTGCATGGCTTGGTGGCTTCGGTGAATAAGTCGGCTTATGTTGCCGCCAAGCACGGTTTAATCGGTTTTACCAAAGCCACGGCGTTGGAAACGGCCAATGCCGGTATCACCTGCAACGCGATTTGTCCCGGTTGGGTTGATACCGCCATCGTACAGAGTCAGGTAGCTGATCTGGCGCGACAGGAAGGGCTGGAACTCGCTCAGGCCAGTCAGCAATTGGTGGCGAACAAACAGCCGATGCACGCAATGACCGCGCCTGAATCCATCGGTGCCATGGTTCAATTCTTATGCTCGGATCAGGCCGCTACCCTGACCGGCGCCAGCATTCCCATTGACGGTGGATGGACGGCCCAATGACCGTTATGATGAGGCCATATCCCGATACCTATAATAAATTTATGCCTCATTTACTGCTTGCCGATGATCACCCATTGTTCCGTGCTGCATTGCGCCAGACCCTGTCCATGGCATTGCCGGGCGGGGTTGATCAATGCACTGAGTGTGAAGACATCGGTGCTGTGATGACCCAGCTGGAACAGGGCTTGGAGCCAGATCTGATTCTGTTGGATTTGCACATGCCAGGTGCGCAGGGTTTTGCCGGGTTAGTCAATTTGCGGGCCTGTTACCCGGAAATCCCGGTTGCCATTGTTTCCGGCGATGATTCCTCGCAACAAATCCGGCGCGCTGAGCAGTTGGGCGCCAGTGGGTTTATTTCCAAGCAGGCAACGCCGGAGCAGCTGGCCCGGGCAATCAGCCATTTGTTGGCCGGCGATGAATGGTTTGAACTCGATACCAGCCACGCACAGGGCGTTGGGCTCGACGATGTGGCCAGCCGTATTGGCAGTCTTACGCCGCACCAGTTCCGGGTATTTTCCAAACTGTGTGAGGGCAAGCTCAATAAGCAAATTGCCTATGAAATGTCGATTGCCGAACCCACGGTAAAATCCCACGTTACTGCCATCATGCGTAAGCTCGGTGTGCGCAAGCGCACCGAAGTGATCCTGCTGGCACAGCAACTCAATTGACCGTTGGTTGTGCCAGTTCGCGCTGAACCGGCGTGGTTTTAATGCGTAGTTCGATTACTGCATAGCCTTGTTTTACCGGCGGTCAGGCGCGTTTGAAGTGCCTGGACATCAGAGCTCTGAGTGCTGCCACCTTTACCGGCTTTTTAAGAAAATAGTGGCCAGCGGCTTTGGCTGCCTGCTTCACATCATCCTGAAAATCGGCACTCAGAATAATGGCCGGTACGTATTCTTTCATTGCTTGTCGGATGGCTTCCACAGCGGCAACACCATTGTCGCCATTGTCGAGATGATAGTCGGCGAGGATCAACGCTGGCCTGTTGGCAACCTTCTGCAATGCATCCTGCCGGTTTTGTGCGATGAGAACGTCACAGCCCCAGGGCGACAGCAGTGCTGACAGTCCCTGCAGAATAGTGGGTTCATTATCAATACAGAGCACGCGCAATCCTTTGAACGCAGCCGCTGCAGGTATGGCAGTGGATTTGTTGGGCAGGAAGCTCCGCGCAGGCGCCTCTGTGGCCGGTATAGACAACGAAAAGCAGCTGCCCTTGCCGGGCGTAGACGAAAGCGTCAGATCGAGTTTCAGCAGGTTGCACAAGCGCTTGACCGTGGCCAATCCAAGGCCCAATCCGCCGTCCTGACGATGTTGATCCAGGCGTTTGAATTCTTCAAAAATGACCTGCTGATCCGGTTCAGGGATGCCCTGGCCGGTATCCCAAACTTGCAGCAGCCAACGATTACCTTTGGGGCGGATCGCGAGCAATACGCCGCCTTTGCTGGTGTATCGCAAGGCGTTGGCCAATAAATTCTGCACGATGCGACGCAACAACTTCGGGTCGGTAAAGACCGTGGCCGATCGCGTCCGGGTGTTGAGTCTCAACGCTTGTTGCGACGCTTGCGGGCGGTAGTCCCGGGCCAGCAGGTTGACGAGTTGATCCAGTGCAAATGCCTGGCATTGGGGTTCAACGGCGCCGGCATCCAGTTTGGCGATGGCCAGCAATTCGCTGATAATGTTGTCGGCCGCACCCAGTGCAGTATCCAGTTGCTCGAGTGATTGTTTTTGCTCCGGCGGCAGCGGTTGCTGCAAAAGCGCATTGGCAAAAAGCTTGGCTGCATTGAGTGGTTGAATCACGTCATGTCCCGCTGCCGCTAAAAACCGGGTTTTGCTTTCGTTGGCCTGTTTCAGTTCACTGTTGACTTGCTCCAGTGCTTGGGTTCGTTCCGCCACTTTGTGTTCAAGTAATTTCTTGTGTTCTTCCAATGCATTCAGCGTATTGTGATATTGCGTGATGTCGGTAAAGGTTGTCACGAAGCCGCCACCGGGCATGGGATTGCCGCGCAGTTCAATCACCTGGTCGCCCAGGTGCCGTGTCACTACGTAGGGGCTGCCACTGGCCATGAACTCGAGCCGGCGGGCCACATAATCATCCAGTTCCCCGGCGGTAACGCGATCGAATTGTTCGGCATTAAAACGCAGTAAGTCGGCCACCGGTCTGCCCACGTGCACCCATTCTGACGGGTAATTGAAAAGGGCCAGATAAGGCCTGTTCCACGCCACCAGGCGCAGGTTTTTATCCACCACACTGATGCCCTGGCTGATATTGTCGATGCTGGCCTGCAGCAATTCCCTGGAAAAATGAAACAGCTCGGTGGTTTCTTCAATCAGCGGTTGGGTATCGGTCTGGTTGGCGTACTCAAGCAGGTGGCGGGCGGAAGTGCTGCCGATAACGCCGGCGAGCAGGTTTTCGATAAAGTCGGTGAATGCCGGGCTGGCCAGGTCGCCGTGTTCGGTTTCACCTTCAAACTGCGCCAGTGCCAAGCGTGTTTGCTCGCTGCCCAGAAAGCGCACCGCCAGTTGATGAAGTTGTCTCGCGCTCATCTGCGGCGCTCTGTGTCTTGAAGACGGCTGGTGGCTGGGGCGATAGAGCAGGGCGACAGTGAGCAGGTTTGCCAACAAACTCCAGACCACGCCGTGGGTGATTTCTGCCGGGCCGGTCCAATAGAAAAGCGCCGTTGGTTTCAGCCAATCCAGCTGCCATGGGCCTTGGTCTATCAGTTCGGGTGCGATCCAGCCTGCGCGTGACAGCATTGGCAAAAGCAATGTGTAGCTCCACACCAAAAAGCCAGCCGCGATGCCGGCAAGCACCGCGCGATCGGTTTGGTGGCCATGGTTACAGGCGAGCCACAGTGCGGGTGCAAATTGAGCCACGAGCGCGAAAGACAACAAACCAATGGCGCCCAACGCGTTGTTGTTGGCGAACAAATGGTAGTAGCCATAGGCAATCAACATGATGGCCAGAATGATCAGGCGCCGGGTGTTGCGCAATTGAGGCGTAAAGTCATTGGGGGCTTTGCCGCGCAACCAACGTTTGCGGATCAATAGCGGCACCACCAGCTCGTTACTGATCATGGTGGCCATCGCCACACAGGCGACGATGACCATGCTGGAGCCGGCGGAAAGTCCACCCAGGTAGGCGAGCAACGCCAGGTCTTCGCGATGATTGGCGAGTGGCAAACGCAGGACAAAATGGTCTGCGCTGATATCCTGCCCGCTGAACGCCACCAGGCCGCCGTAGGCAATCGGCAGAATACAGATGCCGAATAATATCAGATAGGCGGGTAGGACCCACCGCACCGTATCCAGGTCGCGCTTGGATTCACTTTCCACCACCAGGACATGGAATTGCCGTGGCAGACAGACAACCGCAATCATTCCCAGCACCACCGCGGCCATGAAACCCTGGTCGCCCTCGTTGCCGGCAATGCGTGCCGCTACTGAGGGCGTCTGTGCGGCGGCCAATAACAAATCATCAAATCCATCAAAAAGTCCGTAAGCCACAAACAGTGCAATGGCCATGAACGCCATGAGTTTGATCACGGCTTCAAAGGCAATGGCAATCATCAGGCCATTGTGGTGTTCGCGGCTGTCCATGTGGCGGGTGCCGAAGGCAATGGCAAACAGGCCCAGAATAATCGCAAAGTAAAATGCGGTGTCTTCGAGTACCGGCACACTCAGAAGGTAGTGGGATTGGACCCAACTGTCGGTCAGCAGATGAAAGCTCTCGGTAATGGCTTTGAGCTGCAGCGCGATATAGGGCACCAGCAAGATCAGACAAATAATGGAAACCACCACCGCGAGCCGCCGGGAGCGGCCGAAGTGATTGGCGAGAAAGTCTGCCAGCGACGTGGCGCTGCCTTGCTTGGCCCGGGCCAGCAGTCGTTTGAGCGTGGGTCCGAAAAATACCAACAGGATAATCGCGCCGAGAAAGGTGGGCGGAAAATACCAGCCGTTGATGGCCGCTTGCGCCGTGGTCCCGTAAAAGCTCCAGGCGCTGCAATAAATCGTTGTCGCGAGGGCGACCACATAGGGCTTGATGCGTTTGACGCGCTGCTCGGCCAGACTGTCGCCCCACCAGGCAATGCCAAACAGGACGAGCAGGTATGTCAGCGATATGGCGAGCAGCGCCAGATAACTGAGCATGGCGCGGTGCTATTCGTTGTTATTTTTCGGTTATACCGCCACCGGTTATAAGTAGCGCCTGATGCTGAGGCGATGCGGCGATAGTCTCGGCATTAAACGCAATCGAGGGCAGGCTGACAAGGGGGGCGACTGGATCCTTCGCGGGTGGAGCGTCAATCAGCTGGCTGGGTGGCAGTGGCGCCTGATCCCGCAGGTGAGCCAGCATCGCGTCCATGGCCTGTTCAAAATAGGGATGCAAGGGCACAAAATACGGGCGCAAAGGTGGCAGATTGAGGAAGGCGTCAAAATGTTGCCCCTGTTTGACTTCGATATAGCGCAACTGGCTTTTGTTGGGCTCCTGTCGTTGGTTGAGTACGGCATAGGCCCTGGCGTGATGAGCGGGTTGAATCAGATTGTCTGCACCGCCTTGTACCACTAGGGTGGGCAGGCCCTTGAGCGCACCCGTGAGCGCGATGTCGGCTTCTGTTTGCCGGAGGGTTGCAGACTGGATCTGCTCACTCAGGCAGCGGATGCTGTCGTAGGCCAGATCCGGCTGCAGTGCATTATTGACGGAAAACGCCAGCGCTTTTTGATTGCGATTGTTCACAATACTGATGCCATCCACCGGGGGGATACCGCTGTTACCAAACAAGCGCTCGTGCTTTTCAGGTGGCATGGCAGTTGGGTTACCGGTGCTATCGGTGTAGGCATAGCTCAATCCACACAGGGCATTTTCCACGCGGGCACGGGTAAAGTTGTTGGTGTAGTTGACCAGAATGGCTTCCCACAAATGGATGGCGCTGCTTGTGGTGAGTAGTGGCAGTGCGCGCTCGTTTAATCCATCGGCCTGTAATCGGGCCAATGCATCCTGTGCTTGGTCTGCAACCGAATCGCCTGTAATCAGGCCGTCTTTTTTCAGATCCGCACAGCGTTGCTTGAAATGTGCTTGAAACAGCGGCAGTTGGTATGCCGCGAGTGGCGAGGGCAAATCTTCGGCCAGTGCGGCACAGGGTGCGAGCAGGGCCGTGCGGGCGGCGGTGGTTAGCAGACTGTTGACGTTCTGGGTTTGGTTGCCGTGCAGATATTGGGTACCGCCCGGTAAAAACACGTTGGGTTCCGACACCACCACACCATCAATCCAACCGCCATCATCCTGTTCGGCAGCAGCAAGCACAGCCGCACCGCCATTAGAAATCGCGGCGGCCAAGACGGTGGTGTTGTTCCTCAGAAAACTGAAATCGGGTTGTTCCGATGGTCTGTGGTGCTGGTTGAGCTGATAAAAGCCGAATTGAATCGCCTGCAACACGAACCGACCCCAGTCTTTTTCGGGAACCCGTCCACTGTGGGCGTGGCGGGTCGCGATGCGGTGCGGGTTTTTTTCGTTGAATGGCGAAAGCGCCGCAATGTCTTCCGCATAATGGAGCTCGCGATGATGTTCTGTGTTGGCCGGGAGTGCTGCACCGAGCCAATGGCTGGCCATGTTTTCACCCAGCAGGTGAAATCCCGTGCCCGTGCCCTTGTCGGTTGTGACCACCGCACAACCCTGATGCAAAGCCCAGGCGCCCACCACACCCGCCGCGCCATAGATGCCCCGCGAACCCGAGGATGCAGTAGCCACGATACACGGTGATTGGGCATTGAAGCTTGCCGGCACCTGAAGCATCAGAATCGCGGCAATGGCGTGATCGCTGTATCGTACCGGCAGGCGGTATTCGGTACCGGCAACTGGCCCCCCGGTGGCCATGTGAGTTGCGTACAAGGTGCCGTAACCATCCTGTTCTTTCATGGCCAGCAGGGCGTTGAAATTCTGATGGATCGCGTGCCGTCTGAGCGATTCGGTGCTGTCCGGTGTAAGCGCCGGCATCGGTGCGCGCAATCCGGCCAGCCCAAGCCCGGCGCTGACCAGATCATTGGTGCTGCCGTCGGTGTGGAGTGCGTAGGGGTCATCCACCATAAACGGGGGTTTGGTCAGTTCTGCCGGCTGCAGGTTGGCAGGGTTCAGGGATTCCAGACAGCCCGCCAACGCCAGTGGAAATATCAGACAGCTAATGATCCTGTGCATGTCGACCTCAGAATAAAATAAATAATGCCAGCGCCAGCAGGGTGCCAAACAAGGGTATCACGACTGTGAGTGCGCCCATGGGTGCATACGCCGCCTGATGGGTTTCACCGCAAATGGAGCGGATGGTGGTGACCACGTAACCATTGTGTGGCAACGAATCCAGTGCGCCCGATGAAATGGCCACCACCCGGTGCAGGGCGTCCGGGTTGACGCCTGCATCCAGGTAGTGGGGTGCAAGCTCGGGCAGTGCGATGGATTGTCCGCCCGATGCGGAGCCGGTCATGGCCGCAATCACGGTGACGGCGATAGCCGCGCCCACCAGTTCGTTGCCCGGTAAGCTGGTGATAGCACCCACGGCGAGGTCGAAGGCCGGGCTCGCTTTGGCGACGGCGCCAAAGCCGACGACCGCCGCGGTATTGGCAATCGCCAGCAGTGCGCCGGTTGTGCCCGCTGTGACCAGGGTGTCGAGGTTATATTGTTGACGGAAGGTCAATCCCCAGGCGGTGAGACAACCCGCCAGCAGCGCCACGATGAGTGCATATTGGGCAAAAATCTGGTGGCAGAAAAAGGTGACTCCCAAAACCGCCAGAATCGGGCTGGCCGCGACCCAGCCCGAGGGCAGGGGTTTGTCCAGCGGCTCCGGATCGTCCGCGCGCGCGAGGAAGACTTCACCGCGCGCTGTGGCCCGCCGCATCATGATATTCAGCCAGACAAATCCGGCCACCGCCATAAACGCGGCCACCACCAGACTCACCTGCCAACCCGCATAAGGTGAGGTGCCCAGATATTTAATGGGAATCCAGTTCTGGATTTCGGGGCTGCCGGCGGAGGTCATGGTAAACGTGACCGAGCCAAAGGCCATGACCGCCGGGATAAAGCGGCGCGGGAGGTTGGCTTTTTTGAACAGGCTCACCGCCATGGGGTAGGCCGAGAAGGCCACCACAAACACCGAGACGCCGCCGTAGGTGAGCAGGGCACAGGCCAATACAACCGCTGCCGTCGCGTGCTTAAGGCCGAGCCAGCCGACAATATCGGAGGCAATTTTATCGGCGGCGCCGCTGGCCTCCATGAACTTGCCGAACAGGCTGCCCAGTAAAAACATAAAGAACCAGGCTTCAATAAAATTGGTAAAGCCCAGCATATAAGCCTGAACAAAACTGTCGTCGGCCGTACCCGGCAGTAGTGGAAGGCCAGCCGCCAGGGCCACCAGCAAGGCGGTGAGCGGGGCCGCAATCATCAGGTTCATGCCTTTAATGGTCAGGTAAATCAGCAGACCCAAGGCAAACAGCAAACCGAGCAGGCTTAACATAGTGAATTCCATAATCTTTTTATTAGCGCCAGCTCATTATCCGGATGCCGCGGATCCACAGAACTAGACCTTGGTATGTAGGCATGTCATACCAAGGTCTTGCAGGCAAAAGGGCAATTAACCCTTAGACTGGAGTTCATTCCATGGGAGTAGTCGATGGCACTTCCCGGAAGCAGATGATCGAGAGCAACGATCAGAGAAACGGACAGATATAACAAATAAAGAAGGTGAAATCCCATGAGCCGCAATCCTCTCGCTTTGCACCCCCTTGCGCTGGCAGTAGCCGTAGGCGCAAGCTTGAGTTCACAGTCTCTGATGGCCGCTGATGTGGCATTGGAAGAAGTGGTCGTTACCGCACAAAAACGGGAACAGTCGCTGCAAGAGGTGCCGGTTGCGGTTACCGCCATTGGCGAAGATGCCCTGATGCAGAATGGCGTGAGTGATTTAACTGACATTCAGAAACTTTCGCCCAACACCACATTGCAGGTCGGGCGCGGCACTAACTCGACGCTGACCGCGTTTATCCGTGGCATTGGCCAACAGGACCCCTTGTGGGGCTTTGAGCCAGGCGTGGGCATTTATGTGGACGATGTGTACATCGGTCGGCCCCAAGGTGCAGTCATGGATATTCTCGACGTAGAGCGCATTGAAGTATTGCGTGGTCCACAGGGTACGTTGTACGGCAAAAATACCATCGGCGGTGCGGTCAAGTACGTCACCAAGCGCATGTCCGGCGACAACCGGCTCAATATCAGCGGCGCCCTGGGCAGTTACAATCAACGCGATGTGAAAGTGGCGGGCAGTGCAGAGCTCACCGATGGACTGTACCTGGGGGGTGCCATTGCCAGCTTCCAGCGCGATGGCTATGGCGAAAACGTGATCACCGGAAAAGATCAATACGATAAAGATGTGGTCAGCGCCCGTATCGGTCTGGAGTTTGAGCCCTCCGATGCGCTATGGATCCGACTGGCGGCCGATCAGACCACAGACAATTCCTCGCCAAAACATGGTTATCGTCTGAATGGCGATTTAACTGGTGCCCCAGTGCTCGACAGTGTCTATGATACCCAATCAAATATGCTGCACGAAAACAAAGTGGAATCCTCCGGGGTTTCGCTTACCGCTGAATGGGCGGTGTCTGATAGCGTGGTGCTGAAGTCCATCACCGCCTACCGCGAAGGAAGCACCGAAACGGCCATCGACTTTGACAGTATCGATCGTCCCGATTTTGATGTGCCGGCTTTTTACGAAGACGATCAGACAACGCAGGAATTTCAATTGATCTGGGAAGGCGATAATGCCAACCTGGTGAGCGGTGTCTACTACTACACCGGTAGCGCGGCTGGCGCTTTTGACGCGGTGCTTGGTTTCCAATTGAGTGGTGCCGGGTTAACCCAGCAGGTGGCCGGGTCCGTTGATACCACCAGCACCTCGGTCTATGCACACTACAATTGGCAATTTGCACCCGATTGGAATTTGAGCCTGGGCGGTCGCTATACTCAGGACGAAAAAGAAGCGGATGTATACAAAGCCAATTTCATCGGCGTATACAGTCCGCTGTTTTCCGATAAATACAACCCCGGTCAGCCGCCGGCGGTCTACCTGAATACCTTGACTGATTACACCAACGATGACACCTGGAGCAAATTCACCCCGCATCTGGGCGTGGACTATCAGGTGAATTCTGATGTGATGGTATATGCGACCTACAGTTCAGGATTCAAGAGCGGTGGCTTTGATATGCGCGGCGACGCCGTTGCGCTTCCGTCTACTGTTGATGGATTTGATCCCGAAACCGTCGATTCCTATGAGTTGGGTGTGAAAGCGGACCTGTTCGAAAACCGTGTGCGGGTGAATGCGGCTGCCTTCTACGCCGACTACACCGATATGCAGGTGACCGTGCAGGCCTTTACGCCCGGCGGCGGGTTTGCCAGTGCCGTATTGAACGCGGGTAAAGCCAGAATTCAGGGCTTTGAATTGGAAACGTCTGCCGCGCTGACAGAAAACCTTCAAGCGAATCTCACGCTGGGGCTCGTGGATGCGGAGTTCATTGAATTCATCAGTGGAGGGCAGGATGTGTCCGATCAACGGGACATGCAGAATACCCCGGATACCACGGCGATGTTCCAACTCAATTACTCTTTGCCATTCAATAATGGCGCTGAATTCGTGATTAATCCGACGCTTGCCTATCGGTCTGACACACAAATTTTTGAAACGCCCAGTCAATTGGACCAGGAAGCCTATACCCTGTTTGATATGAGTGCCATGTACTACGGCGCAAATGGTAACTGGAATGTGGGCCTGATCGGTAAAAACCTGACCAATAAAGAGTATCGCATTGCCGGCTACAGCTTCGGTGCGCCATTCACCACCGGCTTTTATGGCGCTCCCCGTACGGTTGCGCTGATGGCTAACTACAACTTCTGAACCAGCCCTTTGCCATAACGCAAGGATAAACCCCTTGCGTTACCGCTCTCCCTCGTAGTTAAGACTACAGTTCTCGGCCCGCATTGCGGGCCTTTTTTTAAAAGCTGAATTTAATGCCCAGGGAAAAGTGGTCCAATGAACTGCTGTATTTTTCCCACTCCAATTCCAGGTGCGTATTCGGCGTTATTTTGTACCCGCCGCCAAGGCCAAAAGCGGGTGCCAAAGAGTTCTGGAAATTGGAATCTTGTAAGTTAAAGCCGGCTTTGGCTTTGAAGTAAAGGTCGTCATTAGTCCGGAAGACGCCAAAAACTGCCGTGGTATTGACGTCGAATTCGGGACCTGAGCCGCAACAGAAGGTGTTGGTATCATCACTGTATTTCAGCTTTTGCAGAGTTTCATGATGGTCTGCTTCGATTGCCCAATTGGGTGAGATACGGTAACCGAATTGCAGTGCCAGCCCAGCGCCGATTGTATCGATGTGTTTGCCGCCCGTTGCGGCAAATGCAGAGGTGCCAACGTAATATGGACTGTCTTCAGCCAGAACAGCGGCACTGCTGAGCAGGCTGACAAAACCAAATGCCACGATCGCTTTCATAAATATCCCTATAAGTAATGTGGAAATTGCCCAGTGCAATTTCCACCGAATAATACAGGGGATTAATCGAAAAGACAGGCGGGGCGTGGTAAAAAAACGTCGGCCTGCTAAAAGTCAGCCCACTGCGCTGATTGGGGTGACGTTTTCGTCTTCGGCAGGGGTGGGCAGGTCTTTCACCTTTTTCAGTGCGGCCATCAGATCCTGGCGGTTGTCGATCAATTTTTCAGCGATCATTTCTACCTTGTCTTCACCAAGACCGGTCTCGACGTCACTGATCAGGTCAACGATGGTGTAAACGCAGTCCAGGCGCTGATCGTGTGCGTCTGCCAGTTTCTTGTCCATGTATTCTCCTGCCTGTTCCCCGTTTCGTTTGATTACGCGGTAAACAATTTCAATTGCCATCGCTGTGGTCTCCGGTATGTGTGAAGCCGGTACTGTAAACCATATTACTGTATTAATAAACAGTATTATGGTTTGTGGCGTGGTTGGTTCAGAACGGGCAGTCTGTCTCCAGCGACAGTGGGGTCATGTCTGTGGGGTGGTTTAACTGCAGTGCTCTGGCGTGCAGACACAGGCGTGTGTAGCTTTCGGCACGGCCATAAAAGGCATCGCCCAGGAGCGGATGCCCAAGCCATGCCATGTGGACCCTCAGCTGGTGGGTCCTGCCCGTGTGTGGATAGAGTGCGAGACGGGTATTGCCATTTGCGCGTGCCAATACACGGTACCGGGTGAGGGCAGTTTTGCCGTTGGCACTAACCTGCTGGAACGGCGGATTATCCGTTTGTGGGCCCAACGGCTCCCGGATTTCGCCTGTGTCCTGTTTGAGCTCGCCCTGGGCAATGGCCTCATAGGTCTTTTGGATCTGACGGGCCTGTAACTGTTTTTTCAATTCCCGCTCGGCTTGTTTGGTTCTGGCCAATAACAACAGTCCGGAAGTGTCGCAATCCAGTCGGTGAATCAGCCAGAGTTCACCGTAGGCGTCGGTCAGGCGGGAGAGGGCACAGTCGTGGGTTTCCGGCGCCCGGCCGGGGTTGCTCAGCAGTCCTGTCGGCTTGTCCACGGCCAGGAGGTGATCATCCTGGTAAACGAGCGGCGGCACACCAGTGGGTGGGCGGTAAATAAACTTCTGCGGCATTATTCGTCAACCCATTGGTCGGCACGCCAGTAGCCGCCCGTGTATACCTGCGTGCTCAACCAGCGCAGGCTTTCGCCCAGTGTATCTTTCAATGTCCAGGGCGGATTGATGATCAGCATGCCGGTTGCGGTCATACCGGGTTGTTGGTGGTCCCGGGTCAGCCCCAACTCGAACCGTTGAATATTTTTTATTCCGGTGTTGGCAATGGCGTCAAGCATGTCTTCTGTTCTGCGTTCGTCCACCACTGGATACCAAATGGCATAGATGCCTGTGGCAAAACGCCGGACCATTTTTTCCAACTGTCTGACCAGCAAAAGATACTCGGTTTTGACCTCGTAAGAAGGATCGATCATGACCAGTCCTCGCCGACAGGCGGGGGGGAGCAAGCTGATTATTTTTTCATAGCCATCGTGTGCGAAGCATTGCACACGCTTATCCCGGGAAAAAAGCGACGCCAGCTTTTGGCTGTCGGCGCTGTGCAATTCGCACAATCTGAGCTGGTCTTGCTGGCGGGCCAGCAGGCTGGCAATCCGCGGTGAGCCGGGGTAATGACCCGGGTTGCTTTGTTGGCAGGTATCGATGAGCGATACATAGCGTTGCAGGCAGTCGGGCAATCCGCTGGCGCGTGCCAGGCTGGCGAAACCCTGCTGGTATTCGCCGGTTTTAGTGGCCTCTGCCGAGGCCAGGTCATAGTTGCCCGCACCCGCGTGCGTTTCGTAGTAAACGAAGGGCTTATCCTTAAGCGCCAGATAGTCGATAAGCGCAACCAGTGTGGCGTGTTTTATCACATCGGCATAATTGCCGGCGTGAAAGGCATGGCGGTAACTGAGCATGGGGGAGTCACTTATTGCGGGGTACCTATTCTACGTGCCACTTTTCTGTTTGTTAATGACTTGTGCCCATTATCCCTCAGGGGCTATTTGGTACTAAATACTGAAAATGTGATTCTGATTTGCTGCTTATGCCAGAGGTTGCAGGTTTTGGGCGTTTTAAATAAGTAACTGATAGTCGGACGGACGATGAAAACCACTACACTGAAGGTCTCTCTAAACGTATTGAGGTAAGCGTTGTGGTCTACGGTGCACAGGGAACCCGATTAGGCGACTTGCTGCTCGAAAAGGGCATAATTGATCGCCAACAGTTACGCTATGCCATCGCGGAGCAGGTGCGTCGTCGGGCCGCCGGTGCAGAAGATGCATCCACCGCATTGGGTGCCATTCTGGTTGATATGGGCTATGTCAGCCGCTGGCAACTGCGACGCAACCTTAATTGGCAGATTGTTCTGCGCAAAGCCGCCATGGTGATGGTGCTGGCGTCGCCCTTGATGAACACGGCCTGTGGTGGCGGTGGTGGTAGTGGTGAGGGCGGCAAGGGCGCAATAGAGTCGCCCATTGCGCCGCCTAAACCGGGCATCTCGCCCACGCCGACACCGGAACCTACACCCAGCCCGGTGCCGACTCCAGCGCCTGCACCGAGCCCGGCGCCTACGCCGGAGCCAACGCCGACTCCAGCGCCTACCGTGACACCCACACCACCACCCGTGGGGTTACCACCGGCGCCGACCCCGGAACCCACGCCAACACCTGCGCCTGTGCCAACACCCGAGCCGACGCCTACACCGGAACCAACTCCCACACCGGAGCCGACTCCCACGCCGGAACCGACTCCCACGCCGGAACCGACTCCCACGCCGGAACCGACTCCCACGCCGGAGCCGACTCCCACGCCGGAACCGACGCCTACACCCGAGCCGACTCCCAGCCCGGCGCCTGAAGGGCCTGTGTCTGTCGCCGGACCCGTTACCGTCAATTGGGATGCGCCTGCGACGCGGGAAAACGGAGATCCTATCGATGTCTCGGAGTTGGGCGGGTATGAAATCCGTTATCGTGAGGAAGGCGCCACCGATTACACCTACGTATTGGTCGAGGATGGTTACGCGTTATCCAAATACGTCGGTGACCTGTATGGCAGCTACGAGTTTGAAGTCGCGGTGTACGATAATAACGGCTTGTACAGTCAGTTTGTGCCCGGGCGGGTCAATGAACCATAAGGCTCATTGACTGGCATTAAACCTCGACAAGGTGTTGCGCCAACAAGGTCCGGAGCTGGCCCTCAATTGGCGCTTTGCTTTGATTCTGATAGTCAAAATGCACGAGCACGGTTTTACCGGTCGCGGCGAGAATGCCGTTTTGCCAGGCTTCCTGATAGACCTCCAACGAGCTGTTGCCCAGTTTTGAAATACCGGTCTTGAGGGTCACGTCCTGGCCGTAATAAATCTGTGCCCGGAAATCGATCTCGAAGCGGGCCAGAATTAACGGCCAGTTAGACAGATCTAGATCCGGCGTAAACAGTTCAAACACCGGTTGACGCGCATCCTCAAACCAAATGGGCAGGGTGGTATTGCTCACATGGCCGAGGGCATCGGTTTCACAAAATCGCGGGGCAATCGTTTTCTCAAACATCTGGTGCTCACAAGGTGTGGATAGACAGGCCCAGTGCGGCCAGCTCGTCTTTTTTGGCGGCGTGGGACACAACCGCGGTGGAGGCCCGATCGGGGGTGAGATAGACCCTGGCTACGCGCTGTAAATCATGGAATGACACATCCAGTATCCGCCGGCGGAAGTCTTCGCGGATTTCGCGGGTGCGGCCGAACAGTTCGGCATGGAAAGTCTGGCGCGCTTCGCCTGCAGGTGATCCGGGTTTGTCGATGGAGCCAATGACACCGAGGATCGCTTCTTCCACCAGACGCTCATCGGGCTTTTGTTCGGCCAACCATTCGAGTGCGCGATCGAAGTCGGCCAGGGTTTCGCTCAAACGCGGGTCGCGATAGGAGTAGAAACGGAAGCTTGCAATGTTGCTGTCGTGGCTGGCGCCGCCGCCATAGGCGCCACCTTGTTCGCGGATGGCGCGGTGCAGGAAATTGTTGCGCAGGAATCCGGCTAAAACCGATAGCGCCGGTGCGTCGGCGTGTTGCATCGCAACGGTGGGGTAAGCACGGGCGCAAAAATTCACCTGGCTGTTGGCAATCCAGGCTTGCTGTATGGTTTCGCTGGTTGATGGCCAGCTGAAGTGTTCCTGGCCACTAGTGCCCGGCGCTTGTGCGCGCCATTCGTTCAGTTGCTGGGTCAATGCGTTCAGGCGGTGCGGTTCGGCTACTAACAAAAGCTGCCGCGGTGCACTCACGACTTTTGCGTGCAACAGCGCGAGCGTTTGTAACGTGGCATGGGCAGTGGCGTCATCCTTCAGTTTTTCATCGAGTTGTTTGATGAACGGAATGCGCTCAAGACCGGACATTTTGTTGGTCAGGTACGCAGCCGCGCAATGACCACTGCTGGCGGCAGCCATGGCGAGCGAGTGGCCCTGACCGGTCACTGATTGCTCGCGTCGAGCGCGGATTTGCGCCACCAGTTCACGCAACCGGTTGACCTCGTCAAAGCGTACCTGCTCAAGCGTCGCACGCATGAGGTCCGTCGCACCCGGGTGATTTCGCGCCAGACATTTGGCCGACAGGGTGAGATAGCCCTTGATGCCCTCGACGGAATCTGTGCCGGAGCGCAGGCTGGAATACATGCTGAGGCTTCCCACCACTTCCGACTGCCACTGTTGCGTGGCGAGATAATCTTTGTCGGCAACGCCCAGTTCGGTAACGCAATAGGTATAAATGGGCAGCAAGTCGAGTTCTTCGGCCGTCAGCGCGGGCATATCCATGATGGCCTGCTGATAAACCAGGCCATTGGTGCCAGCCGCATACAGTGTCAGCGGTGTCTGGTCGGCGTAGTGATGGTGGCGACCGATGTAATGCATCCTGGCGGGCACATCCTCAAGACCGACTTTAGGCAACAGGGATGGGTCGTCCTGTTGCGCCTGACGTGCTAACAGATCCTGAGTCTGCTGGATAATGCGTGTCTTATCTGCGTCAGACAGTGCGGATTGCATGGCGTCCAGCCGTTCGCGTTCTTGTTTGGCTTCGCGCTCGGCCTGGGCTTGATCAGGGGTCATGGTCAGGCGTACGCGATGCGGGTTATCAATCAGCCACTTTTTCACCAGGCCCTGAATATAGCCGGGTTGCTGAATGTGCTCGCGCAGGCGGGCGAGGGCGGGTTCAAGGTTCAGTAGCGTCATCGGGTCGCCGCGGTGGGTGGCCGCGGTGAGCGCCGTCAGAATCAATTGCAGTCCATAAGGGTAGCCATCGCCGCCCACTTCCCGTTGCTGTAATTCCAATTGATGCAGACTCGCCTCCACTTGTGCCTGTGGCAGGCCTTCGGTGGCCAGCCGTTCAAACACCTGCATAACGGATTGCTCAAAAGCATCAGCGTGGGACGCTTCACTGCCGGCAATCCCGCACAGGAAGGTGAGTTCTTTCTGGGAGTCATCCAGGCCGCACATGGGCGACGGGGATTTGCCCAGGGGTGTGGTTTCAAGCAGGTGCTGCAACGGGCTGGCGCTGTTGTCGAATAACAGGCTCGACAGCAATTGTGCTTCGAGTACGTCGTCCAGCCGGGTGCTCTTGCCCAACAGCCATCCCATAACGATATGGGTTTTTTCCTCTGCCGGTTCATCTTCTGGCAGGGGATAACTGGCCTGTGCAATTCTTGGCGCGTCGAATCGGGTTTCGTCATTAACCGCGATGATTTTGTCGAGCTTTTCAAAGCGTGACAGGGCTTTGGTTTCGAACTCGGCCTGCAGTGTTTCTGCATCCATATCGCCGTAGGTCATGAAAATGGCGTTACTGGGATGGTAGTGCGTCTGGTAAAACGTTTTCAGTTGCTCGTAGGTGAGCTCGGGGATGTGTTTGGGATCGCCACCGGAGTTGAAATGGTAGGTAGTGGTCTGAAACAGATGCGAACACAAGGTGTGCCACAGCTGTGAGGGCACCGAGCTCATGGCACCCTTCATTTCGTTGTACACCACACCCTTATAAACGAGTGGAGACTCGCTGTTGTCAGGCTGTTCGAATTCGACCCGGTGACCCTCCTGGGCAAAATCGAGCGGATCCAGATTGGCAAAGAACACCGCATCCAGATAAACGTTCAGCAGATTCATGAAATCTTTTTTGTTCTGACTGGCGAACGGATAGGCGGTCCAGTCTGAAGAAGTAAAGGCGTTCATGAACGTATTGAGGCTGCGCCGGATCATCATGAAAAACGGGTCGCGCACGGGGAAACGGGCAGAGCCGCAGAGTGCGGTATGTTCCAGAATGTGGGCGACGCCGCGGGAGTCTTCTGGCACTGTCCGCAGGGCTACCAGAAAAACGTTTTCATTGTTGTCGGCGCTGATGTGAATGTGCTGGGCGCCGGTAACCCGGTGGCGGAACTCCTGCAATTCTACATTCAGGGAATCGATTGTCTGGCGCTTAATAAATTCAAAGGCGGGGTGTGCTTTCATGGACTACAGCATCTCTGTTCAATTAGGCTCATTGTACCCCTACCCGCAAGCGGGCGCGAGGCGGTCAAAAATTAACCTGGCTGGATGGTAACCGGCAGGCGCATTTTGTGGCGGTTTGCGGTTTAATGGCATCCGCACACAGTATGGACCGGGGATGTACATTATGGCTGATTGGATGACAGGCTATGCCCTTACCGGGGCATGTGTTGTCTGGTTGTTGGTGGTTTGGATCAGTTATGCGTTATTTGCCAAGTCACAGGCCAAGAAAACCCACTGTCTGGCGTCTGAATTGCACGCTTTGCGCATCCTTTGGATGAAGCGGGTTATCCGGCGGGAAAATCGCATCACAGACTCATCCTTACTGGCCAGTCTTGAACGTAATACCAGCTTTTTCGCCAATATCACCGTTCTGGTTCTGGCCGGTATCGTCACTGCGCTGGGCAGTATAGGTGAGGCCGGCAGCTTGTTGCGTGATCTCAATATACATGGCCAGGCAGGCCCCCATGACCTGGAAATCAAACTGATTGTGTTGTTTGCGATCTTTGCTTATGCGTTTTTCAGCTTTACCTGGGCCATGCGTAAATACGGGTTCTGCGCCGTATTGGTGGGCGCATTTCCACTGGTGGACGAGGAGGTCAACGAGGCGGTGCGCGATAGTTACGCGGTCAATACCGCGCGCATTATCGATCAGGCGGGCCACAGTTATAACGCCGGTCTTCGCGCCTATTACTTCGCCCTGTCGTTTTTCGCCTGGATAGTCAGCCCCTGGCTTTTTATTTTGTCTGTGATGGCGGTCGTGGCCATGTTGTATCACCGGGAATTCCGGTCCAAGGCACTGAAGACCTTGGTCCAGGTTACCCGGGATCTGGCTGATTATTCGGTTGTGGTTGATCGTTGATCAACGCCAGTTTCTGGCTACGGGTTAATCGCTTGATAGTCATTTCGCGCTTCAACGCCGATGAATGGTCGGGCTGGCTCTCCGTGTATCGCATCGCTTTGGGCGTGCGGCCCCGGAAAAACTTTGCCCCTTTGCCTTGTTTGTGTTGAGCCAGCCGCCGGTCGGGATCGGTGGTGATGCCGGTGTATAATCTACCGTCGCTGGCTTCGATAATATAAACCGTCCAGGGCGTGTCGCCGGGAGTTGTCATGCTTGATTACCTTGCTTTGTACCGACGTTTTACCGCTATCGCGGCACACAATCAATGGCAGTCCTTGCACAGTCCACGCAATCTGGCACAGGCAGTGATGCTGGAATCCGCTGAGCTGGTGGCTGAAATGCAGTGGATGACCGACGAGCAATCGGCCCGGCTGGCGCCCGAGCAAAAGGCCAGGGTGGCCGCGGAGCTTGCCGACGTGATGCTGTACAGCATTGCGTTGTCGCAATCGCTGGGTCTTGATCTCGGCAATGTGCTGGCGTCCAAAATGGAAGCCAATGAACGTCGGTATGGCCCGCAATGAAAAAACCGCACCAAAATCCAGCCGGCAGCAAGCGCCCACCGCTGGCAACGGCCGACAGAAACTTTGACGATCTGGCGCCTCGCTTCGCCCGCAATGTTTATGGAGGGCACAAGGGTGAGTTGCGCCTGGCAGTGCTGCAACGCGATTTCGAGCAATGCTTACCGGGCTATCTGGCGACAGATAGCTCCGTTCCCGGGCGCAGGATTCTGGATGCCGGGGGAGGGCAAGGGCAGTTTTCGGCCGGCTTTGCTGAGCAACATCAGCTGACGTTGTGCGATATTTCTGCCGGCATGCTGGCGCTGGCAGCAGAACAGCCCGGCGCCGAACGTATTCGTTTTATTCACACCAGTATTCAGTCTCTGGCTGCACAGCCTGAACATCGGGAACAATACGACCTGGTGATCTGCCATGCGGTTCTGGAATGGGTGGTAGAGCAGGAAGCCTTGCTGACTGCGCTCTATTGTCTGGTCCGGCCGGGTGGTCACCTCAGTCTGACTTTTTACAACGCCCACGGCCTGGCCTTCAAGAGCCTGTTGCGGGGCCAACCGCCCACCATTCTGACCGGAGAATTCCGGCCCCACCGGGGCAGCCTGACGCCCAACCGGCCGGTGACGCCGGCACAGGTAATGCAATGGTTGGGCGAGGATCGCTGGACGCCGGTGTGTCACAGCGGCATCCGGGTATTCAGTGACTATCTGTTGACACCGGAAGGTAAGGCGATGGCGCCTGAGCAACGGCTGGAATGGGAACTGACGCTTTCCAGGCAGGAGCCCTATCGGTCGTTGGGGCGTTACCAGCACATGCTGCTGGAAAAAATCGTTGGTTAAGGATCGATTCAGTTTCACCTTTGTAATCTGAGCTCAAGGTCAGATACGACCGGGCAACAAAGGAAAACTGACATGAAAACCACTCTTTTTGCAGTAGCTACTCTCTCGGCGTTGATTGCGCTGCCCGCCAGTGCAGGCCATGGCAAGAATCGCCACGACAACAGCCGGCACGACTATGCCAAGGTCATTTCCGCGACCCCGATTTACGAGCAGGTGTCCATCAGCCGCCCGCAGCAGGAATGCTGGACTGAAACCGTGGCCTATGAGCGTAATCACGGCAGTAATTCAGCCACCCCGACACTGCTGGGCGCCGTGATCGGTGGTGCCATCGGCCATGCGGTGGGTAAAAACGACCGCCGTTCGGGCACGGCCATCGGGGCGGTGCTGGGGGGCTCCATCGGCCACGACATAGGCAAAAAGCAAGGCCATCGCAGTGTTGAATACCGGGATGAACAGCGGTGCGAAACCCGCAATGTGACGCACTACGAAGACCGGTTGATGGGTTATGACGTGACCTACCGCTATCAGGGTGAAAACTATTACACCCGCATGGACCGCGACCCTGGCAAGCGCCTGAAAGTTGCTGTTGAAGTGACTCCCTTGTACTGAAAAACGCCCTTTACAGGAGGCCTGAGATGAAACGATTCATGACCTTGTGCGCCGCGTTGTTGGGATTGACACTGACACTCAACAGTTACGCAGGACACCGACACGATGAGCCCCGTATTGATGTGCGCTGGTCGGGCGTCTATGCCGATGTGCATTATCGCAACTACCAGCCACGCCACTACAACAGCCATCACCGTCACCACCACGGCTGTGGGCACCGTTGGGATGGCCGCTACTGGGGCAAGCCGGTGCCATACCACTACAGCCCCTATAAACGGTATGATTGGCACCATTACAAGCGTTGGCACGGACGCGACCATCATCGTCGTGATCACCATGGCCATCCGCGCGGCGATCGCCATCGCGATGATCACCATCGCGGCCGGCACCGGGGCGACGATCGTGGCCGGCACCATGACGATCGCGGTCGCCACCGGGGCGATGACCGTGGCCGGGGGCATGATGATCGCGGACGACACAGGGGTGACGATCGGGGTCGTCACCGAGGCGACGACTGAACCGGCCATCGCGACGATGAATGAATTGGCTGAACCAAAAAGGTAACGACTCATGTTAAGGCTCTGGATTCTGATTTTTATGCTTGGTTTTACCCTGCCTACCGGCGGGCTGCAGGCAGCCATTCCAGTGCCGGTACAGAAAGCCCAGGATCAGGCAGCCGGCAGCCCTTCTGAAGCGGCTGCCATCGCGGTCCGGCGCCACGGTGGCGAAGTGCTTAAGGTTCAGAAAGCCGGTAAGCACTACAAAGTGCGTTTGCTCACCGCCGATGGCCGGGTCAAAGAAGTCAAAGTGGCTGCCAAGTAAACAGGACATATGCCATGCGATTGTTAGTCATTGAAGATGAATCCGCGCTTCAGTCCCAGATCCAAAAACTGTTTGCCGATCGGCATTGGACGGTGGACCTGGCCGCCGACGGTAAAGAAGGGCTATACCTCGGCAGGGAGTATGCCTACGACGTGGCCATCGTCGATCTCGGGTTGCCCCTGATGTCCGGGCTCGACGTGATCCGTACCTGGCGCAAAGAAGATAACCCGCTGCCGATTCTGGTGCTCACCGCGCGCGATCACTGGCAGCAGAAGGTGGAAGGTTTGGAGGCAGGCGCGGATGATTACCTGACCAAGCCATTTCATCCAGAAGAATTGTTGGCGCGGGTCAATGCATTGGCGCGCCGCGCGGCGGGTAAAACCAGCCCGGTGATCAAAGTGGAATCCTACGCGCTGGATACCGGTGCGCAAGTCCTGACGCGGGAAGGCGAGGTGATCGCGCTGACCAGCTTTGAATACCGTATAGTGGAATACCTGATGATGCATTCCGCGCGGGTGATTTCAAAAACCGAACTCACAGAGCATTTGTACGCGCAGGACCATGACCGGGACAGCAATGTACTTGAAGTGCTGGTCGCGCGGTTGCGCAAGAAGCTGGACCCTGAAGGGAATCGCCTGCCGCTCAAAACCCTGCGCGGTCAGGGCTATCAATTCGTGGGCGGTTGATGCACTCCATTAAACGTTTTTTTCGCAGTATTGCCGGCCGGTCGGCCTTCGCCAGTGTGTTGATCCTGCCGGTGTTGATTCTTGCAACCGGTCTGGGCATCGACCGGGCCTTTAAGCAAAGCCTGCTCCGGGCCGAAGAGCAGCAGCTGACAACCTGGACCTACCTGCTGCTGGCCGCCGCTGAAACAGAGAACGGTCAACTGGAGATGCCTGCTGCCTTCACCGAGCCCCGTTTCAGTCAGCCGGGCAGTCATCTTTATGCCTTTGTTCATCGCGAAAGCAGCGGCGTTTTACAACCTGCCGAGATGTTGTGGCAATCGCCCTCGTCGCGTTGGTTGGATCTGCGTGATCTGGGGCTTATGCAGCAGCAGGCACTGGCGCCTGTGGTGAGCTATTTCGCACCCTTTTCAGATGATTTTTTTGTGCTGCGCTATAGGATTCAATGGGAGCAGGAAGAGGGCGAGGATCTCAGTCTGGTCTTCAGTCTGTATCACGCCAGTGAAGAATACCGCCAGCAATTGCAGGCCTTCAGCACCACCTTGTGGCGATGGCTGAGTGGCGTTGGCGTCTTGTTGCTGTTAGGGCAGTGGCTGTTGTTGTACTGGTCTTTGCGCCCCTTGCACTGGCTCAGTGGTAAGTTATCCGCGCTCAATCGCGGCGAGGTGGCGAGCATCACAGGGGAGTTTGCCGGCGAGCTGCAACCGTTGGTGGATAATCTGAATCAGTTATTGGTTGAGGAAAAATCCGGTCGTGAGCGTTACCGCAATGCATTGTCGGATCTGGCCCACTCAGTCAAAACCCCGCTGGCGGTGTTGCGCAACGAAATGCACGAGACCACCAAAAATGATGCGCTGATGGTCGAGCAAATTCAGCGATTGGAAGACATAGTGTCACGCCAGCTCGCCCGCGCGTCACTGGCACACGGTGCAATCAGGCATCACCAGAACGCGATGCAAGTGGCGAGCCGATTGGCCGCCAGTCTGAAGAAACTGTTTCCCAATGTCACCATCGAGCTTGGCGCCGATAAATTGATGCTGCCCGTGGATGAAAAAGACTTGTTCGACCTGTTGGGCAATGTCATGGAAAACGCCTGCAAATATGGCGCGGAGACCATAAAAATAAGCGGGGGTGATAGCCTGTACCGGGGCGGTCAATACAAGTCGCTGATTGTGTCCGACGATGGCCCGGGTATGCCCGAATCTGTGCGCGCCGGGGTGCTGGCGCGAGGCTTGCGCGCCGACGAAAGCAAAGCCGGACAGGGACTGGGCCTGAGTCTTGTGCAGGATATTGTGCTCGCACAGGGCGGCGAGCTCACATTGGAAACCAGTGACATGGGTGGGCTTGCAGTCTGCTGCAGGTTTCCTGTCTGACAAAAGTGGTGCGCAATGCAATACAAAGCGGTTTTATTTGACCACGACGGGACCTTGGCAGATTCGGAGGTGGTGCATTACCAATTCTGGGCCGATGTGCTGGCAGAGCTCGGAGTAGCCTTTCCCGAAGCGCATTACCGAACCCATTACACTGGCGTGTCGGAGCTTGCTACTGCTCAGCACCTGCGGCAGACCTTTGCGCTATCACCCTCAGTAGACAGCCTGGTGCAGGCGAAACGCGAGCGCGCGAAAGCGTATCATGCGCACAAACACTACCCGACCTTGCCATTTGTTGAAGCAACTCTGGAAACGCTTAAGACTAATGGCGTGCGCATGGCCGTGGTCTCGGGTTCCGCGCGTTTTGCCCTTGAGGCCAACCTGGAGGCGGCCGGCCTACGGCATTATTTTGAATTTATTGCCAGTGGCGAAGAAGTGGCCGAGAATAAACCGGCGCCGGATGTCTATCAGCATGCGCTGGCGCAGTTGCAATTGCCGGTAGCCGATTGCCTGGCAGTGGAAGATACCTGCAGCGGGCTTACGGCCGCCAAAGCGGCCGGTTTGGTGACGTGTGTCATACCCAATCGCTTTTCAGGCCACCAGGATTTTACTGCCGCAGATCAACGCTTCGCCCACATGGGTGAGTTTTGTCAGTGGTTGCTGAATCGTCCGCTATAAGTGTTCCAGCAGCTTGTCCTTGGCGGCGTTGATACGCGCCGCTAATTCATGACTCCCGCCCCGGTCGGGATGAAATTTCTGCATCATTTTTCGGTGCGCATACACGATGGTTTTCTTATCGGCTGTCTCGTCAACCCCGAGCAGTGTGCGGGCTTCTGCCAACGTCATATTGTCGGCCCCGGCGTCCGTGTCGGGTTGATCGCCAAACCGGCTGAGCAGGTAGCTGTGCAGCAGCCGGGCTGCCACCGGGTCCTGCTGCTTGAGCCATTGATGCAAACGATCCAGTTGGGTTTTATCCAGCGCATTTAAGGTCTGGCCCTGAAATTCTCCTTGCAGGACTTCACCGTCCATCTTGCCGTTTGTCACAAACAATCGCAGGTATTCGGTGCGCATGGCGCGCGCCTGTTGATAGGTATTCCACCAGCCCAGCAATGTGAGTCCGTGGGTGAACAGTCGCCAGAGACCACGGACAAAGGGAATCAGACCCACCAGCAGTGCGCCAAGCCAGTTAAGCCGACCGGTTACCAGCGCAAATAGTGTGAGCAGCAAAAATGCCACCACGGCCGCCTGCCACAGACGGCGCTCGCGGCTTTCTGCGGGCAGTTGCATGAACCGGCGGTAGCCGTACCAGGCCAAGACTATAAGAATAATAAAGGGCAGCAGACGAATCATAAGGCGTTACAATAGGCAAAAAATTCAACCTGAGGTGGTTATGAGTGTACAGGTAATTATGAAAGATGGCAGGCCTGAATGGGCCGTGATTCCCTATGCGGAATACGAAGCGCTGTTGGCGCGGGCGGGCGCAGCGGTAAAGGAGGAAGCCGTTGCGTCTCCTGACTCTGCGGTAACGGCAGCCAAAACCGGTCATGTATTCAGTCTTGCCCGTTATAACGCCATTAAAACTGATAAGGGCAAGGATACGGCGGCGATTGCCAAAGACGCGGGCATATCGCCGGTTTATTGTGCCCAGATTGAGCAGGGCGAGCGCGCGCCGAGTCCGGCGATTATCCGCGGGTTGGCGCAGGCGTTGTCGGTTAAACCCGACGACCTGTTGGATTAGACGCGTATGGATTGCGCAGCCGGCAAGGCGGCTGCCTCAGAATGTTAAGGTCAAACCGGCTTCCGCCAGCAGGTCGGCTTCCTGTTGCAGGTTAAGTGCTGTCAGCGGGTGATTATCGAGCCATTGGTCTGGCAGTATCAATCGCAGCTGCATCAGGTCGCCAGCGGATTGCATCGCGAGTTGGGGGATGATGTCCGGGTCTTTACGGGCACGGCAGAAAATTAACGCCAACCGGAAAACGGCGACCATGCACAACAGCACCGGTTGTAACGATTGACTCTGTTCAATGATCAGCGCCTGTTTAATGTTATTGCGTTGCATGCGCACAAGGCTGGCCAGCCAGTGTTGCTCGAACCGCGAAAAGCCACCCATGTCGTGGTGTTTCAGCAGGTAGTGACCATGCTTGTGGTAGCCGCTGTGGCTGATATGCAAACCGATCTCGTGCAGGATACCGGCCCAGTGCATGAATTGTGCGGGCGGGATGCCATTCACCGGCGGCAGGGGGATTTGATTGATCAGCTGGCTGGCCACTCCGGCCACCCGTTGACCTTGCTGAAGATCGCACCCGTAACGCTCTGCCAGGTGCATGACGCTGGTGTCGCGGGTATCGGTTGCAGCGCCCTGACCCAACAGTTCCTGAATCAGGCCTTCTTTCAGTGCAGCGTCAGCCACGTGCAATTCGGTTAATTTCAATTGATCAAAAATAGCGCTGATAATGGCTAAACCCGCAGGCAATACATCGCGCCGGAGTTTCGGAACGCTGGCGTGCAGTACCTCGCCGTCGGCGATGGTTTGTTCCACTACCCGGGTCAGGCTTTCGCGGCTGATCAGGCCTTTGTTTTTGGCGTCCATGAGTTCGGCGGCTGCACGCATGGTGCCCGAGGTGCCGATGGCCAGCTCCCAACCTTCGGCGCGGTAGGCGCGCGCGATGGGCTCGATGATGGCGCAGGCGGCGGTGTACGCGGATTGCATCGCGCGTTCAGTGACCGGGCCGTATTTGAAAAATCGCTCGGCCAGCACCACGCAGCCGAGGTTAAGGCTTTCCAGTAAACGCGGTGTGTCACCCTGACCAATAATAAACTCTGTGCTGGCGCCGCCTATATCGATGACCAGCCGTTTCTGGTTATTGCGCTCAAGCGTTGAGCACACGCCCTGATACACCAATCGGGCTTCTTCAAACCCGGAAATAATGTGGATGGGGTGGCCAAGGGCGGCTTGTGCTTTGCGCAAAAATTTATCGCTGTTGCGCGCCGCCCGCAGTGTTTTTGTGCCCACCGCGCGGATGTGGTGTGCCGGAATGTCGCGCAGGCGTTGACCCATACGGGCCAACACATCCAGCGCGGCAGTCTGGGTGTCTTTGCTGAGCTTGCCGTGGCCGTCCAGGCCCCGGGCTATTTGCACCATTTCCTTGTAGCGGTCGACCACTTCCAGTCGGCCGTCTCGCCATTCGGCGACCAGCAAATGGAAACTGTTAGAACCCAGGTCTACCGCGGCGTAATGGTGTTCACTCAATCGGCTTTACTCCAAACCCCGGCTTCAGGTTCGCCCTGGTAGCGGTGGGATTTTTCCAGTGTGTATTCCGGCAGTTTATTGGCCTTGCGCTGCGCCAGATAGTCATTCAGCAGCGCTTTCACGGTGGGTGTGAGCCAGACAATGGCGATGACGTTAATCACTGTCATCAGACCCAATGCCATATCGGCAAGGTCCCACACGGTTTGCAATTTTGCCATTGACCCCCACAGAACCATTACCAGATAACCGGCAATCAGACACAGCCGGCCCAGACGGTTATCGAGTTTGAACATGTGCAGGTTTGATTCGGCGTAGGCGTAATTGGCAATCACCGACGTGAAGCTGAAAAACACGATGGTCACTGCGATGAAATCCATACCCCAGCTACCCACATGGTGCACCATGGCTTCCTGCGTCACGCGGATGGCCGCGAGATCGGAGCCCAGATTGTCGTGCGCCAGTAAAATAATGATGGCCGTGCAGGAGCAGATAATAATGGTGTCCACAAAGACGCCCAGCATTTGCACCAGACCTTGGGATACCGGGTGATTGGGATAGGGCACCGCGGCAGCGGCGGCGTGCGGCACGCTGCCGGAACCGGCTTCGTTGGAGTAGAGGCCGCGCTTGATGCCGTTAATGGCCGCGCCCAGAAAACCGCCCGCGGCTTCTTCCAGGCCGAACGCGGATTTAACAATCAGGGCGAGAATGTCGGGTACTTCGGCAATATTGATGGCAACCAGTGTCAGCGCCATGAGTACATAGCCCAAGCCCATAAACGGCACGGTGATTTCGGCGAAGGTGGCGATGGCGCGCAAACCGCCAATCAGTACGAGACCGGCCACCACCGTCATCACCAAACCGGACTGGAAGGGCGAAATGCCGTAAGCGTTATTGAGCGCGTCACCAATGGTGTTGGCCTGAACCGCAGAAAAAACGAAGCCATAACCGAACAGCAGGCACAAGGAGAAAAGAATCGCCAGCCAACGGTTGTTCAGCCCCATCTGGATGTAATAGGCCGGTCCGCCACGGTATTCGCCGTTGGCATCTTTGACTTTGTAAAATTGTCCGAGAGTGGATTCGGCAAAGCCGGTGGCCATGCCCATCAGTGCAATCACCCACATCCAGAACACGGCGCCGGGACCGCCCAAGGTGATGGCCACCGCAACCCCGGCAAGGTTACCGGTACCTACGCGGGCCGCGAGACTTGTGGCCAACGCCTGGAAAGGCGAGATGCCGAGCTTGTTGGATCTGAGCGAGCCTTTCATCACACCGAACATATGGCCGAACAACCTGAATTGCACCGCGCCCAGGCGCAGGGTGAACCAGAGGCCGGCACCGATCAGCATGACAATCAGAATTTTGTCCCAAAGGACGCCGTTAATGGCGCCAACGGTGGCCGCAAGGCTTGCTTCAAAATTTTCCATGGTCAGATAAGTCTTTGTTTTTATAAGTGTTTGAGTGTGGCGTTTACGGCGCCGCTTGTCTACGCCAAGTTTGGTATTCCCACACAATCCGGGCTGCCAGTTTAGCGGTTTGATGGTCACGGTCGTAGTGTGGGTTGAGCTCGGCAATGTCCAGCAGCAGCACCGGCTTCTGATGACGGTGCGCCAGTTTCAGCAAGTGTTTGAACAGGTGAAAAAACCGGCCGGGCGATAAACCCATGGCGGCGGGCGCGCTGACGCCGGGCGCGAAGGCAGCGTTGAATACATCCATGCAGACGGTAATGTAAAGCGCATCCACACCGGCGAGAAAGCGATCCAGCACGGCGTAGCATTCGGTCGCAGGCGCTGTTTCTGCGCTGATGTCATCCAGCCATTGCACCCCCTGCGCGCTGGCAAATTGCCACAGGGCATCGGTGTTGGCGCTTTGATTGGCGCCCACCACCAGGTAATGGAAAGGGTGCTGGTGCTGCTGGCACCACTCGGCAATTTGCCGGAACGGGGTACCGGAGGAGCCGGCCGGCTCGGGTCGGCGCAGATCCAGGTGTGCATCAAAATTCACAATGCCGATGTGCGGATACTGGTTCAGTTCGGGCATCAGTCCCTGGAAGCTGCCCCAGGCGATTTCATGCCCGCCACCGAACACCACCGGCGCTGCGCCGGCGGCACGGAGTCGGGCGACGGCGCTGGCAAGGCTGGCCTGCGCTGGCTCCAGCTGGTCGCCCTCACAGGCGATGGTACCGGCATCAAACAAAAGCGTTTGGTCGCAGGCCAGGTTGCACAGTGCGCCGCGCAGGGCATCCGGGCCGGCGACTGCACCCGGACGGCCTTTATTGCGCATCACGCCGGCGTCGCAGGCAAAGCCCAGTTGCACCAGCTGGTGCGTTACCGGCGGCAGCGAAGCCAGCGAAATGCATTGCGTCTGTTGATGCCAGCGCAGTGCGGGCAAGGCTTCTTCGTCGTCGATGCGACCGTTCCAGAGGGCTGGGTCGGCCGGACGGTAGTGCGGGTCTGTATCAGAAAATTGCGTGCTCATTATTGCTCCACACCGGCCAGCCAGCGACGGACCGGTTTGACCAGATTAATGCCGTAGCTGATTTCCGCCGGTGAGCCGATATCCCACAACAGCAAATCTGCATCATGGCCAACCCGGAGTTCACCGGTGGTGTGCAGGCCCAGCGCTTTCGCTGCATGGGTGGTCACGCCCGCCAGGGCTTCGTCCGGCGTCAGTCCAAACAAAATACAGGCCTGGTTCATGGCGGTCAGCAGCGATGCCTGTGGCGCGGTGCCCGGATTACAATCGGTGGCCACGGCCATCGGTATCGCGTGTTCGCGCAGCGCGGCAATGGGAGGCAATTGGGTCTCGCGCAGGAAATAAAACGCCGCCGGCAAAAGCACCGCCACGGTTCCCGAAGGTTTCAATGCAGCGACATCTTCGGCCTGCAAATACTCAATGTGATCCACCGACAGGCCCTGGTACTGCGCCACCAGTCGCGCGCCCTTTAAATCCGATAACTGTTCAACATGGCCCTTGACCGGTAGCCCGAGCGCGCAGGCGGCACTGAACACCCGCTCACATTGCGCCGGCGAAAAACCCACGCCTTCGCAGAAAACGTCCACTGCGTCTGCCAGCCCTTCATCGACCGCGGCGGGCAGTATCTGCTGCACGATGTGGTCGATATAGGCATCTTTATCGCTGAATTCGGGCGGCAGTGCGTGCGCGGCGAGCAGGGTGGTGTGGATATTCACCGGATAATCCCGGCCGAGCTGGCGGGCGAGTCGCAACATGCGCAACTCCTGCTCGAGCGTGAGACCGTAACCCGATTTGATTTCCACCGTGCACACGCCTTCATCGATCAGCGTCTGCAATCGACGGCCGGCCGACTCGAGCAGTGCGGCATCGCTGGCATTACGCGTTGCTGTCACAGTGCTGCGAATCCCGCCGCCACGTTCAGCGATGGTCTGGTAGCTCACCCCTTGCTGGCGCCAGGCAAATTCCTGCGCCCGGTTGCCGCCGAAAATAAGGTGGGTGTGGCAGTCGATCAGCCCCGGTGTGAGCCATTGCCCCCGGGCATCGAGGGTTTGGCGGGCTGAGGGTGCTGCGTCAATGGCACCGACCCAGCTGATTTTGCCAGCGCTGACTGCCAACGCCTGAAGCGGCGCCTGTGCCTCGGCGCCGGGTGCCGCCAGGCGGGCATGGGTTATCACAAGATCTGCGGAAACGGGCTGGGTCATGGCATCTTCACTGTTTTGTTCAGTGTAGGACGACCAGTGGCAGGCCGCCCTCAAAAACGGTCTATGGAGAGTGCCCGGGCCAACGGCGATTCATTCCCCCGAATAAGCGCCATCAGGTGTTCGGCACTGATGGCCGCCAGCGTCAGCCCCAAATGCTGATGACCAAAATTAAACCAGAGCCCGGGCCAACGGCTGCCAGAGATCACCGGCAGGGAGTCCGGCAGGCTGGGCCGGTTGCCCATCCATTGGTTTTCGCGCACGCGGGGGTCGGGCGCCTGGGCGAGAGCCGGCCACAGCGCCACACCATGCTGGTAGAGCTGATCCGCGCGACGATAATCCGGCGCTGCATCAGCACCCGCAAATTCTACCGTTCCTGCCAGGCGGAGTTTGCGGTCCATTGGCGTCATGATGAATTTCCGATCGTAGGAGGCAATCGCTATCGGCGGCATTGTGGTCGGCCGGGTGTTGAGGTGGTAGCCCCGTTCTGCTTCAAGAGGCACCCGGTACCCGAGTTGTTCGCATAAGCCTTGACTGTGGATGCCGGCACTCAGGACCAGTTGATCTGCGTTCAGCACAGCGCCGTTTTGCAGTGTCAGGCGGTGCGGAGTCCCCGGGGCGATGCGGCTCACACCGGTTTCAAGCCAGTGGCCACCCGCTGCCAGAAACTGTTGAAACAAGGCCCGCGACAAAGCGAAGGGATCGGTACAGTGGCCGGTGTTTTTGAACCAGATGGCAGCGGTGACAGAGTCTGCGATACCCGGACACAGGCTCCGCAGTTCAGCGCGGTTGAGCACGGCGAGGTCTACTCCCTGCGACTGGTATTGTCGGGCCTGACGCGCCACTGTGGCTGAGTCTGCCCGCTCAAATACCAGGAGATTGCCGGCGCGCTGTAAATGGTGGAGCAAATTGCACCCGGCCAACAGCGCCTGCCAGCTGTTCATAGCGTCCTGGCACAGTGCGCTCAGAACTCGTGTGTTGTGCTGCCGGCGCGATGCACGCATCTGCAACAGAAAACGGGCAAACCAGGGCAGGGCACGCAGCCAATAACGGGGCCGGATGCTCAGTGGCCCAAGCGGGTTAAGCAGCATGCCCGGTAGCGCGGGCAGCAGGGCCGGGTCGGCCAGTGGAAATACCTGTTCGGTGGCAAAGTGTCCGGCGTTGCCCTTAGAGCAGCCGGTTCCCGGTGAATTGGGGTCTATCAGGGTAACTTGGTAGCCGGCGCGCTGGGCCCGGATTGCTGTGCACAGCCCAACAATTCCCGCACCTGCGACCACGAATTCGGACACGTCTGACGTTTTGTTTTGCACCTTGTTTCGCTCACGTAATCAATTAGGTGTTTACAATTGTATACAATATACCGTAAGCTGCAATCACTGACTGAGCAGTTTGTTGCTCAGTGCATCTGTGGCTGAGTTTTTGGAGAATTGTTATGCCAAGCCCATGGTCCGGCGTGTATCCCGCCGTTACTACCCAGTTCAACGACGATGAAAGTCTGAATCTGCCAGCAACCCAGAACATGCTGGACAACCTGATTAATGAGGGCGTGCACGGCATCATTGTGTGCGGCACGGTGGGTGAGAATTGCTCGCTGTCGGTAACCGAGAAGCAACAGGTGCTGGCGGCAGCAAAAGAAGTCGTGAATGGCCGTGTACCGCTGATCAGCGGCGCTGCGGAAACCACCACGGCATTTGCCGTTGAGTTCACCCGGGCGGCGGAAGCGACGGGCGTGGATGGTCTGATGTTGTTGCCCGGCATGGTGTATCGCTCAACCGAACGGGAAGCCATTCATCATTTTCAAACGGTGGCGCGCAACACGGGCCTGCCGATCATGGTGTACAACAATCCGGTCACCTACGGTGTCGACCTCGGCCTCGAAAGCATGGCGGTATTGGCCGATGAAGCGAACATCGTGGCTATCAAAGAATCCACGACCGACACGCGAAGAATCACCGAACTGCACAACCGGTTTGACGATCGCTTCACCGTGTTTACCGGCGTCGATGACATTGCTTTGGAAAGCCTCATGCTGGGGGCCACCGGTTGGATCTCCGGATTGACCAATGTGTTCCCGAAGGAGTCGGTGGCGATTTATACCCTGGCCCAGCAGGGACGCTATCAGGAAGCACTGGAAATCTGGCGTTGGTTTTTACCTTTGTTGCGGCTCGACACCATTCCGACCTTGGTGCAATGCATCAAGTACGCGGAGCAATTGGCCGGTCGCGGCAGCGAACGCACCCGCGCTCCCCGACTGGCGCTGACCAGTGAAGAAAAGGCCTACGTGGAAACCGTTTATGGCGAAGCCATGCATCGCCGCATCGACCTTAATAAATTCGGCCTTTGATCTGCATGAAGCCCACGCAATTGAGACAAAGCCGATGAAACGGGGAACATTTTTTTGCATTGATGCCCACACCTGTGGCAACCCTGTGCGCCTGGTGACCTCGGGTCACCCGGTGCTGCGGGGCCGGACCATGGGAGAAAAGCGGCTCGATTTCATGGACCGGTTTGATTGGATTCGTCAGGCGTTGATGTTTGAGCCCAGAGGGCACGACATGATGTCGGGCGCATTTTTATACCCGCCTGTGAATGCTGATGCTGACTGCGCCATTTTGTTTATCGAAACCTCCGGCTGCCTGCCCATGTGCGGACACGGCACCATCGGTGCGCTCACCGCCGGGCTTGAAGCCGGCCTGATTCAGCCCCGCGTGCCGGGCGAGTTGACCGTCGATGTACCGGCGGGCCAACTCAGGGTGAGCTATCGCCAGGAGGGCCAGAAAGTGCTGTCGGTCAAACTGACCAATGTACCGTCCTTTCTCTATGCCGAAGGGCTGGTGGCAGAGATTGAGGGCCTTGGATCCATTGTTTTTGATGTGGCCTATGGCGGAAATTTTTACGCCATCGTGGAGCCGCAACCGAATTTTCCCGGGGTTGAGCATTGGTCTGCGGACCAGGTGCTGCGCTTCAGTCCCCGCTTGCGCGCTGCGGGCCAAAAGCTGATGGATTTTGTGCATCCCGAGGATGCCGGCATCCGGGGCCTGTCCCATGTGTTGTGGACCGGCGCGCCCAAAACGCCGGGCTCGGACAGCGCCAATGCGGTGTTTTATGGGGATAAGGCCATTGACCGGTCGCCTTGTGGCACCGGTACCTCGGCGCGGATGGCGCAGCGGTTCAGCAAAGGATTGTTGTCGGTCGGTGACCGCTTTGTGCATGAAAGTTTTATCGGCAGTCAATTTACCGGCCGGGTGGAAGCCGTCACGGAGGTGGCCGGGCGCACGGCAATTATTCCCAGTATTGAAGGTTGGGCCAAAGTGTATGGGGCCAACCAGATAACGGTGGACGATGAGGACCCTTATGCCTTTGGTTTTCAGGTGATCTGATCCGCCGGACCGTTTCCCTGGGGCTGGATATCCAGTCCATTCTGCACTTGGGCTGGTTTTCCAGCCCGTTTTTTCCCTTGCTGCAGGTCGGGAAGCGCAATTGTGACCCTTTGAGACAAAAGGTACACTAGCCGCCAGTTCAACAGGAATTGAGTTTCATGGCGATAGAGTACAAAACGCGAACCCAGATTGTGGTAGAAGCCATTCGCGAGCGCATCCTGTCGGGTGCAATCAAAGCGGGTGAGCCTCTTCGGCAGGCGGCCTTGGCGGAAGAGTTGAACGTGAGCCGGATTCCGGTACGTGAAGCGCTGCTGCAATTGGAGGCCGAAGGTCTGGTTCGTTTTGAACCCCATAAAGGAGCCACCGCCACAGAGTTAAACCTCAACCTTGTTGATGAGCTGTTTGAACTTCGAGCGTTGCTGGAAGCCGATCTACTGAAGCGCGCGATTCCCTCGTTGACGGATGCGGACTTTGCCGCCGCGGAAGAAAAGCTGGAGGCGCTTGAGAGGGCGCTGCACGAGGACAACGCAGCCGATCGCTGGTCATCGCTGAATACCAGTTTCCACATGGGTCTGTATAAAGTGGATCGTCCGCAAACGCGGGAGCTGGTAGAAAACCTCAATAAGAACGCTGATCGCTACATCCGCATGCACTTGCTGCTGGCCGGCGGTATTAAAAAGGCCGGCGGTGAACACCGCGACATACTGGATGCGTGTAAAAAGCGCGATATTGCGAAAGCCTGCGGCTTGCTCACAGACCATATACTGGGGGCAAAGGATGAAATCAAAGCGCTTTTGCGGGAACAAGAGTTGTAACTTTCTCGGGCGGTCTCCAGAGATTGCCGGCTACAGGAGCCGGCGTATTAACCGGAGGCCTCAATGCCAAAACACGTTCGTCGTTCTCTTTCAGTCGCGGTTTCTTTCGTCGGCGTCAGTTTTTTTTCAGCCTGCACCCACTCTCCGCCCGATTCGCCAGACTACGCCTTTCCCGGTGATTGGCGGCCTGCGCCGGCCCCGATTGACAGTGTGTTGGTCAATTACCATCAATGCAATGAGGCCTGGGCGATTCGTCATCAATCCCTGAGCGAGCAACAGGTTGCAGATGCTTGCCAGCTGATGGCGAAAAATGAAACGCTGTTTCATCAGTTGTTTAATACCCAACGTCAACCGGTCGCGCATGACCACAACCAATTCATGGTTGCGAATATCTATGCCTCGGCGGAAGAATACCAGCGCCACGCTGGCAAAGACTTTGGTATCGACACCGACAATGGCGGTATGTATCTGGAAGGCTATCCGGACTGGCACAAGAATTCTGCCAACTTTATCGCCTATCAGCGTGGTGACACTATCTGGAATTTACGGCACGAGATGGTGCATTACCTGGATGGGCGTTTTAACGTTTACGGCGATTTCTGTGCAGGCTTGCACAATAATCACGCCGCGCCGGAGTACTGTCCACAACCTGCGCCGCTGTTACCGCACCTGACCTGGTGGACAGAAGGGGTGGCGGAATACGTGGCCAATGGAACGCACAATCCGGGCGCATTGGCCTTGGCCGGGCGTGAGCAACTGCCATTGAGTGAAGTGTTCAACAACACCACAGAAAGGGGCACGGACCGGGTATACCGCTGGGGCTATCTGGCGGTACGTTTTATGATTGAACAGCAACCGGAAAAAGTTGAGCAGATGCTGAGTTTTACCCGGAAAGGTGATTTTGCCCGTTATCAGGCCTTGGTTAAGGGCTGGGGTACCAGCATGGATGCAGAGTTCGCGCGTTGGTTGTCCGCACTCGATTGATGTTTACCCGGCGCGGCGCGCCGCGCCGGGTTTTTCAACAGCTCGCTGGCAGGCTGATACGTTGGGGGAGCTTCCGATTGTAGATCGCCAGCGCCAACGAACTGAGCAAACCGATGGCGGCAAAAAACACCCACATCCATTGCGGTTGGTGCAAATCGCGGGCAAACCACTGATAGCTCCAACCCGACAAAAGTCCGGCAAAGAGCATCCCCACGGCCATGGAAATAAAATAATACCCCATATACAGCGCACACTGGTGCGGTGGACTGATGGCGGCCACATACTCCTGACTTTTTGGTGAGGCCAGCATTTCGCCGGCGGCCCAGACCAATACCCAGGCACAGGCCACAAATCCGCCCATGACGCTGGCGTGTAGTATTCCTCCCAACAGACACGCTAATGTGAGCAGGCCTGTGCCCGCGATTATTACCGGCATACTGGCAAACCGGGTGGCTGCACGGCTGACAAAAATCTGAAACAGAATAATCGCACCAAAATCGAGATTGATTATGTATTCGGGATTGATCTGACGAAATGCCTGCTGCCACTGAAGTGCAAGGGCAGACGCGTCGATATCACCGGCGCTTAAGCGTTGGTGAGCTGCAGCGCTGATCGCTTCGGGCACGGCCACTTTAAAATTGACCAGCTGATCCTGCCAGCTTGCCACATCCATGTTGCCGGCCTGCTGTAAATATTCGGTCAGCTGAACAAGATTTACCGGCGCCAAAAACGCCGCGAGTTGCGGGTGAACCGCATTCAGCCATTGCACCAGATCGGTGGTATCCACATAATCCCGGATATAAAGCGGCAGGGTAAAAAACAATTGGTTATAGACAGTCCAGAAGCCGGCGAGAATCAGAAGGTAAGTAACAAAGCGCTTATCACCTACGCGCACAGGCTGTTTATACCAGGGCTGTGGGTGGCTTGACTGCCGACAGAGACGGCTCCAGAAACCATTGAGCAGCAGCCAAAGCGCGACACAGCTCCAGAACTGGATCGCATTTAAGCTGCCTTTGCCCCACAGCATCAGTGCAATCAGGCAGGGCAGTACTAACAGGGCCAGCCGGCCATTGCCCAAAACTTGCTGGCATTCTGCCAGCACCTGTTGAAGGCTCCGGGAGTCTTCGTGCGTTGCGTCGGCATTCGATACAGGTTCTTTAAAAAACACTGCCAGTATCAACATGTTGAGTGCAATCCAGCAGCTTGACGCGATGAAAACCCAATCCCAGCTGATGGCGCGCAAGTAGCCGGCCACAAACGGACCGATAAAACCACCCAGATTGACCATGGTATAAAAGATGCCGAACCCAAGCCCGCGGTTACCCGCATGGGTGCTGCGACTGACGGTGCCAACCACTACCGGTTTGAAACAGGCCGCGCCCACCGCTACCGCCAGGAACGCGAAGAAAAACCACCAGAAATCGCGCGCCTGTCCGAGTAGGTAATAGCCCGGGCACAAAATAATGAAGCTGATCCAGAACATGCGTCGGTAGCCGTAGCGGTCAGCCAGAGCGCCGGTAATCACAGGAAAAAGATAGAGTAAAAAGGGGATCATACCCTGTAAAAAGCCGCGTTCTGCGTCCGAAAAACCGAGCCCGCCCTGATGCACAGGGCTGGTCATATACAGGGAAGAAAGGGTAAAAAAGCCGTACCAGGCCAGGCGCTCGAAAATCTCCAACGTATTGGCCACGTAAAAGGCGCGAGGAAACGACGTCATTTGAACTGACGCTCCAGCACCAAGCCGGCGGTAAGCAAATCGGCGATAGCCATACCAACACTTTTAAACAGGGTTATTTCCTGCAGTGAGGTTCTGCCCGGGCACTTGCCACGTACCAGATCCGCAAGCTCGGATGAAAAATGTGTGGATTCTATGGCGCCTTCATTTAACGCTAACAGGTATTCGCCTGCTTCGTGGCGCACGTTGTCGAGACTGTCGGCAAAGCAACGGGCTCGTTTGATCAGCGCCGTGTCGCATTCGCGCTGGTCAGGGTTGTGATTGCCGAGCAGATCCACATGGGTGCCGGGTTGAATCCAGTTTCCGAACAGCAGTGGTAGGGGACTGCCGGTGGCAGACACTATGATGTCGGCATCCTGCGCGGCCTGTTCGATATCCAGATGGCTGCATACCGCCACCTTTTCCAGCTCAGTGTTCAATAGATTTGCCAGTCTGGCCGACTTTTGTTCGTTGCGCCCCCAGATAATCACTTTATCCAGTGGTCTGATATGGCAGTGTGCCCGCACCAAGTACGGCACCAGATTGCCAGTGCCTAAGACCAAAAGGGTTTTACTGTCAGGATTGGATAGGTAGCGGGAAGCCAGTGCCGATACTGCCGCGGTGCGCCAGTGTGTCAGGCACCGACCGTCAATGCAGGCCAGGCTTTCGCCTGTGCGCCGGTCAAACAGTAATACTTGTGAGTGCAGGCCCCCCAAGCCACGTTCGGCATTTCCCGGAAAATATGTGAAGGCTTTTACTGCAATTAAACGCTCTGACCAGCACGGCAATAACGCAAAGTCTTGATTGTACGCAGCGTGCTTGTTGAGGTGAAAAAGCTGGCGCTGCGGCATATGGAACGGGGCCGCCAGACCTTGATCAAGTGCCGATATCAGGCTCGGAAATGTCAGGCTTTGTTCAACTGTTGATCCATTGATCGTGTGCATGCGTGTTATCCGATGAGTTCAAATAGAGTGGGCGCGTGAGTAATCCGTTCGAATCCTGTGTCCGTGATGCGCACGTCGTCTTCAATGCGAAGCCCACCCCAGTCTGGAATGTAAATACCGGGTTCGACAGTGACCACATAGCCGGTTTGCAAGGTTTCGTCGCAATGCGGTCCCAGCCAGGGCTGTTCATGTAAAAACAAACCCAGTCCGTGGCCGAGCCCGGGGCCGGCAAATGGTGCGAATTCGGATTGGCGCAGAACCGCATGGGCAGCTTCAGATGCCTGAGCGCCGGTTGTGCCGCGACACAAGACAGACAACGCGGCGGATTGTGCTGCGCGAACGGTGTCGAACAAACGCTGCTGTTTTGTACTGGCGTTGCCCAGCACATAGGAGCGGGTCATGTCGCTGCGATAGCCATTCACCACCGCACCAAAATCGACGGTGATCAGGTCACCTTCGCGTAGCGTCTTCCGGCCGGGAATCGCGTGCGGTCTGGAGGTGTTAGTGCCAAAAGCGGCAATGGTAGGAAAAGATACGCCCGTTGAACCGTTTTTCTGCATGGCGTATTCCAGTTCTAAAGCGAACTGCGCTTCGGTGATGCCCGGCTTTAGCAAAGGAAGGCATTGCGCCAAAGATAAGTCGGCAATTTGCGCGGCAAGAACCAATTGCGCAAGTTCCCAGTCATCTTTTATTTTTCGCAAAGATTCAATCAGCCCCTGTATGGACTTTAACGTACAGTGGCTGAGCGCCCGCTCTATCGGTGCCCATTGTGCAACGCTGACTTTTTCAGGCTCGAATGCCAGTGCGCGGCAACCGTCTTCTTTGGCCCAGCGTTTAACACAGCTTGCCAGTGTTTCCTGGTCCCGATCGCGTTCGTAAATGCGCGTGGCCTTGCAGCTTTCGCGTGCCTCTTCGGTGAACCGGTAATCGGTGATCAATCGCACCGCCACCGGGGTCACCAAAACCGTAGCCGCTTCGCCGGTGTAACCTGTCAGGTAGCGGATATTCTGTTCAGAAAAAACCAGCAGCCCGTCACAATGCTGGGCCGCGAGTTGTTCGCGCAGCTTTGATTGTCGTTGCCGGAGATTTTCAAGAGGGGGCGTCGCATTACCCGGTTTTGATATACCAGCGCGCGGTGTGAGGGTGTCTGACACTGCAATGTTGAGCCTGTTCATCGGAGAAAAAATCCTGTAGCGAGTGGATCGTCGGGGTCAATGAGAAATTCATGCCGGCCGGTTACATGCGCGCATCCGGCAATGCGCGGAATAATCGCGACCCGGGCGGCGTGATGAGTCGTTTGCTCCAGCGTTATCGTAAACGGGCTGCCCAGAATGCTGTCGATCACAATCGATTCACCTTGCGAGACCAGGCCCCGATGGTGGAGCAAGGCCACACGTGCGCTCACGCCGGTACCCGTGGGGCTGCGGTCCAGTTCGCCATCGGCAAATACACAAACGTGCCGTGAATGGACCCCCGCAACGGGCGAGTCATCGGTGAAAATCACGCCATAAAGAAATGACAAGTCCGGGTGATCGGGGTGTCTCAGTTTGATGGCCGCGGCAGCCAGGGATTTAATCTGGCTGCCCAGGTCGATCAACCGTCGGGCATTGGCCGGCACCAAGGTAAGATTGAACCGGCGGGCATCCACAAACGCGTAGTAAGCGCCTCCAAAAGCAATATCGACACTGATATCGCCGTATTCGGGGTGGTGTAATGCGAGCTGGGTGGATTCTACAAACGACGGCACGTTGATAAACGAGGCATTGCCCCGTTCGTCGCTGATGGCACACACCTGGCCGGCCGGTGTGTCGATTCGCAACGGCAAGCCTGGTGGGACCATTCCGCAATCCACCGACAAACGGGCGAGCGCGATCACCGCATGCCCACACATAGTGGAATAACCTTCGTTGTGTAAGAACAAAACCCCGAAATCGCTCGACGCGCGCTCTGGCGGGGTAATCAGCGCCCCGTACATATCGGCGTGCCCTCTGGGTTCGAGCATGAGGGCTTGCCTCAGACCATCCCAGCGAGCAAGACAGTCCGCCCGCCGGGCGAGCTGCGTTGATCCGTTAAGCGCTGGGAAGCCGCTCAGGATCACCCGCAATGGTTCTCCGCCGGTGTGCATGTCGATACAGCGGATCGATTGGTAGTGCGGTGGGGCTTGAAAGGCATCAAACTGGGCTGGCATGTGGATCTCCGTATAAGATATACAATATACATCGATTATGTTCGAATCTCAATGCTGAGCCATCGGGATGAGCGGGGTTTTAAAAGGTTGGTTTGGAAGGCGCATCCACCGATCAAGCGGCTGGTACCTGACGCGGGTCTGAAGGTGGGGGTAATCCGGAATGCGCACAATGGGCCGGCCGGATTTCAGAAAAGGCGTCCCCCCAGAATGGTGCCGGCTCGTGTTGTCTTTCCCAGGGGGAAAGTGACGTTCGCCCGTGTGCACAACGCTTGTGGTTTTTTGTGTTGGCGATTTCAGGTGCGAAGGAAAAAACTGAATCTTGAGATCTCTGCTGTGCTTTGTTGCCAGGCAGAGAAAAAGTGCAGAGTAAAAGGGCAAAGTGGTGGCGAATTGCAGGCGTTGATCGGTAGCCCCGGGACTACCTGTTACTGGTGCAAAAGAGTGGTCGGACGCGCCAAAAAGAGGCCTGAGTTTGCTGCCTTCCAATCAAGGGTTACGGCTAGTTTAAAAGTAGAGTGTGGATGGTTTTTATTCTAAACGTTGATGTAAAAGTATTAGATATTTATCAGTTTTGAAAATAACTGTCCTATTAATTGTACTTTTGTGCTTTGAATTATATTTCGGTTTTATGCTTTTTTATGACTTGTGTTGCAGACTTTTTAGTCAGACTAGGCGGTCAATTGCGCTTATGTTGCTCTAAAGGGCGAAACTAATATCATAGCTGCCAATTAAGTTATAAAAAGATGCTAAAAATATTCAATTTCTGAATTTTGCTTTTTCGTCAGGGTTTAATTTCTTATATTTGAGCGGCAAAAAAAGGAGTGGCATCGACGCGATGTATCTCAGGCTCAGGGCGATTGAGAAGCCGGAATAAAAACGCAGGGTTGCGGCCTAACCACAAACACACGCATTGGGGCTATCGTACCACTTGGGTGCGATTTTGTGGGTAAGGTTTTTATTCAGGTCTTTTTGCGTGCCATGGACTGGTCGGCTTGCTCGTTTTTTGTGGCGCAGGTACGCGCCGGAATAATTATAAAGACAAGCTCAAGTAGGACTATACCTCTATGAAATACCCTGTCAGAAAAATCGCGGCAGCCGTTACCGCCAGCGTGTTAGGTGTTGCTCTGTCTTCGCAGGCAGCGGCGCAAAATGAAACCCAGGCCATGTCATTGAACAATGCAGCGTCAAACGCAGTTGCGAACGACGGCTCGCATCTGCCAAAACGTTACATCGTCAAATACAAAAACACTAACCCCAACGCTGCAATGGCAGGCGCGGGTTTTGCTTCATTCAGCGAGCGCGATCTCGCCAAGGCCAAGGACAAGCTCCTCGCCAAAGGCGCCAAAATCAAACTCAAAATGTCACAGGCAGCGGCCTTTGCGGCTGAAATGTCTGCGCAGTCTGCTGCTGAATTGGCGATGGACCCAAGCGTTGAATACGTTGAAGAAGACGTGCCACGTAAATTCATGGCGCTCTACAATGACGACGTTGGTAACCCTACGCAGATGCAGCTGACGCCCTACGCGGTGTATCAGTCACAGGCAAATCAACTGGCGCTGCAATCAGGCCAGAAAGTCTGCGTAATTGACTCGGGTATTGCCGGCTCCAATGGTGAAACCGGCGGACTGAACAACGATTTTGATTGGAACAGCATTACCGGCGATAACGACTCAGGTACAGGCAACTGGTATGCCGACGGCGGTCCTCACGGCACCCACGTTGCGGGCACTGTCGGTGCAGTCGACAATGGCTTTGGTGTAGTCGGTATGGCGCCTGGTGTGCCCATGCATATCATCAAGGTTTTCAACGATGCGGGTTGGGGTTACTCCTCTGATCTGGCACAGGCCGCAAACCTTTGCGCCGCCGCCGGTGCGAATATCATTACCATGAGCCTCGGTGGTGGTGCTGCCAACACAACAGAAGAAAACGCGTTTAAGAACTTCACCCAGAATGGTGGTCTGGTTCTCGCGGCTGCCGGTAACGACGGCAATAGCGTGCGTTCTTACCCGGCCGGTTATGACAGCGTAATGATGGTGGGCGCGAACGACGCCAACGATGTCATCGCTGATTTCTCCCAGTTCCCGTCCTGTAACACGGCAAAAACCAACTGTGTGGAAGTGACTGCAGGTGGCGTTAACACCTTGTCCACTTATCCTTCAGGTGGTGCGACGCTGCCGGTATTGACCGCCGATGGCATCAGCTACTCTTCGTCTGCATTTGAAAACGTGGGTTCCGCGTCCGGTTCGCTGTATTTCATGGGCACGGCAGAAACCACACACTCCGCTGCCAGCGGAAAAGTATGCCTGATTGATCGCGGCAACATTTCTTTCCACGACAAAGTGAAGAACTGTCAGAACAGCGGTGGTATTGGTGCGATTATCGTGAACAACGTGGCCGGCACTTTGTCCGGTACGCTGGGCGATACCAACACGACCTCCATTCCTGCCGTTGGTGCGGCGTTTGAAGATCGCGCTGCGTTGATGGCTTCCGGTTCTGCCACTGTGTCGGTTGAATCCGGTGACTACGGCTACATGAGCGGTACCTCAATGGCGACACCAGCGGTTGCCGGTGTTGCTGCACTGGTGTGGTCTAACCACCCGGCGTGTACCGGTACCCAAATCCGTAACGCGCTCAAAGCGACTGCACAAGATTCCGGTGCTGCCGGCCACGATGTGTATTTCGGCAACGGTATCGTAAAAGCCAAGGCGGCCAGCGATTACCTCACCACCTTTGGTTGTGATGGTGATACCGGCGGTGGCAATGGTGGCGGCGGTGATACTGCGCTGGAAAACGGCGTGGCTAAAACCGGCCTTAGCGCTGCGACCGGTGGCGAGTTGCGCTACACACTGGAAGTGCCTGCAGGTGCCAGCAATCTGAACTTTGCCATGTCCGGCGGTTCGGGCGACGCGGATCTGTACGTGCGGTTCGGTTCAGAGCCAACCACCAGCACTTACGATTGCCGTCCTTACAAAACCGGCAACGCTGAAACCTGTGCCATTTCCAATGTACAGGCGGGCACTTACCACGTCATGGTTCGCGCTTACTCAAGCTTCTCGGGTGTGAGCCTGACCGGTTCCTACGACGATTCCACCGGCGGTGGTGGTGGTAACGGCGGTGCGGGCAGCGCGGAAGTGACTGACGTGTCAGGTGCGCGTCGCTCCTGGACACACTACACCGTTGAAATCCCCGCGGGCATGAGCGTGTTGAATATCAACATGGCTGGCGGAACAGGTGATGCTGACATGTACGTGCGTTATGGTGCTCAACCCACATCAAGTGCGTACGATTGCCGTCCGTACAAGAGTGGAAATGCCGAGTCGTGTGTCATGAACAACCCGACTGCAGGTACCTGGCACATCAGCATTTATGGCTACCGTGCTTACTCCGGTGTTTCTCTGAACCTGGATTGGCAATAAGTCGCTGACCAGCGCGCAATAAAAAAGCCGGCAGAGTGATCTGCCGGCTTTTTTTATGGGATATTGAAATCAGCGATTAGGCAATACTGTCTTCAGTTTGTCGCGCATGCTGCGCAAACATTTTTCTGTGGTAGCCCAGTCAATACAGGCATCGGTAATGGAAACGCCGTACTGTAAATCCGCTTTATTGGCGGTCATTTTCTGGTTGCCGGCACCAATATTGGATTCAATCATCACGCCAATGATGGACTTGTTACCTTCAACAATCTGATTGGCAATGTTATCCAGCACCAAAGGCTGCAGATCGTGCTTTTTGTTGGAGTTGGCATGGGAGCAGTCCACCATGATGTTGGCGGGGATCTTGGACGATTCCAACTCTTTTTCACACATGGCCACGCTGACGGAATCGTAGTTGGGTTTGTCGTTGCCGCCACGCAACACCACATGACCATAGGCGTTGCCGGCCGTGTGGATAATGGATACTTCACCTTGTTCGTTGATACCCAGGAAACGATGCGGGTTAGCAACAGACTGCAGCGCATTGATCGCCACGGTCAATGAGCCGTCGGTGCCGTTTTTGAATCCCACGGCTGAAGACAGGCCCGATGCCATCTCGCGATGGGTTTGCGATTCGGTGGTGCGGGCACCGATGGCGGACCAGCTGATCAGATCCTGCAGGTACTGGGGGGAGATAGGGTCCAGCGCCTCGGTAGCAGTGGGCAGACCGATTTCTGCCACGTCCAGCAACAGCTTGCGGCCGATGTGCAGACCTTCCTGAATCTTAAACGAGTCGTTCAGGTAAGGATCGTTGATAAGGCCTTTCCAGCCCACGGTGGTGCGGGGCTTTTCAAAATAAACGCGCATGACGATATACAGGGTGTCCGACAGCTCTTCGGCCAGCACTTTCAGGCGACGCGCATAGTCCAGCGCGGCGTCCACATCGTGGATGGAGCAGGGGCCCACCACCACAAATACCCGGTGATCCTTGCGGTCCAGGATGTTGCGGATGGTCTGGCGACCTTCGGTCACTGCTTTCAGGGCTGCGTCGGTAATGGGCAGTTCGGCTTTGAGGGCGTCCGGGGTTATCAGGACTTCCTGCGAAACTACGTTTAAATCGTCTACTGCACGGTTAGTCATGGAACTCAATCTCTGGTTTGTTTCACGCCGTTGGCGGATTTTGGGCCGGTCATTCTAGCGAGTTTTTAGGGTGAGCGGGCAGACTTTTGGCATAAAAGACAAAAGTCTGCCCTTGTCGGGTGATTTTGTGTCGCTAAAGCGGGAAAAACGCGTCCAAAAAGGGGAAGTAGAGCGCGCTCTTGACGGGCTCCGGGCCCAGTTCAGACATCAGCCGGGCATAGTTGGCCAACTGTCCCTGATAGCGTTCGCGTTGTTCGGTCAGAAAATCCGTCTGCGTTTGCGCTTCGCCAGGGGTGGCAGATTTGAAATCCACCACCCAGCGCACGCCCTTGTCCACGAAGGTCCGGTCGATAATGAACTGCCGGGGCGACAGGCCGGCTGCCCGCGGGCGCGACCAGATTGCGAGTTCGGTGGCGGATTGGGCATGGCTGCCATCGAGCAGCCAGCGCCCGGTTTCGCTCGCAGCCATGGTCAGGAGCGCTTGCTCGATGTGCTGCCAGGCAAAGTGAGGTTGGCTGTGGCACAGGGCACGCAGACGGGCCTGGCTCAGGGGCGCCAGCCGGGTCAGAAAGTCGGGTGTTGGCAAGGAATTGGTTTGAATGCAATGTTCAATGATCCGGTGCAATTCAGTGCCCAGGCAACGGGCATCGGCCTCATAGAGGCTGGCCTCGGGTCGGTTGAGCGCATCCTGAACAATGCGGTTGTGTTCTTGCGGATCTGAGCTGACCTGGCCATATCGACCGCGGTATTGCGCTAGCAGCGGATTTTCCGCGGGCAGGCTGAAGCGCCATTCATCGCCCAGGCGGGCGATGGTATTGGTGCCCTGAAGCCGGGGCAGGCCAGACTGATCTGCGCTTACCTTTGAAGCCTGCTGCACCAACGCTTCCTGTTTCAGGCTTTCCCAAACGGGGGCCAGCAGACTCTCTGTCGGTGGTGGTTGCAGTTCGCCGTCCTTGGCTTTTACGCAGGCGAACAGGTGCAGTTGCCGGATGGCGCGGGTACAGCCCACATAAAACAGGCGCACAGCTTCGGCCCGGTTGCGCGCCTTTTTCTCTTCCCGGATGTATTGGTAAAGTGCACTTTCCTCAAAGTTACTGATGGGGCTGAGCAAGGTATGTGAATGGCCCGCTTCATCAATCTGCTCGAGCCAGATCAAAAGTTCGCGCTCATCCTGCCGTGGCTTGCGCTGCAGGCCCGGGATGAGTACATGGTCGAATTCCAGGCCTTTGGATTTGTGAATGGTCATCACCTGCAATCCCGGGTCGGATTGGGCATCGGGGGCGGCGTAGAGCTGTTCGATAGCTTCCTCAAATGCAGCCCAATCGCGGATGCCGGCGCCGTCTGTGTGGGCTTCCACCAGGGTGAGCAGGCGTTGACAGTTAGTGAGGTCGGCAGCACTGCGCAGGGTTTGTGGGCCGCCCAATTGTTGCCAGCAACCCTCGAGCGCATCGCGCAAGGGGCGCCGGCCCCATTGGTCCAGGGTTTGCCCCACACAATCCAGCAACCTCGCCAACCGGCTGGCGGTCTCTGCCGGCAAGGACTCGAGCAGGGACGGTTCGCGCAGCGACAACGGGATGGAGGGCCAGCCATCGGCTAACTGCGTGTGTGCCGGCAGGCGCACCAGCTGCAGGAGTGCATCATTGCCAAGCCCGCACCAGGGCGCCCGCAGTATTGCCAGCCAGCTGATGCGATCGGTGGGATCGAGCAGGGCGCGCAACAGACTGACCAGATCCTGTACTGCCATCCGGTCCGCCAGCTTATCCAGCTCGGCCGCCTGGTAGCGGATGCCGTGTTGGTCGAGCAAGCGCAGGGTGGCGCGCAAATGTGGGCGGTTTCGCGCTAACAGTGCGATGGATTCGGTGGGCGCCTCTCGCTTGAGCTGTTTGATGCGCTCAAGCACCGCATTGGCTTCGGCCTCGTGCAGGGCGTGGCTGTCGTCATCGTTGTCTGCACTGATCAGGGTCGTGCGTACCGCGCGGTTTTCAAGCGCTGGCTTGGCTGCCTGACTTGGTAAGTAGGCGACCGCCCCCCGGGCGATATCATCCCGGGACGGGAAGGCCTGGGAAAAGGTGTGGTTGACCCAATCGACAATACCGGCCTGGCTGCGGAAGTTTACGGTCAGATCGAGGGGCTCCAACGCCACGTCGCCGATGCCGCCCTGCCGCGCCTGCAGAAAAATGCCCACGTTGGCATTGCGGAATCCGTAACAGGATTGCATGCCATCGCCGACGATAAACAGGGTGCGTCCATCGCCGGGTTGCCAGCCCGCCGTCAGGTGCTCGACCAGCGTGCGCTGGGGTGCGGAGGTGTCCTGGAATTCGTCGATCAGCAGGTGACGGATCTGGTAGTCGAGCCGCAGCGCCAGATCGGTGGGTTGGTCAAACTGGCCCAGCGCGCGCAAGGCCGCCTGGGTAGTGTCGATGAAATCAGCGGCGCCTTCGGATGCAAACACCAACGTTAATTCTGCCACCAGCCGTGGCAGCAGGCGGCTGAGCGCGCTGAGCAGCGCCCATTGATTTTCGTCGTAAGCGGGAGCCGGTAGCTGGCGCAAGGTCTGCAGCAGAGCCAGCAAGCCGTCGCGTTCCGCGTAGCGTGCAATCAGCCCACTCAGCGTGTCTTTCGCCGCTTTCGCGTCTTTTTTCGAAACCTCGGGGAGTCGCGCCGGCGGAAAACCGTTGTTTTTGTTGACCTGTTTGCGCCAGGTGTTGGAATTGGTCAGGAACAGGTCTGCCAGCGCGCAATAGTGCCTGCAGCACAGGCGTAAATCTGCCTCGTCGGGTGAAGGACATGGCAGTGTGGTTGACAGCGCCGTGAGCGGCGATGTTTTGCCGTCTGCGGTTAAATTCGCGCCAGCGTATTGAGCCAGCCAGGTCAGGGTGGCCTGGTCTTCGGAAAAGACCTCGTATATCGCCATCAGATTGTTAAAGATCAGCGTTTTAAGCGTTGCCTCCAATTCTTCCCGCGCTTCCGGTTGGCCACTGGCCAGGGCCAGGGCGAGCCATTGGTCGCGATTGGCAAGCAAATTGATCAATAGATTTTCAAAGGTGTCGTAGCGGTTGTCTAACTCGGCCAGAATCAACGCCAGGTCATCGGCAAGCGGATGGTCGCTTTCCAACAGAGCGAATACGGCCCGCACCGCGCGGCGGTAAAGCGGGGTGGGTTGCTCTACCGGCTCTGGCACGCTGCCAAGGCCCGATTCAAACGGCAGTTGGCGCGCCAGTTGTCGGCATAAGCCATCGATGGTGAGCAGTCGCAGGCGGTTGGGGTTATCCAACAGCGCCCATTGTTTTTCTTCATTGTGTGCCAGCACCGCCCGTGCGAGGCGCCAGGTAACGGCCGCGTGGGGATCGGTAGGGCAATCTTTGGTGGCGGCCTCGCGCAGCGCTAACAGTATCCTGTCACGCATTTCACCGGCGGCTTTCCGGGTAAAGGTAATGGCCAGCACTTCTTCGGGTGCCTCACACGTGACCAGCAAGCGGAGCAGGCGTTGGGTCAACAGTCCGGTTTTACCGGAACCGGCGGGTGCCGACACGGCGAAGGAGCAGGTGGGGTCCAGCGCCCGCTCGCGGGCAGAATGATCAACGGGCAGGGTCATGGCGCCTCCTGTGCCATTGTGGCCTGTTCCGCATCCCGCAGCAGGGGTTGCAGGTGGTTGAGGTAATCCTTGCTTTGCTGGCTGCTGTAGGTGTGTTGCGTATCGCCCTCTGTCAACGCGAGTGCAAGATCCAAGAGGCTTTGGCGCCAGTGATCCAATAGTGCCGACCAGTCTGCCGCGCCAGCGGTTTTTTCATTGACGCTGGCAATGCCCGGTGCGATTTCCCCTTCGGGTAAGCTGGCGCCGAGCCCGTTCAGTACTTGATTTTTTTGCCGCAGCTCGGCAAATGCAATAGCAGCCACGGGTTTGCCCTGATCAGCCAGTGCAATGGCGTAGAGGGGTAGCTGGGGCTCTTCCGGCTGTGCCAACCAGTGTCGGGTATTGGTGCTGCCACTTTTGTAGTCGATTAGCAGCCATTGACCGTTCACCTGATCGATGCGATCGATGCGCAGCTTTAAGGGCAAAGGCCCCAGTTTGATTTCTTGTGCCTGTTCCAGCGCCTGAATCGAGAAAGGCGGCCGTTGGCGTTCAATTTCCAACCATTGTTGCAGCAGTAAACGAATCCGACCTCGTTCAATTTGATACAGACGCTGGCGATTGGCAGGCATAGCCTCGGCAATGGCTTTGTCGATGGCGGCATTGATCCGTTGGTCCTGTTCCTCTGCAGTGATGGAAGATAGTGCCGGTTTTTCGAGCCAGAAATAGTACAGGGCCTGATGCAGTAAATTGCCCCGATCCAAAGGATTTAGCCCGGGATTGTGGGGATCGGGCCGGCGCGCGCCCAGGCGTATTTCAAAAAACGCCGCCAGCGGGCAACGTGATTGTTTCTGCAGCAGCGCAGCGCCACCGCGCAGTTGTGCTAACTCCTCTGCGCTGACAGGCGGCGCGCACAGGGTGCTCAGCCATTCCAATGCCGCCGGCTGCCATTGCACGGGTTCGGGCGAGATGGTTTCTTTCTCGTGCAGCGCGGCAATCAGGGGACTGGGGGCAAGCTCCCGGTCGCCATCGCGCAATGGGTGGCTGAATACCACCGCGTGTCGGGCGCTGCAGGTGAATTGCCGGGTGATGGACTGGCAATACTGCAGCTCGCGCTCTGCGCTGGCATGCGGCATGCCCAAATGACGCTGAAGTGTCGCTGGCAACAAAGGGTTAGGCGCAGGTGCGGGTGGCCATTGATGATCGTCCATCCCCATGATCCACACGTAGTCGAAATGCAATCCGGTCGATTCCAATACGCCCAAAACCTGTACCGGCGACTCCGGTGTCTGTGGCTGAAACGGGTGTCGGCTGGCCAGCTCCGTCAGCCAGCCAAGGGCATCGCTCAGCGATAAATGCTGTCCCAGCCAATCAGCCTCACGGAGCCGCTCCATGAGTTGGTAAAACTGGGCCACTTGTTGATGCTCTTCCGAATCGAGCGGGCGCGGACCTGGCCAGTTGCAGGCCTGCAGGCTTTGAAGAAAGCGCGCACCCCAGTTGGCGCCGGAGGTGGCTACCCCAAAATTGCCGTTCATCCATGCCTGCCATTGCGCAATGGGGTGGGCCGAGGATTCAAATTGGGGCTGTTGACCCGCCAGCGATAGCCCTTGGGCGATCAGGGCGCGGCTGACCGTGTCGGTTTGGCGCTGGCGTAGCCAACTTGCCAGCCAATGCCGCAGTGGCTGGTCACCGGGCCAGCCAACAAAGGGCGACAGCAACCATTGGGTGGCCTGGTCCAGGCTGATGTCCCGGTGCCAGCCAAGTGCCAATAACGCGGTGTGAATCGCTGGCAGGCTGGACAAGGGGGTGCCGGCAGAAAAGTTGTAAGGCGGCGTATAGCGGGGCGTGCCCGGCAGGTGTGCACGCGGTTCAAAGACGCGGTTTAACGCGCGTTCCACCTGCGCACGGCGGTTACCCAGGTTGGGGTCAACGAGGGCGACGCGGGCGCCAGGTTCGCGGGTCAGTATGTCATTCGCCCAACGCGCTGCCGCTGCAAGCTCGGTGTCCCGGTCGATGCACGGTTGACGCTCAATGCGTGCGGCGGCCTTATCGTTGGTGTGCAATATTCGCCATTGGCGGCTGAACCTGTCCAGCAAGCACTGATGTAAAGGGCTGACAGTTTCCGCATTCACAAGCACCACATCGGGTAACGACTGGCCCGCCTGGCCTTGTTCCAACAAAGCAACCCATGACTGTTCGAGGGTGTATAGCCCGAGTGAGTCCATTTGCGCCTGAAAATGCTCAATCCAGCTGGCCAGCCGTAGCTGTTCCTGGTCAAGCCCCAGAGCTTCAAAGTGGGCAGCGTTGACCTGCCATAAGGTCAGATAGCTGTAGGCCTGATCAAGGTGTTCGGCGGTTTTGCCGGGGTGGACCAACGGGTGGGTCGCATCAAAATGGGCCAGGGTTTTGGCCCACAAACGCCGTCTTACTGGCGCAGAGGCAGGAACTTTATGTGCCAGTGGCCACTCGGGGTTGAGGCGCGCCTGCTGGTCGACGTTTTGGGCCAGCCATTCGTCCAGGCTCTGTACCTCAGGTTGGTGCCAGACGGTGTTTGCCTGCTGCTCGCCCCATGCCGCACAGATTTTCAGTTTGAGCCGGTTATTCGGGGTCAGTATCAGAGTGTCGGACGAAAGCGATGGAAATAAGGGGCCTAGATTGATCAAGTTGTCACCGGATTCCGTTTGCATTGTCATTGGTTAACATGGCCCGGCGAGTGTAACCTGCAGCCACGAAGAAGGGGGCATTGTGACTGAAATTTCAGAGCAAAAAACGCCATTACAGGCATCTGCCGCAATCGTATTGGTGCAGGATTCGGCGCAGGGGTTGCAGGTCCTGTTAGGCCGGCGCTCGTTGACCACGCCTGTGGCGTCGGGCATGTGGGTGTTTCCTGGCGGAGGCCTCACGTCAGCGGAAAGATCGCTCGGCGAAACCGGCTATCGCCTGGCCGCCATTCGTGAATTGGCAGAAGAGGTGCCCGATAACCCCTGGAAGGGCGACGCGAATGATCTACTTGCCCTGGGGCAATGGCACACGCCGGAATTTCTGAGTAAACGGTTTGATACCCGTTTTTATCTGGCCGTGGCGGGGTACGGACCGCTGAAAGCAGATGGCTATGAATTGATCAATGTTATCTGGTCGCAACCCGCGTTAGCCCTGAGGGATTGTATCTCGTCAATGATGTTTCCCACGGCGGCAATACTAGCCTGGCTGGCTGCATATCATGATGTTGCGGGGGTTTTGTATGCGTTGGCTGAAGGGCCATTACCCGTTGTATGCCCCCGGTTAACGGAGGAAAGCGGGGAGCAGTGGCTGGAAATAGATGCGCCGCAATATCCATTGCGGCGCTGGCGGGTGTCGCGTTAGCGGGCTCAGCCTGCCATGCGGGCCTTATAGTCCCGTACTGCCTGGTTGAATTTGTCGGCGACTTCTCGCATTTCGTCAACCATTTTGTTGTGTTGAGTGGTGCTGATATTGCACTTCAGGTATTTCTCGGCAGCATCCACATAGGCTTGCACATCGTTTTTGGCCTTGATCATCTGTGGCGTCACCGCAGTTGCCGGATCCGGGATCTCCGGGGCATCCGGGCGCGTGCATGCAAAGCTGAGCTGGCTGAAGCCAAGTGCGGCGATAAAGAAACCGGTATAGACGGATTTCATAGTCATGTTCCTGCAGGTCCTGGTATTACATCTCGTAGTGAATGTCGGAGCTCGCCTTCCAGCCCGGGGGGTGGCGGGTTTTACTCTCTATACCGATAAATTTAGCACATGAGAAAAAGTCTGCTTAAAACCTTTTGGTCAGTGGTTGCCGGCTTTTGTAACTTCGCCTCAGGAGACTACCAGGTCATCAATGGCCTCTAGATAACGAGGGGGTTCGTTGCTAAAGGCTGTTTGTCCTTGCTGGTTGAACACCTTGTAAAGCGCGATGCGGGCGGCTGCCGTATCACCCAGGTCCAGCAGCGCCTGACCTTTGCGCAACAGGGCGATGAAGTTGGTTTCAGAGCCCGGGCAGCACAGCGCTGACTGGGCCGCTTCCAATGCCTGTCTGGGCTTGCCGGCCCGGTGATAACCGTCGGCGAGTGCGGTGAGTACCCAGCTGGCCTGAGGGTATTGTGTCTGGGGTTTAGGCAACACCAGCCAGGCTTGGTAGAATGCGCGCACAGCAGCATTGAAATCGCCCTGGTCGTACAACGAATAACCCTGAGCACAGAGCGCTTTAAGCTTCTTTTCCAGGGCGGTGTCCAATGTTCCGATGATTGCTGTCATATCGGCCATATGTGGATGATGGGTAGGGCCATGATAGCAAAATCTTTTTCTGTGCTGCAGCCGGGCACGTACTGAAATTAGGTATTTTCATAAGGGTAAAGGAATGGCAGTTCTTCCTCTGGAGTGGCAGTGGTTAGCGGCAGTGGCCATGGGCGCCGGCGCAATCGCATGGTTGATCACCTGGTTGTTTTTTCGTCATCGCGTGAGTTTACTGACCCAGCAAACCATGCAGCGTCTGGCCGAGTCTGAGCAAGCGCTGAGTTTGTCGCGGCATGAAATGCTCACGATTGAGCGGCGGTGCGATGAATTCCGGCAGCAGCTCTCCGATTTGCGCAGCGAACTCAATGCCGAGCGGGCATCTGCTCAGCAAAGCCGCGAACAGGCGGCCTCCAAGTCACAGCAGGTCCTGCAACTGGAATCTGAACGCACGCAATGGCAAGCGGACCGTAAACAGTTGTTGGCCACGGTGGAAGAAAATGCCCGGTTGAACACGGCGTTAGAGCAACAGCGTTTGCGCATGACCGAACAGATTGCGTTGCTGACTGACGCAAAAGCGACGTTGGTGCAGGAGTTTGAAAATACCGCCAACCGGATATTTGAAGATAAATCGCAAAAATTCAGTGATCGTAGCAAGGAATCATTGGAACTCACACTCAACCCGCTGAAACAGCAGTTGAGTGATTTCCGCAAGCGTGTGGATGAGGTCTACGGTCAGGAAGCGGCCGAGCGCAACCGGTTGGTAGGGCAAATTACCGAGCTGCAGAAGCAAACACAAAAAATCAGCCAGGATGCAATTAATCTGACCAACGCGCTGAAGGGTGACAACAAGGCGCAGGGCAACTGGGGGGAGGTGGTGCTCGAGCGGCTGTTGGAGGAATCCGGCTTGCAGAAGGGCAGGGAATATGAGACCCAACTGGCGTTTAAGAGCGAGACCGGTAATCGTCGCAACCCGGATGTGGTCATCCGGTTACCTGAACAGAAAGACATTATCATCGATGCCAAGGTCAGTCTTGTGGATTACGAACGCTATTGCAGCACGGACGATGCGGAGGAAAAAAAGCGCCACCTGAAGGCACACCTGCAATCAATGCGCGCGCATATCAGTGGGCTCAGCTTTAAGGATTACGAGAAATTGGAAGGGGTTCGCACCCTGGATTTTATTTTTATATTTATTCCCGTCGAGGCCGCGTTCATGTTGGCATTGCAGGAAGAGCCGGGGTTGTTTCGCGAGGCCTATGACAAACATATCATTCTGGTCAGTCCAACTACCTTGCTGGCGACGCTCAGGACGGTTGAGAATATCTGGCGCTACGAAAAGCAGAACAAGAATGCCGAGCGCATCGCCCAGCAGGCCGGTGGGCTGTACGACCAGTTTTGCCTGTTGCTGGATGCCTTTGATGAGGTGGGTAAAGCCATTGACCGTTCACAAGATGCATTCACTAAGGCGCAGGGGCGGCTTGCCAGTGGTCGTGGGAACCTGATCAAACGGGTAGAGGATATCCGCAAGCTGGGTGCTAAAACCAAAAAGCAGTTGAAGGGCGCGCTGACAGATTCTGCGCTCGGAGCCGCGGACGATATCAAGGCGCTGGAAGATCAGGCCGGGTCTGAACTAACTACGGAAAACGAAGAGGTTGAATCGTGATTTGGGTCATTGTGGGCGCGGGTATCGTGCTTGGTTTAGGGGTTTATGCCGTCTATTTGCTGCTGGCAGTGCGCACACAACAACAACGTCAGCAAGAAAAACTGGCTGAATTTGAAGCCTTGATGACCGATGAACGCGCCAAGCGCATCAGTTCCATACGCATTCTGGCACAGGGTGTGGTGGATGATCAGTTGACGCTCACCGAAGCGGCTATCCGCATTACTGCTCTCATGGATGTGCTCGGGTATGGGTCGCAAGGCCGGCAGCAATTCGCAGGTCTCTATCAGCTGGCGGACGAAACCTTGCACATCCCGCGATTACAGGCGTGGAAAGATCTGGCGGCTAAGGACCGGCGCCGTTACGAAGCGGAGCGTCTGCAGTCGGAAGAAAAGTACCGCGATTTCGTGGTGGCGTCCGCCCGCGAGCTGGTGCAGTTTAATCCCGACGGCTGAGGATGGCGCCGCACTCTAAATGGTCTGTATAGGGGAATTGGTCAAATACCGCAAAGCGGTCAACCTTGTGAGAGTTTGATAACCCCTGCAGGTTGTCGAGTAACGTGTGTGGATTGCAGGAAATATAGATAATCCGTTCGAAGCGTTGGGCCAAGGCCAGCGTATCCGGGTCCAGGCCCGCCCGGGGAGGGTCCACAAACAGGGTTGAAAAGTGATAGCTATCCAGGTCAATGTGGGCCAGGCGGCGGAACGGACGGACTTTGTCCATAGCCTGAGTGAATTCTTCACTCGACATTCTGGCGATGGCAACGTTTTCAATCCGGTTCAGTTCCGCGTTGTGTAATGCTGCTTCAACAGAGGTTTTGGAGATTTCTGTGGCGAGTACCCGATCGAAGTTTTGGGCCAGTGGCAAGGTGAAATTGCCGTTGCCGCAATAGAGCTCTAACAGGTCGCCGGAACAACCTTTGCTGGCGGCCACGGCCCAAGCCAACATTTTTTCGCAGACAGCCCCGTTTGGTTGAGTGAAACCGCCTTCGATTTGCTTGTAATGAAAAGGCTTGCCGTCGACGCTCAGCGTTTCGTTGACGTAATCACGCTCAAGGGTAATTTTTTGCTTTCTTGACCGGCCAATCAGATCCACGCCCAGGCTGGTTCTGAGGACGCGGGCAGCTTGCTCCCATTGTTCGTCGAGGGGCTTGTGGTAGAGCAGGGTGATGAGTGCGTCGCCGCTTAAAGTGGTCAGAAATTCGGCGCTGAACAGCTTTTTACGCAGCGTTTCATTGGCATTGATTTCAGCCAGCAGGCGGGGCATCAGTTGATTGATCCGTTCAGCACCCACGGGGAAGCCGTCGATGATATACGGCTTTTTGTATTCGCCTTTTTCATACATGGCATAGTGAGCCCTGCCGTCTTCCTGCCATATTTTAAATTCTGCCCGCAGACGATAGTGCGATTTGGGGGAGTCAAAAACCTCGATGGCCGGTATGTCCAGTGGCGCGAACGCGCGCTCGATGGTAGCGACTTTGTCGGCCAGTTGATCGTCGTAGTGTTCGGGGGAGACTAGGTGGACTGCCATGCTGTTTTATATACTGCGCTGAACTGATAAATAGTGGGCGCGATTATAGCAGCTCAAGTGGAGGAATGATCCGATGATTGAACGCCTGTCCGTCACCACCCCCGGTCAGGGCTTACACAGTATCACCCGCAATCTCCGGTCTGCGCTGTCTGGCCGCTTGCCAGATCAGGGCCTGTGTACCCTTTACATTCGCCACACGTCCGCCAGCTTGCTTATACAGGAAAACTACGACCCCAGCGCGCAGCGTGATCTGGAGGCCTGGTTAAACCGGTTGGTACCGGAAAACGATCCACTCTATACCCATACCCTCGAGGGGCCGGACGACATGCCGGCGCACATTAAAGCAATGCTGACGGCCGTATCGATCGGGATTCCGATTGTTGATGGGCAGCTGGCGTTGGGCAGTTGGCAGGGGGTTTATTTGTGGGAGCATCGTCACGGCCGCCAGCAGCGTGAAGTGCTGATTCATATAGGTGGCTAAGTCGACTGCAAGGGAGTGATCAGAGGCAGTTTTCTGGCCGGGGCAGGCCGGCAATGCGGGCCGCGATCTTGGCAGGGCTGCCCGGAAATAAACGCATGAGGTAAATGCTGTTGCCTTTTTCAGGGCCCAGTTCCTGTGCCACGTATTTCACCAGTGGGCGCATTGCGGGAGATAATTCAAATTCAGCATAGAATTTCCGCAGGCAATGGATGATTTCCCAGTGGGCGGCGGATAGCTCGATGCTTTCAGAGGTGGCAAGTTGTTGTGCCACGGCCTCATCCCAATCCGACAGATTGCGCAAAAAACCGTCTTTATCCAGTGCGGCGGGTTGCATCAGTACCAGCTCACAACACTTTGGTGAGTTTCAGTGAGCGCCACAAAAACGTCGTCGGTGACCGCCTCACAGGCCGTTTTAATCAGTGCCGGATCGAAAGCGTCAAGCTCCTCCTGGCGGGCGTAAACATTGACACCCGCGGGCAGTGGTAAGGCGTCTGACAGCAGTGCCTGCCCCAGCAGTAAAACGCTGTCGCCCGTTGCGCACGCATCGAGGCAGTTTTGAGCGCAGGCCTCTGGCAGGGGGCGGCTGAGAAGGTGTAACCGGCTCATGTCAGAATACCAATACTTGCAGGGCGGATTGAATCAACGCCTGGAGCCCGTCTTTGTCCAGGGCTCTGGCGTCCGGTAACGTACTTTCTGCTACAGGGTGTTTGCTGTTATCCACGTAAATCTCGTCTACTCCGTACATGGGTAGCGCGGCCAATTGCTTGTTCACGGGTGCCAGACCAAATTGTTCCGGCTGGTTGTGCTTGTGTAACTGGTAGACCCCGTTACCCCAGAACACCAGTTGAATGGGCTGATCAAAGGCCGCGGTGGCGAGCAACACGTCCAGCCCTTCTTTAGCCTGGCGGCCGTCAAACGGGGAGTGGGTAAAAATAAACAGCCAGGGTTTCTGCATGGTGTTAACCAAAGGTGATCAGCCGGTCGTTTTCTACACCGGCCTCGACCAGCTGGCCCAGCCCACTCAATGTGAAGCCTTCGGCCAGATTATGTTCGCTCAGCTCGTAGCGCTCGGCCTCGCGTTGATCCACAATGCCGCGCCGGAGTGCGGCGGCAATGCAGACGACGAGTTCGCAGCCGGTTGTGGTGGCGAGCGCCTGCCACTGGCGGTATGTCTGCACTTCGCCCTGCGGCGGTTGTTGCAACCGATTGGCAGTCAGCACGCCTTCGCCGTAGAAAAACACGCGGGTCAGGCTGTGTCCACGGCGGTGCAGTGCTTGTGCAAAAGCCAGCGCAGCGCGTTGACCCGGGCCGAATGGTGATGCGTTGATGAGCAGAGCGTATTTCATAGTTGCAGTGTAAATAAAAAAAGCCCCGTCAGGGGCTTTTTATCATCAACGGCGGGGGTTAGTCATCACCGCCGAAGCTCATGATCAGGCTCAGCAAGCTCATGAAAATATTGTACAGCGCCACGAACAGGGTCACGGTGGCGGAGATGTAGTTGGTTTCGCCACCATGAATGATTACGCTGGTGTACCAGGCAATAACACCGGAAGACAGTAGCAGGAACATGGCAGAAACAGCCAGGTGCATGCCGGAGATATTCAGGAACACATTGGCGATACCGGCCACAAACGCTACCAGTAAGCCCACCATCAGGAAGCCGCCCATGAAGGACAGGTCTTTACGGGTGGTCAGTACATAGCCGGACAGACCGAAGAAAATCAGCGCGGTGCCGCCCAGTGCCATCAGCACAGGTTGAATGCCCGCGGTAGCGGATACCATGCCCACGATGGGGCCCGCGGTAAAGCCCAGCCAGCCGGTCAATGCGAAGACCCAAACGAGACCCATCGCGCTGTTCTTGTTTTTCTCGGTCAACCAGAGAAAGGCAATATAGGGCAGCAACATCCACAAGCCCAGGTAGGGCACGCTCAGTGCGATTGCCACAACGGCCATCAATGCGCTGAAAGCAAAGGTCATACCCAGCAACATGTAGGTGTTGCGCAGGACTTTGCTGACTTCTGCACTCTGGGCTTCTGCCGTCGCAGTTTGGTTGTAAAGCTCTTGCATGGTCATCTCCGTGAAAGGCAAGTTGATGAGCACAATCTTACAAAGGCCGCAGGCGTTTGCAAGGTATTTAGCGAGTAAATTGGGGCTAAGCGGCTGAATTTCAAGCCAAAAGCATCAATGGGGTGGTTGGTAATACGAGGGGGGGGAAGTGGCGGAAGGGGTGGGATTTGAACCCACGGATGCTCGCACATCGCCGGTTTTCAAGACCGGTGCATTCGACCACTCTGCCACCCTTCCGTAGCAGGCGCAGATTATACAGGCCGCCGGCCAGTTGGCAAGCGGTAAGTATTTATTTTTTATGAAAAAAATCCCTTTACTCGCAGACTGATCAATCGTCGCGCTGTATGGCTGAAAAAAGCGCAGCGCGGTGCCTTGAATCCGCTGGCTGGCTCATCCGTCGGCCCATACCGGGTTATGAATGTAGTGTTTGAGCAAACAAAAAAAGACCGGCTCAAGGCCGGTCTTTTCAGCAAGTCAGGTGTTTTAAGCCTGGCGTTTGTTACGCGGATCGTTGGCCGGGCGGCTCAAGTCGCGTGGTGTGCGTTCAACTGCAGCAGGCAGCGCCGTGTTGAGCGGTCGGGCACCGGATTTGGGGCGTGTCTCGGTGGTGATCTGCACGCTGCTTACCGGTTTTGGGTTAGCGCGCGGATCATTAGTTGCACGGCTATAACTTGCAGGTTGCGCTTCCGGGGTTGCTTCAACAGTCTCTGCTGCGTCAACCTCGTCCTGTTGGACGACAGTGTTGTCATCTGCAGATTCCACCCTGGCGTCACCGTCGGTTTGCTCGGCGGATTGCTGAGTGTCCGGTTCGGTAGCAGCGGCGGTTTGCGTTGCCTGCGGCTGTGTTTCGATCACTTCTTTTGCTTCAGCTTCCCCGGTAAGAGGGGCCTTGGCGGCAGGTTCGGTCTCTGCTGCGTCGATCGCGGCGACCGGCTCTGCTGGCGTAGTCTGCACTACTTCCGCTTCAGGTGATACTTCGCGGGTTGCCGGTTCAGGCTTGCGTTCTTCTGTTGATGCGGTTTCAGATTTCGGCTCTGCCGTGTCGTTGCTTTCGCCGTTGTCAGGTTTTTCCTGTTTAGGCGTTCGACGATTGCGGCGGCGATTTTCCTGTGGCTCGCTATTCTCCTGCGTTTCTCTTACAGGCGACTCGGTGCTGGCGGTAGACTCCGACGAAATTTCATCATCGGATTGCTGCTCAAATTGCTCCACCTGATCCGAGCGGCGGCCACGACGGCGCTCCTGATTGCGTCCACGACGGGAGCTGGGGCGACGCTGCGGCTTGTCTTCCGAGTTGCCGTTGTTGTCGTCAGCTTCGTTTTCGTTGGCAGCGACCGATTGTTCCTGGTTGTTGCTCTCCTGATTGTTGCTCTCTGCGTTGTCATTGTCGTTGTTACGACGGCGACGACGACGACGGCGACCGCGCTGTTCATCCTGATTGCCGTCGCTATCGTCGTTGCGATTGTTGCGTGGCTTGTCGGACTTGGCGTCGGTTTTATTGTCGTTTTTGTTTTCGGTCTCTTGGTCGCCTTTGTTACGACCGCGACGGCGATTGTTGGTGTTGCGGCCACGGCCCTGGCGACGACGGTCGTTATCCCGGGCTTTGGTCTTTTTGGGTTTTGGCTTGGGTGTAAACAGGGCGATGATGGCCGCAATCCACTGGGCAATCAGGCCGGGTTTAGGCGCCGGGGCCGGTGCTGGTTGAGACGGCGCAACCAATTGTACCGCTGCTTGTGGCAGGGGCTTGGCCGGTTGCATGTCGTTATCGGTTTCGGTTTTTTCCGCCGGGGTATGGATCTTGTAACTGGTCTCGAACGTGCCTTCGTCGTCATCGCGCAGACGCTGGACTTCGAAGTGCGGTGTTTGCAACTCCGATTTCGGCACAACAGTTACGCGAATGTTGTTGCGCGCTTCGATTTTGCTGATGGTTTTGCGTTTTTCGTTCAGCAAGTAGGTGGCAACATTGACCGGAACAATGGCGCGGATTTCTGCGCTGCGCTCTTTTTGCGCTTCTTCTTCCACCAGGCGCAAAATTGACAGCGCCAGTGATTTGGTGGAGCGGATCGTGCCTTGGCCAGAGCAGCGCGGGCATACCTTGGACATTGTTTCTTCCAGGGATGGGCGCAGGCGCTGGCGGGACATTTCCAGCAGGCCAAATTTTGAAATGCGGCCCACCTGGACACGGGCGCGATCCATTTCCAGTGCTTCGCGAATGCGGTTTTCCACCTCGCGCTGGTTCTTGGCATTTTGCATATCGATAAAGTCGATAACAGCCAGACCACCGATATCGCGCAACCTTAATTGACGGGCGATTTCCGTCGCTGCTTCCAGGTTGGTTTGCAGCGCGGTTTCCTCGATGTCGCCGCCTTTGGTGGCGCGCGAGGAGTTGATGTCGATAGAAACCAGGGCTTCTGTGGGGTCAATCACAATGGAGCCGCCCGAAGGCAGTTTCACTTCGCGCTCAAACGCGGTTTCGATCTGGCTTTCAACCTGATAGCGGTTGAACAACGGAATGTCGTCTTCATACAGCTTGATTTTGCTGTGATAGTTGGGCATTACCTGGTTGATGAAAGTGCTGACCAGGTCATAGGCTTCGCGTGTATCCACGATAACTTCGCCCACGTCCTGACGCAGGTAGTCGCGAATGGCGCGGATGATGACATTACTTTCCTGGAACAGGAAGGCGGGTGCCTTATTGCCGGATGCAGCGTCTGACAGGTTGCCCCACAGTTGAACCAGCCAGTCCAGGTCCCACTGCAATTCTTCGGAGCTACGGCCGATGCCCGCCGTGCGGACGATGATGCCCATGCCCTGGGGCACGTTCAGACCATTGATCGCATCGCGCAGTTCAGCGCGTTCTTCGCCTTCAATGCGGCGCGAGATGCCACCGGCGCGCGGGTTGTTTGGCATCAATACCAGATAGCGGCCGGCCAGACTAATAAAGGTAGTGAGTGCGGCGCCTTTGTTGCCGCGTTCTTCCTTGTCGACCTGGACAATGACTTCCTGGCCTTCTTTCAGCAGATCTTTGATCTTTGCGCGGCCGTCGAGCTCTTTGGGTGATTTGCCAAAGTATTCACGGGATATTTCCTTCAGGGGTAAAAAACCGTGACGTTCAGCACCATAGTCCACAAATGCCGCTTCGAGGCTGGGCTCGATCCGGGTAATTTTTCCTTTGTAGATATTGGCTTTTTTCTGTTCGCGATTGCGGTTTTCGATGTCGAGATCGTACAGCCATTGGCCGTCTACGAGCGCGACGCGCAACTCTTCGGGTTGAGTTGCGTTGATGAGCATTCTTTTCATGCTGTGCCTAATTTACAGGGCGCAGCGAGCAGTTTTGCTGTGTCTGGCTGTGTTTATGTTGCGCAGCGAATGGCTGTCGCAAAGAGTGCAACAGTCAGATGCAGGCCTGCCCATCGCGCCTTGTGCGATGTGATGCATGCCTGATTGTCTGTCGCGGCTCTCTTCAAAACTCATTTCCTGTACCGAGTTAACCCGGCAGGTCTTTTATTGGTCTGCTTTTTGGCAGACATGGTTTGTCAGTTCGGTTGCTGACGCTGCGGCACAGGGGGCTTTCATCACGGGGCAGCAACTGGCTGCGGCATGCTGAGTGAGCGATCATCCCTGGCGGCAGAGAGTGAGTTCTAAACATTCAGTCCAGTACAAAGCGCGTCTGTTCGCGCGCGTTGTCACTGTGGAGTTGGTTGCCGGCTAATTGCTCTGGCAAATCTTCTCCGTTTATTGGGTAACATCGGCTTGCCGAGCGTCCGTGCCGGCTGCCCATTCGGGGTCAGGCGCGCAGGGATGGCGGCGGCTTGCCGGCTGGTTGGCGGTATTTCCTCAAGGCTTGCCTAACTCGCAATGCCCGGAAACCAGCCCATCCAGCGGGCTGAACTATAGCAAGCTTCCCTAAGCCCTTCAATTAGAAAGAAAAACAAGCTGCGAGCGGGTAGAATGGCGGCCTCAGATGGGGTTAGGGGCATGATGCAGGATTTTCACCAGGTACAATTTTTTACCGTTGAGCCGGATTTTGCCGGGCAGCGGGTGGATAACTTCCTGCTGGCAAGGCTTAAAGGGCTGCCAAAGTCCCGTTTATACCGCCTTTTACGTAAAGGAGAGGTAAGGGTCAATAAAGGCAGGGTCAAGCCGGAATATAAGTTGGCAGCGGGCGACCTGGTCCGGGTGCCGCCCATCCGGTTGGCGCAAGCCGGTGATCAGGTGCCCATTGGCTCGGCGTTAGCGGATAAGCTGGAGCAGGCCATTCTTTATGAAGATGAGTGGCTGATGGCGGTCAACAAGCCGCCCGGGCTGGCGGTGCATGGCGGTAGCGGAGTGCAGCTCGGCTTGATTGAAGGTTTGCGTCAGATGCGACCGGATTGCCGATTTCTCGAACTCGTGCATCGGCTTGACCGGGAGACCAGCGGCGTCATTCTGGTGGCCAAAAAACGCACTGCGCTCAAGCATTTGCAGGCGCAATTCCGGGAAAAATCAGAGAACCTGTCGCTCAAAGGTGTGCTGAAGACCTACCTTGCGCTGGTGGATGGCCAATGGCCGTTGGAAAAAAGCCGCATTGATGCGCCACTGCTGCGCACCGAGTTGCCCAATGGTGATCGTCTGGTCAAAGTGTCGGATGAGGGCAAGCCAAGTCGGACAGAGTTCTCTGTCGTTCAGGTGTTGCGTGGCGCTACGCTGGTTCAGGCCAGGCCCGTGACCGGCCGAACCCATCAGATAAGGGTGCATGCCCGAATCGCCGGCTGCCCCCTGCTGGGGGACGAGAAGTATGGCATCGATTCCGTCAACAGCCGGCTGAAGCCGCTCGGGCTCAAACGTTTGTGTCTGCACGCGGCAGAGCTGGTATTCAAGCATCCGGAAAGTGATAGTGTTCAAACGTTGATCGCGCCCTTGCCAGTGGATATGCAACAGCTTGTGGAGGCCCTGTGCTGCTGATATTTGATTGGGACGGCACCTTGAGCGACTCGACCGGGAAAATCGTGCGCTGCATCCAGACGGCGGCGAATAAGCTCGGCATTGAAGCGCCAGGTGATGAGGCGGCGAAGGATATCATCGGGTTGGCGCTACCGGTCGCCATGGCCCGCTTGTTTCCCGGTTTGAGTGACGCTGATACGCGCCGGCTGACCGAGCAGTATTCCCGCGATTTTCTCGACGATCAGGAACAGTTGTCGCCTTTTTATCCTGGCGTGGAGCAGGTGCTGGATCAGCTCAAGCGCCAGGGCTATCGGCTGGCGGTGGCAACCGGTAAAAGCCGCCGTGGTTTGGATCGCGTGCTGGCGGCGCATGGCTGGCAGGACTATTTTGATGCCACGCGCTGTGCCGATGAAACGGCTTCCAAGCCTGAACCGCTGATGTTGCAGGAGTTGTTGGCGTATTTTGGCGAAGGCCCCAGGTCGGCATTGATGGTAGGGGATACCGAGTACGATATGGCGATGGCCCGCGCAATCGGCATGCATCGGGCTGCGGTGAGCTACGGCGCCCATCATATCGACAGGCTAAGACCCTATGAGCCAGTGTTGTGTATGGATCGGTTTGTCGAGCTCAGGGATTGGCTGACAGCGGATCAACACCCTCGGCCCTGAGCAATGCGCACAGAGCAATGAGCGGTAAGCCCACCAGTGCCGTGGGGTCTGAGCCCTGGTGTCGTACAAACAAGGCGGTGCCCAGCCCCTCGCATTTAAAGGACCCGGCGCAATCCAGTGGGCTTTCGGCGTCAATATAGTAGGCAATCTGCTCGTCGCTCAGAGGCAGGAATTCCACGCGGTATTCCACCACTTGGCAGGCAAAGCGTTGTTGGTGGGCGTTGTACAGGCAAAGTCCGGTGTGGAAGGTGACCGATTTACCGCGGCAAAACTGCAATTGTTCACGAGCGGTGGCGGCATCGCCCGGCTTACCCAGTAGCCGGCCCTCGCATTCTGCCACCTGATCGGAGCCGATAATCAATGCGTAGGGGTAGTGCTTGGCGGTGGCGTGGGCTTTTGTCCTGGCCAACCGGCCGGCCAGGGCGGTGGCTGTTTCCCCGGGTTCCGGTGTTTCGTCAATGTCGGGGCTGTGGCAATCGAAGGCCAGTTGCAGGCGGGCCAGCAATTCCCTGCGATAGGGTGAGCTGGAGGCCAGAATCAGGGGCGGGTTGGTACTGTTGGGCATGGAGTTTTAATGGGTCTGGAAAAGGGCTCTATAATAGGCGCTGTTGAGGGACTGTGCACACGGGTTGGGTGTGGATGGCAGTATTTGCCCGGCCAATGAGCCTGAACAGCCCTTAAACCCCCGATTTTACTGAAAAAAACCGTTTTTTCCCTTTGACAGCTATAGGCCATATCCCTAGAATTGCGCGCTTATGTCAGATGCCCCCTCAAAACAGAGCCTGCCAAGGCTGGTTGATCCGCGAAAATTCGCGCAGAAGGGGGTTAGTCTGTCTGGTTATGTACTGCTGACTGACATGCCCCGCCTGGCGGAGGCAGTAGAAGGTGGTGCGAAGGAAATTGAGGTGCACCTCGATTTTGGCCGGGATCAGCAGGGCGCGAAAACCCTGGTGGGCGAGGCCAGAGCAGAGGTGTCTGTGATGTGTCAGCGCTGCTTGCAGCCAACGCAGTACGAATTGATTGCCCCCATCGCGCTTGCCGTGGTGTGGAATGAAGATCAGGCAAAAAATCTGCCCAAAAGTCTGGATCCCTGGATTCTTGATGAGGGTGTTGCGGATCTTTATCAGGCAATTGAAGAGGAGCTGTTATTGGCCTTGCCAATGGTGGCCTATCACGAAGAGAAGTGTATCGATGCATCAATGCTGCAAGCTGGCGAAGTTGAGCCGGAGCAGAGCGAAGATACATCAAACAACCCGTTTAAAGTGCTGGAGCAACTTAAGGGCTCGCCGAAATAACGAGGCGCCCCGGCTTCAGTCCATTTGGTAAGTAGGAGCTATCATGGCTGTACAGCAAAACAAAAAGTCTCGTTCCCGTCGCGATATGCGTCGTTCCCACGATGCGCTGACAGGCCCAACCCTGTCCATCGACCCAACCAGCGGTGAAAAGCATCGTCGTCATCACGTGACTGCCGATGGTTTCTACCGTGGTAAGAAAGTGATCGACACTGGCAGCGACGAATAAATTTTCGCGCTTGACCAAGCTACGAATTGCCGTAGACGCTATGGGCGGGGACTTAGGTCCCCGCGCTGTTTTTCGTGCCTGTGAAATCTCTTTGGCACAGCATCCTCAGCTTTTTTTCACAATTTTTTTCACTCCAGACGCCTTGCCGCTGTTGCCTGATCAGTTGCGTTCCCATGTGCGTGTGCAGCTGGTATCTGATTGTGCGTCGATTGATTCTGACCTGAAGCCCACAGATATACTGCGTCATAAAAGCGCCAGCCTTTGGCGGGCAGTTGAATCCGTTTCGCTTGGTCAGGCTGATGCGTGTGTGAGCGGTGGCAATACCGGTGCCTTAATGGTGGCGGGTAAACGATTGCTGGGTATGCTGCCCGGCATCGAACGACCGGCCATTTGTCAGCGTTGGCCCACGCGCAAGGGACATACCCTGGTATTGGATCTGGGTGCCAATGTGGATGTGTCACCGGCCCAGCTGTGTCAGTTTGCCCGCATGGCCAGTGTATTGTCGCCTGCCGAGGCGCCGTCAGTGGCTCTGTTGAATATCGGGCTCGAGTCAAATAAAGGCGGTGAATCCATTCGCGCCGCCGCAGCGGCCTTGTCCGCAGAGCCGCAGATACACTTTCAGGGCTTTATTGAGGCCAACCAATTGCTCGACGGCAATGTGGATGTGGTGGTGACTGACGGCTTTACCGGCAATATTGCGCTCAAGGCCAGCGAGGGTGCCGCGTTGTTTCTGATTGAGCAGTTAAAGGCCGCTTTTTCCGGCAGTTGGTACGGCAAATTAGTTGGCCAGTTAGCCAAACCTGTTTTACTAAAATGGCGAACACGGTTTGATCCCGCCCGCTATAATGGCGCCAGTTTTTTGGGACTGTCTGGTCAGCTGATAAAGAGCCATGGTGGTGCGGATGCGGCGGCGTTTGCCAATGCCCTGTCGGTGGCTATCGCGCAGGCCGAGAGTGGATTCAGTACCGCATTGGCGCAGCATTTTTCAAACCCCGATTCCCCTAATCCGGTTGCAGATCCCCTCGCTGACCAGATTAAATAAAGAAGAGAATATACCTATGGCTAACCCGCATCTCGCATTTGTATTTCCCGGTCAGGGCTCCCAGAAAATCGGCATGCTGGCCGATCTGGCGGAGCAAAACCCCGTTATCGAGCAAACCTTTGCCCAGGCATCGGGTGTGCTCGGCTATGACTTGTGGGACCTTGTACAAAATGGCAGCCAGGAAGATATCAACCTCACTGAGCGGACCCAGCCTTTATTGCTCACTGCCAGTGTTGCCCTTTGGCGTCTGTGGCAGGAAAAACAGGGTGCAGCACCCAGCCTGTTAGCGGGACACAGCCTGGGTGAGTGGTCTGCGTTGGTGTGTGCCGGCGTGGTGGCGTTTGAAGATGCCGTTAAATTGGTACAGCAGCGTGGCGCGTTTATGCAGGCCGCGGTGCCGGCCGGGGAAGGCGCCATGGCGGCAATCATTGGTTTGGACGATGCAGCCATTGTCGCTGCCTGTGAGCAGGCGTCCGCACAAGGCGTGGTGTCAGCGGTGAATTTTAACTCGCCCGGTCAGGTGGTGATCGCGGGTCAGGCGCCGGCAGTAGAAGCAGCGATGGCGCTGTGTAAGGATGCGGGCGCCAAGCGCGCGCTGCCTTTGCCGGTGAGTGCGCCATTCCACACCAGTTTAATGCGACCGGCAGCCGATAAGCTGGCCGCTCAGATTGAAGCCACAACCTTCACCGCGCCACAGATACCCGTTGTGCACAATGTCCACGCAAAAACTGAAGCGGACCCGGCCAAAATCAAGGCCTTGATGATTGAGCAGATTTACAGCCCGGTAGGGTGGGTTGCCTGTGTCGAGGCGTTGGCTGCCGCTGGCGTGACACAGCTCGTGGAGTGCGGGCCTGGTGCCGTGTTGGCTGGTCTGGCCAAGCGCATTGATAAAAGTTTATCGGCGACGACAACGGGCTCTGTCGCCGAATTTGAAAAAGCATTGGCGGCCGAAGTTTAATGCTGCCCAGAGAGGATACTGCTATGGAAAACAAAATTGCATTGGTAACTGGTGCCAGTCGGGGTATTGGTGCCGCAATTGCTGATCAGCTGGGTGCAAACGGCGCTACAGTTATCGGTACGGCCACCAGTGAAAAAGGCGCTGCCGCCATTTCTGCCCGCCTTGCGGAAAAGGGCCTGAAAGGCGAGGGGATGGTGTTGAATGTCACCGATGCCGACTCCGTTGCTGCGCTGTTGGCAGCCGTGGGCGAAAAGTATGGCGCACCCCAGGTGCTGGTTAATAATGCAGGTATCACCAAAGATAACCTGTTGATGCGCATGGGCGACGACGAGTGGTTTGATGTGATCAATACCAATCTGAGTGCAATCTATCGCCTGAGTAAAGGTTGTTTGCGCGGTATGATGAAAGCGCGCTGGGGGCGCATCATCAATATCAGCTCGGTCGTGGGTGCGATGGGCAACGCGGGTCAATCCAATTATGCGGCCACCAAAGCGGGTGTGGGTGGTTTTGCCCGTGCCTTGGCGAAGGAAGTGGGGTCGCGCAATATCACGGTCAACACGGTAGCGCCTGGTTTTATTGATACAGATATGACCAAAGAGCTGTCCGACAGTCAGAAAGAAATGATGCTGGCCAATATTCCGCTGGCACGCCTGGGCCAGCCAGAGGAAATTGCTTCTGTAGTGGCCTTTTTGGCCAGTGATGCCGCCGCGTATATCACTGGCGAAACGATTCATGTAAACGGTGGAATGTACATGGCGTAAGCTATGTAAGCTATTGTTTTTATTGAGTTAATTGGTGTTTGAGTATTTTTTTGGCCGGTTTGCGTTACAACGGTTCAAAAATAGATGTAAAATGCCGACCCGTGTTGGCCGTAGCACCAGAACATTTGTCCGATGTCAGATGTACGACAGCGGTTTAACCGATTTTACCAACTAGGAGTTGAATACGATTATGAGCAGCATTGAAGAGCGCGTAAAAAAGATTGTTGCCGAGCAGCTGGGTGTAAAAGAAGAAGAAGTTAAAAACGACGCTTCTTTCGTTGAAGATCTGGGCGCAGATTCTCTGGATACCGTAGAGCTGGTTATGGCTCTGGAAGAGGAATTCGAAACTGAAATTCCTGATGAAGAAGCAGAGAAAATCACCACTGTTCAACTGGCGATCGATTACATCAACGAGCACCTCGCGTAATCAACGTTAAGAACTTCTGGTTCGCAAAAGCCGTTACTATTTCGCGATAGTACGGCTTTTGTTTTATGGATTGTCATAACGGCGGCGCTGCCGTCTGATTGGAGACTTCATTGTGTCGCGTAGACGAGTAGTAGTGACGGGCATGGGTATGGTGTCACCGGTAGGTAACACGGTATCTGAAACCTGGTCTGCCATCCTGGCAGGCAAAAGTGGCGTTGCACCCATTACCACCTTTGACACCGCCGCCTTCAGCACGCACTTCAGTGCGTCGGTAAAAAATTTTGATGTTGAGCCCTATTTGCCCGTGAAAGACGCGCGCAAAATGGACCCATTTATTCAGTACGGTATGGTCGCCGGTATTCAGGCCTGGGCAGATGCCGGCATTGAGGTGACGGATGAAAATGCTGAGCGCATCGGCGCGGTTATCGGCTCCGGCATTGGCGGCATTGGTTCTATTGCCGATGGCGCATTGACCATCCAGGAAAAGGGCCCGCGGCGTATATCTCCGTTTTTTGTACCTGGCGCTATCATCAACATGATTGCGGGTAACCTGAGTATCAAATACGGTTTTAAAGGTCCCAATCTGGCGGTAGTCACCGCTTGTACCACCGGTACTCATGCGATTGGTCTGGCCGCCCGCTCCATTCAATACGGTGAAGCCGATGTTATGCTGGCCGGTGGCGCCGAAATGGCCACCACGCCGGTTGGTTTGGGTGGTTTTGCCGCCGCGCGGGCGCTGTCTACCCGCAATGATGACCCAGTGCGCGCAAGCCGGCCATGGGATCGCGATCGCGATGGTTTTGTGCTCGGCGACGGTGCCGGTGTGTTGGTGCTGGAAGAGTACGAGCACGCGAAGGCACGGGGCGCCAAGATCTATGCAGAGCTGATCGGTTTTGGTATGAGCGGTGATGCTTACCATATGACCTCGCCACCCGAGAACGGCGCGGGTGCTGCCATGTCTATGCGCAATGCGCTCAAAGACGCCGGCCTCAACGCCGATGCGATTCAATACATCAATGCGCACGGTACGTCGACACCGGCCGGTGATATCGCCGAGTGTATGGCGGTGAAGTCGGTGATGGGCGCCGCGCAGGACAAGGTGGCCGTTAGTTCCACTAAATCCATGATTGGTCACTTGCTGGGTGCAGCCGGTGCCGTTGAGGCGATCTTCAGTGTTCTGGCGATCCGCGATCAGGTGGCGCCACCCACAATCAACCTCGATAATCCCAGCGATGGTTGTGACATAAATCTTGTGCCGCACACCGCACAGGAAATGCCCATCGAGGTCAGCCTGTCCAATTCCTTTGGTTTCGGTGGCACCAACGGCACGCTGGTATTTAAGCGCGTTTAGCAATTGCGCGGCGGGCATGCCCGCCGCGCTGTTTTCCCGCTGTGGTTGCCATATTCGGAATTGCCTGCATTCTGGGCAGGCCTTGTCTCTTAATACACCTTGTTATAGCGTGTCTGACATACTTTGTTCATCGCTAAACACCTGTCAACTTCATCTGGAGGCCGGCATTGCAGCAATTTACGCTCATTAATGGCGCGCCAGCCTCTGCTGTGTCTGTTCTTGATCGGGGCTTGCTGTACGGCCAGGGGTTGTTTGAAACCGTCCGTGTCGTTAAGGGGTACGCGCCGCTGTGGTCCTTGCACCTGGCGCGGTTGGTTAAAGGTATGCAGGCATTGGGACTGCACAGTGGCCACGACGCTGGGTTAGCTCAAGTCCAGATCGAAACGGAGTTTCTGCAACTGTTGAACCGGCCGCCTTTTTGTTCAGTGGACGCGACGGTACGCATTACCGTGACCGGTGGAGAAGGGCCAAGAGGTTACCGGCCCCCTGCGGAGATTGCGCCTACCCGTATTATCCAATGGTTTGCACGGCACTTTGTCAGACCTGACAATGTGATCGTTGCGCTGTGTAATACCCGTCTGATGCCCACAATGTTCGGTGGCTTGAAGCACTGTAATCGGCTTGAACAAATTGCCGCCGCAGCGGAGTTGGGTGCCGATGTGTTTGAGGGGTTGGTGGCCGATAGTCAGGGCAATCTGGTAGAAGCCACCAGTGCCAATCTGGTGTGTGTGATCAATGATCAACTGGTCACACCGCCGGTAGAATCCTGTGGCGTTGCAGGGGTTATGCGTGAGTGGTTGTTGGCAAATGTCCCGGCTCTCACTATTGCCCCGGTTAGCGTTGGTGCGCTCGAGACAATGCAGGCAGCGGCACTGGTCAACAGTAACTATGGTGTGCTGCCAATCCACAGTGTTAATCTGCGTGGCCGGGCGGTGGCTTTCGGACAGCACGATTTAATGCAGGCGTTGGTGCAGCACGCAAGCGGTGTATTCGACGCAAAGGAGCAAAGCTAAGTGATTAAGCGATGGCTGGCATCGTTAGTGGTGGTGGGTTTTGTCCTCGTTATGGCAGGACATTTTTACCTGCAGTGGTGGATCACTCAGCCACTCGGTCTGAAACAGGAGGCCACTATCCAGGTGCCCGCCGGACAATCCCTTATCGCATTGGCCAACCGACTGGAAGCGCAGGGTGTTCTGGAGGCGAAGCTCTGGTTGATCTATGCACGCCTGAACGGCCGCACTGCGATCAAGGCGGGAGAATATGAAATTGAGCCGGCGCTGTCCCGATTGGCGTTACTGGAAAAGCTGATTGCCGGCGATGTAGTGCAATACCGTGCACAGATTCTCGAGGGATGGACCTATGCGCAAACGCTCGATTATTTGCAAAGCCTGGATTATCTGCAGATAAAATTATCGGGGCTCAGCTGGCAGGCACAGCGACAGCTGCTCGGGATGGAGTGGGCGGCACATCCGGAAGGTTGGTTTTTTCCGGATACTTATCACTACCAGCGCGGTGATTCGGATGTGAATATTCTGGTACAGGCTCACAACAAACAGGCGACCCTGTTGGACCAGTTATGGGAAGACCGCGCGCCGGATCTGCCTTATCAGTCGCCCTATGAGGCATTGATTATGGCGTCGATTGTGGAAAAAGAAACCGCCATTGATGCAGAGCGCGAAGAAATTGCCGGCGTTTTTGTCCGGCGGCTGAAAAAAAATATGCGGCTGCAGACAGACCCCACCGTTATCTATGGGATGGGAAGCCGCTATCAGGGTAATTTACGCAAAAAAGATTTGCAGACCGCGACACCCTACAACACCTATGTTATTAAAGGGCTGCCGCCAACACCTATCGCGCTGGCCGGCGCCCGATCACTTTACGCGGCGTTGCATCCAGATGCAGGCAGCAGTTTGTATTTTGTCGCTAAAGGTGATGGTTATCACCAGTTTTCCGATACGCTTGAAGAACATAATCGCGCAGTAAAAAACTACCAGTTAAAGCGCAAGGCCGACTACCGTTCGGTTCCAAAAAATCCGTAAAGGAGTTTCAGTGAAGTCCGGTTTATTTGTTACTGTTGAAGGCACCGAAGGCGTGGGTAAAACCACCAATATGGCGTTTGTTCAACAATACCTTGAAGCACGGGGTATAAACGTATTGCGAACCCGTGAACCCGGTGGCACCCCGTTGGCCGAAAATATTCGCGAATTATTGTTGGCCCAGCGCGATGAAACGGTGGATAGCACTGCCGAACTCCTGTTGGTATTTGCCGCCCGTGCGCAGCATTTCAATCAGGTCATTTGCCCGGCGTTAGCCGAAGGGAACTGGGTACTTTGCGATCGGTTTACCGATGCAACTTATGCGTATCAAGGTGCAGGCAGAGGGCTGGATGTGTCGTTGATTGCCCAGCTAGAGCAGGTTGTGCAAGGACCGCTACGGCCCGATTGCACTTTGTTGCTGGATATCGATGTGTCTGCAGGGCTTGCGCGCGCCGGTCGACGGGGCGCTCTGGATCGGTTTGAAACGGAAGCGCAGGCGTTTTTTGAGCGTGTCAGGCAATGTTATCTGTCGCGGGCACAGGCGGAACCTCATCGCTTTCGGGTGGTGGATGCAGGTCAGTCGCTCGAGCAGGTTCAGGCCGAGCTGGCTGCTGTGCTCGATCAATTACTGGCCCGTTGAATCACCGTGCCCGGTTCAGAATTCAGCAGGGCATTCAATCGCTATTGCTGCACCGGTAATTGGGTGGGTAAACGCCACGCGCTCGGCATGCAGCAGCAAGCGTCTCGATAACTGTCTGATTTCTGAAGGTGCATAAAACTCGTCCCCCAGAATCGGATGCCCTAACCACTGCAGGTGTACGCGTAATTGATGCGAACGGCCGGTAATGGGTGTCAGTGCAAGCCGGGAGCAGGGCACATGGGGATTGATATCAATCCTTTGGTAACGGGTAGTGGCCGGTTTCCCTTGCGCGTGATCCACCTTCTGCAGCGGACGGTTGGGCCAATCGCATATCAGCGGTTGATTGATTTCTCCGGTTTCCTGTGCAACCAGGCCTGCCACCACCGCGACATAGCGTTTTTCGATGTTGCGGGTTTCGAACAGCCGGCTCATTGCCCGATGGGCGACTGTATTGCGCGCCAGTAAAATAACGCCCGAGGTCGCGTAATCGAGCCGGTGAATTGTGAGTGAATCCGGGTATACAGCGCTCACTCTGGCAACCAGACAATCCTGCTTGTCTGGCCCCTTGCCCGGAACGCTCAGCATATTGGCGGGTTTGTTCACTGCGATGATGTGTTCGTCCAGAAATAAGGGTTCTGGCTGCCAGGGATGTGGAAACTGGGTGTGGTGCATGGTTTACCTCGCGAGCCGCGAGTATGGCAAAATACCCCCTTGATGAACAGACAAGCAGATACCAATGGCGCTGGAAGACTACCCCGTTGATTTGAGTCCGTTGCCCTGGCAAGCCGCCGAATGGGAGCATCTGCACAGCGCGTTGCAAGCGGACCGGCTGCACCATGCGCTCCTCCTCGCCGGAGGGGCGGGAGTGGGCAAGTCCCAGCTGGCCATGGTGCTGGCGCACCGGCTCATATGTCAGACTCAGGCTGCCTTCAGCGCTTGCGGTAAATGTAAATCCTGCCTGTTGCTGAAAGCCCATACCCACCCGGATCTGTTATTGGTCGAGCCTGAATCCCCGGGCAAAGCCATCCGTATTGATCCGGTCCGGCAGGTTAATCACTTTTTAAGTCAAACTGCCCAGCAGGGTGGTCGCAAGGTGGTAGTCATCCAGCCCGCCGAAGCGATGAATACCGCATCGGCTAACGCGTTGCTCAAAAATCTGGAAGAACCGGCTGGCAACGCCCACATTATTCTGGTCAGCCATCAACCCAGTGCACTGCTCTCCACCATAAAAAGTCGCTGCCGGATGTTGCTGCTGCCTGAGCCGGCGGAAGATAAGGTCTTACCCTGGCTTGAGCCTCAATGCACGGGTAGGGCAGATGCCCAAGCGCTGTTGCGCTTGGCAGGCGGAGCCCCTCTTAAGGCGCGGGATCTGTTAGATGATGACCGGCTGGAGCAACATGCCGCATTAATGGCGCTGATGCGGTCGTTGACAGCGGGGGAGGTAACTGCGCTGGACGTAGCGGGTCAATGGCTCGGTATGGACCATCAGCAAATGCTGCAGTGGCTGCAATACTGGCTAAGCGCCCTGTTGCGTAAATTACAGCTGGGCATTGGCGACGCCGATATTCCCGGTGAACGGCTTGGGGCCGCGGCGGTACCTCATATCCATCGCTACTATGACAAACTGGCGCGTGCGCGGAGGGCATTGACCAGTGGCGCCAATCCCAACGCGCAGCTATTGCTGGAGGAGCTGGCGCTGGATTGGCAGGCACTGTGTCGTGCCGGGCTGCGCTAGACAGTTGACGGCAATTACCACTAGACTTGCACTATTGACCCAATAAGGACAGTCACATGGCAGCAATTGGCGGCGCCCGTAACGGAATCCTGAACCTGAACATCCGGGACAAGGCGGTGTTGTATGCGAGCTACATGCCCTTTGTGAAGAATGGCGGCCTGTTTATCCCCACAACACGCGCGTACAAGCTTGGCGACGAAGTGTTCATGTTGCTGAGTTTGCTGGATGAAGGTGAAAAAATTCCGGTGGCCGGTAAAGTCGTGTGGGTCACGCCTAAAGGTGCGCAGGGGACAAGGGCGTCTGGCATTGGTGTCCAGTTCAACGATCAGGACAACATGGCCGTCAGCAAAATCGAGACCTACTTGGCGGGTTCTCTGACCTCGGACAGACCAACCCATACCATGTAAAATGCTTTGTTCGCGCGCCAAAGGCCAGCATGCTGGCCTTTTTTGTGTGCGCGAGAAAGATCACCCCAAAAATACCGAGAGGATGTTCCTGTGTTAGTGGACTCTCATTGCCACCTCGATCGCCTGAAGCTGGGCGACCGGAGTTTGGCCCAGGCTATTGAAGCGGCAGCAGAGCGCGGTGTTTCGCATTTGTTGTGTATTGCCATCTCCAGCCAGAACGTGGAGGCCGTATTGTCGATTGCCGGGCAATACCCTCAAGTATCGGCGTCTGTGGGGGCACACCCGTTGGATGTGGAGGAGGGTGCAATCACCCGCGAGCAATTGTTGGCGCTGACGCGCAGGCCCCATGTGGTGGCGGTTGGAGAAACCGGTCTCGATTATTATTACACCGAAGACACCAAAGCGATACAGCGCGAAAGCTTTGCCATGCACCTGGACGTAGCCGGGCAAGCCGGTTTGCCCGTTGTGGTGCATACGCGCGATGCACGTAAAGATACTTTGGATCTGATCGAACAATACGGACGTCACGACAGTGCCGGCGTATTGCATTGCTTTACCGAGGATGTTGCTATGGCCCGGTCCGCGATGGATATGGGCTATTACATTTCATTGTCGGGCATTGTGACCTTCCGCAATGCCGATGCATTACGGGAGGTGGCAGAGTACGTCCCGATGGACCGGTTACTGGTGGAAACCGATTCGCCTTATCTGGCGCCGGTGCCATTTCGAGGCAAGCCCAATGAGCCGCAATATGTTCGCGAAGTCGCGGAGTTTCTTGCCGATTTGAAACGCCTGAGTTTTGAGGCCTTCGCTCAAAAGACCACAGAAAATTTTTACCGATTATTCAACCGCGCCGAGCGCACGGTATAGGGAGACATAATGCGTCAGCAACTGAGCACCATGCTTGATCTTCAGGACAGCATGAACACCAAAGTAAACGAACAATGGCGAACACAGGGATTTGCGTGGTATCGGGCAATTTGGGTGGAATGCGCTGAGTTGTTGGATCATTTCGGCTGGAAGTGGTGGAAAAAGCAGGCGCCAGATCTGGCGCAGGTGCAACTGGAATTGATAGACATCTGGCACTTTGGCCTTAGTCAGCTACTGGTTGACGAAAAATCGCGCGAGGCACTGCTGGAAGATCTGGTGCAGGGGCTGGCGGGGTTGGGCAGCGCCCAAGGCAGCGAAGAGCAATTCAGATTGGCTGTAGAAGCCTTTGCGGGCGCCACGCTTAACACCCGCAAGTTCAGCGTCGAGGGGTTTGCGGCCCTGATGAACGCCAGCGGACTGGATTTTGAAAGCTTGTATACCGGCTATGTGGGAAAAAACGTGCTTAACTTCTTCCGGCAGGATCATGGCTACAAGGATGGCAGTTATAAAAAGCTTTGGTCTGGCAGAGAGGATAATGAGCATCTGGTTGAAGCGGTCGCCGGGTTGGACGCTAATGCGCCGGATTTTGCCGATGCGTTATACAAAGCACTGGCGGCGCGCTACCAGCAGGCCTGAGTAACCATCAGTCATATACATGGGAAGAATAAAGGGTATTCTTTTTGTAAATAGGGGTATTCAGCCAGTTTAAGGTGAATTTTCCCCCCAAGCGCCTATAATGTGCGCCGCTTATTAGGCACAAGAACCAACGATACGGAGATACATCGTGAAAGCACCTGTACGAGTTACCGTGACCGGCGCCGCTGGTCAGATCAGCTACTCCCTCCTGTTCCGCATTGCAGCCGGCGAAATGCTCGGCAAAGATCAGCCCGTGATCCTGCAGATGCTGGAAATCACCCCGGCCCTGGAAGCACTGAAGGGTGTGGCGATGGAGTTGGACGATTGTGCTTTCCCATTGCTGGCGGGCATGGTGTGCACTGATGACGCCAATGTGGCTTTTAAAGATACTGATTACGCACTGTTGGTCGGTGCCCGTCCACGTGGCCCAGGTATGGAGCGCAAGGACCTGCTGGAAGCCAACGCGGCGATTTTTTCCGTCCAAGGCAAGGCGATTAACGACCATGCCAACAAAAACATCAAGGTTCTGGTGGTGGGTAACCCCGCCAATACCAATGCACTGATTGCTCAGCGCAATGCCCCTGACATCGACCCGCGTCAGTTTACCGCGATGACACGTTTGGATCACAACCGTGCCCAGACGCAAATTGCCCAAAAAACCGGTAAAACCATCAACGATGTGAAAAAACTCACTATCTGGGGTAACCACTCGTCTACCCAGTATCCGGATCTGCATCAGGCCACCGTTGATGGCGCTGACGCCATGGGTCTGATTGAGCAGAGCTGGTACGAAAACGAATTTATTCCTGTGGTACAACAGCGTGGCGCTGCCATCATCAAAGCACGTGGCGCCTCTTCCGCCGCCTCTGCCGCCAACGCCGCTATTTTCCATATGCGCGATTGGGCCCTGGGCACCACTGAAGGTGATTGGGTGAGCATGGGTGTTTACAGCGATGGTTCTTATGGCATTGAAAAAGGCCTGATCTACTCTTTCCCCTGCGTCTGCAAAAACGGCGATTGGGAAATAGTTCAGGGCGTTTCGATCAACGAGTTCTCCAAGGCCAAGATGCTGGCAACCGAAAAAGAGTTGCAGGAAGAGCGTGACGCTGTGAAAGCGCTGCTGCCTTGATAGGCACCCGCTGATGGTTTAAAAGGGCGCGTTATCGCGCCTTTTTTATGTCTGCTACAATTTTCAGCTTCAGTCACAAGGAGTTTCCATGTCATACCCGAAAATTGGCAATCTGGCGCCGGCATTCAGCCTGAAAAACCACAAGGGCGAGAAAGTCAGCCTGAAGGATTTCCGAGGCAAGAAAGTGGTGTTGTTCTTTTATCCCAAAGCGTTGACACCAGGCTGTACCACACAGGCTTGTGGAATGCGGGATAGCCAGCAAATGTTGGCAGATGCTAATACCGTTGTGTTGGGGCTAAGCCCTGACCCGGTAGAAAAGCTGCAGAAGTTTGTAGATAAGCACCAGCTGAATTTTGACTTGTTGTCCGATGAAGATCATAAGATTGCCGACAAGTATGGTGTTTGGGGTATGAAAAAATTCATGGGACGGGAATTTATGGGGTTGATCCGCACCAGTTTTGTGGTGGATGAAGCAGGCAAGCTCAGCCATATTGTGGACAAGTTCAAAACCTCGAACCATCACGACGTTATCGCGGAGCTGTTGGCAGAGTAATCCTCTGTATCTCGAAGGGCTGATGTGTAAGAACGTTCGCCTTTTGCGTCTCTGGATTTCCGAATGGGATAAGCCCGCCTTGGCGGGCTTTTTTGTGCCATAAAGAACAACAACTGGCATTTCTTATAACTAACGATTATATTAAGTTGTAAATTGCACACCAGTGTCGATTGGGCGTTAAAACCCGTGCAAATGAAATTATTGTCGCTTATTGCCACCTGCTGGCGCTCTGGGAACTGGCGATAAATAGCTATAAGAAATAAGTTAGACGGCCACAATAGAGGACATTAATGTCCCTAAACGTCTTGGGGTGATTGGGGGAAAAGGTCATTTCTTCTGCGGAATCGATACAGGCATTAACGGCGGCGCCCTGGCAGCGCATGTCGCTATATTCGTTCAGCGACAGGCTGCGATTATTATTGCGTCTTGCCTATGAGCCATCGGGTGGGCTCAATGCACAGATTTGGTCGTATCTGGGGGCTGCCTGTGCCATGTTTGAGGCCGACCAGGCCATTCTTTACCAGCAAGCATTGGGCGGGTGCCAGTACTTCAGTCACATTGCGGGTGCCCGGCGAGAAGCGCTTCAAGTAGGCGAGGGCGCTCTGGATGCAGAGTTACACGCACTCATGTGCCTGAAGAACCCGAAGATGCTTGTACTTTTGCCTGATATTACCGGCAACCTGCCGGGTTTAGCATATACTCCTGAAAGTGCAGCTGATCTACAGGCACTGGTGGCGCCATTACCGGCGACCAGTGCCGTATTGATGTTGATTCGCCGAAGGGCGGGTAGCGTCAAGGAAGCCCCGCTGCACGCGCAAAATGACCGGGCAGGACAAACCGGTCAATTGACTGCACAAGATAGTGAAGTCTTGGCACTATTGGCAGAAGGAGTCGCCCGCATGGTTCAGTTAAATGCGTCACCAGACAAAATTCTCAGGGCTCAGGAAGGGTTTGCCGTAGCAGGTATCCGTTCATTGCCCGAGTACGTAGAGCTGGCGAGTTTACCCGCTGTATTTGGTGTGCCTGGTCGCGTGATGGATTCACTTTCACGCCGGGTCGGTCAGTCTTCTTTGTCGATCGATGATATCGCCAGCGAACTGAGTATGTCCAAGCGAACACTGCAGCGTCGGCTGCAGCAGGCAGAGATCAATTTTGCCATGTTGCGCGATCAGGTCAGATTTCACTACGCCATCGGTTATCTCGTTGATCAAAATTTGTCCGTTGATCAAATTTCAAACGCATTGGATTTTTCTGACCGGACCAGTTTTACCAATGCGTTCAAACGGTGGACCGGGCTTTCGCCGTCTACGTTCAGAAAGCTGTTCCGCGATTACACCTGATGGGGCAGGGCTAATTGCCTGCCTCTGCCAAACACTGTAGAGTTGCCGCCTTAAGTTCCTGATTATCTTGAGGTTACTACTCTCATGTCGTTCTTTATTCCCGAAGCCGTAGCGCAAACTCAGGCTGCTGCACCCGAGGCCAATCCTATCGTCACCCTGCTGATGTTCGGCGGCCTGTTCCTGTTTATGTACCTTTTTATTATCCGTCCACAGCGCAAGCGCCAGAAAGAGCACAATGAGCTGGTGAGTGCATTGAATAAAGGCGACGAGGTTGTCATGACCAGCGGCATGTTGGGCAAAATCACCAAAGTCGATGAAAACTACATCGTTCTGGAAACCGGCACAAACATCGAACTGAAATTTCAGAAGGTCGCTGTGCACGCAGTACTGCCCAAAGGCACCATAAAGAATATCTGATTGATCCAAAGGCCGCCCCGCGGCCTTTTCTTTTTTAACGCAGGATACACATTGCATGCTGAATCCGGCCAACACACTTGTCTATCCGGCGCGCATGGCATTGGCTCATGCGCCCACGCCTCTGCAGCCGTTATCCCGTATCGCCAGGCATGTCGGTTTTGACGGCGGGCTGTGGATTAAACGGGATGATCTCACTGGCTCGCATCTGAGCGGTAACAAAATCCGCAAGCTTGAATTTCTGGTTGCAGAGGCCAAGTCACAGAACGCTGATGTGCTGATTACCTGCGGTGGCGTTCAATCCAATCACTGCAGAGCAACGGCGTTGCTGGCAGCACAGCTGGGTATGCGATGCCACCTTTTATTGCGCGGAGAAGAGCCCGCGGAAAAGGACGGCAATGTGTTGCTCGACTGCTTGTCGGGCGCGTCAATCAGCTACTATCCATCGGCGGGTTTTCAGCGCAATCTCGACAGTTATTTCAAGCACTGGCAAGCCTATTACGCCGAACAAGGATTGCGCGCTTATGGCATTCCCACGGGTGGGAGCAATGGCACTGGTCTTTGGGGCTACATTGCGGGCACCGAAGAATTGCATGGCCAATGTGTCAGCCAGGGGTTGGTGCCAAGCCACATTGTCACCGCCACCGGGTCCGGGGGAACTCAAGCCGGCCTGACGTTGGGTTCGGCGCTGACCGGGTTGGGTTGCAAGGTGCTGGGGATGGCCGTATGTGATGACGCAGCCTGGTTCAACCGTAAAGTTGCAGAAGATATGGCCGAGTGGTTTCAGCAGTTCACGCCTTTGGCTGAGCGCAATCTGGAGGTAGCCGGCGTGAGTCTTTCGGATCTTCAGGCGATTACATTGGACAACTATGTGGGACCTGCCTACGCAGTGGCAGATCCTGACGTGTTTGAAACCATCCAGCTGGCAGCAAGCCTGGAGGGGTTGGTGCTTGATCCCGTCTATACAGGTAAGGCGTTTCACGGCCTGTTGCAGGAATTACGTGCTGGCAGCTTGCGCCACGCACGTGATGTGGTATTCGTGCATACGGGTGGCATCTTTGGTGTGTTTCCACAGCGGGCACAGTTCGCGTTTAACAATAACAATGGCGAGACTAAAAAGTGATTGAAAATACTGTAGAAATTGTAAACGGCTTTGTCTGGGGCAAAGTCATGCTCGTGCTGCTTTTGGGCACAGGCTTGTACATGATGACCAGGCTCAAGGCGCTGCCCCTGCGTAAAGTGGGGTATGGCTTTAAGCAATTGTTTAAGGGCAGGGCTGCAAGTGCAGAAGGGGACATCTCGCCTTTTAATGCGCTCATGACCGCATTGGCAGCAACCATCGGTACCGGCAATATTGTGGGTGTGGCGACCGCCATTGGTATCGGTGGCCCGGGGGCGTTGTTCTGGATGTGGTGCAGTGCCTTGCTTGGCATGGCAACAAAGTTTTCCGAAGCGACCCTCGCGGTTCATTACCGAGAAACGGATGGCCAGGGCAAGCGCGTCGGTGGCCCAATGTATTACATTAAAAATGGACTGGGTAAAAACTGGACATGGTTGGGTATGGCCTTTGCGTTATTTGGCGCATTGGCGGCATTCGGTATTGGCAACACAGTACAGGTAAACTCGATTGCAGATGCGGTGCAGGACTCGGCCGGGGTTGAGCCCTGGATTACCGGCTTGGTGGTGCTGGTGTTGGTTGCGTTGGTTTTGATAGGCGGTATTAAACGCATTGGCGATGTGGCCGGTAAATTGGTCCCGTTTATGGCGGTCACCTATATTTTGTGTGGCCTGTTTGTATTGATCTACCATGCCGCCGAGCTTCCCGCAGCGATTGCGCTGGTAATTGAAAGTGCGTTCAATCCTGAAGCGGCATTGGGTGGGGCCGCCGGCGTTACACTGATGATGGCTATTCAGTTTGGCGTTGCCCGCGGTGTCTTTTCCAATGAGGCGGGTCTGGGCAGTGCCCCTATTGCGCATGCGGCGGCAGCAACCAATAGCCCGATTCGTCAGGGTGTGATTGCAATGTTGGGCACGTTTATCGACACCATTGTGGTGTGCAGTATTACCGGGCTTGCAATCGTTGCCTCAGGTGTTTGGAATGGCGAGGCTAAGGGAGCGGCAATGTCTATTGCGGCTTTCAGTAGTGCCATTACCGGCGGGCAATGGGTTATCACGGTGGGGCTGGTGTTGTTCGCTTTCACAACGGTATTGGGCTGGTCTTACTACGGCGAGCGTTGTGCGCAGTTTTTACTTGGTGAAAAGTTTGTCTGGCCTTACCGTATTCTGTTCATTATAGCGGTGCCGTTCGGCGCAACCATGGATTTGAAATTCGTCTGGCTACTGGCCGATACGCTCAATGGTATGATGGCCATTCCCAATCTGATTGCCGTTTTAGCCTTGTCAGGTGTGGTGATTAAATTGGCGAAAGACTATTTCAATGACCCTAAAAATAATTGATAGTCTATGAAGGAAAAACGGCAGCCAAAGGCTGCCGTTTTTTTTGGTTGCTTATTTTTGCGCTGCGGGAATCGCTTCCTGCAATGTATTGACGATTGTATCAATGTGTTCTTTCTGGATGATCAGCGGCGGCGACATGACAATAGTGTCACCGGCTGGCCGCACTGTGACGCCCATTTCAAGCGTTTTCGCCGCAACTTTTCCGGCAATGCCCGCCGGTAAATCGATGCCTGCCAGCAGGCCATAGTTGCGGATATCTTTCACGCCAGGAAGTCCTTTGAGTGAGTGTACGCCTTCCTCCCAATATTGGCTGATGGTATTGGCGTGTTCAAATAGCTTTTCGTTCTTATAGATGTCCAACGTTGCCAGCGCAGCGGCACAGGCGACCGGGTGCGCAGAGTAGGTGTATCCGTGCAGGAACTCGGGTACCGCAGACGCATCACCAGTGTTTACGAAAGTGTCGTAAATTTCCTGTTTGCAGAACACCGCCCCCATGGGCACTGCGCCGTTTGTGAGCCCTTTGGCGGTGGTGATCATATCCGGTGTGACACCCACTTTGCCCGCCATGGTAGCTGCGCCTACACGACCGTAGGCGGCAATGACTTCATCAAATATCAACAGGATATTATGCTGATCACAGATTTCTCTGAGCTTTTGCAGATAGCCTTCCGGCGGCACAATGACCCCGCCTGCACCGGCCATTGGCTCAACAATAACCGCGGCAATATTACTGGCATCGCGCATGGCGATGATGTCTGAGAGTTCGTGAGCAAGTTCGGCGCCTTGTTTTGGCAAGCCTTTGCTGAAGGCGTTTTCCGGCAACAGGGTATGACGCAGAAAATCTGCTTCCAGCCCCTGGCCAAAGCTTTTGCGGTTGCCGGTCAATCCCGCGAGCGATACGCCGCCCCAGTTGACGCCGTGGTAGGCTTTTACCCTTGCGACAAACGCTGTTTTGGTGCCTTGTCCCTTCAGTCGCCAGTATTGCCGGGCAATCTTCAAGGCGGTGTCGACAGACTCTGAGCCGGAGTTGGTGAAAAAGACCCGGTTCAGCCCTTCGGGTGCGATATCCGCGACGAGCCGGTTGGCCAGCTCAAAACCCTTGGGGTGGCCGTAGGTAAATGGATTGCCATAATCCATCTCAAGCAGCTGTGCATGGACCGCGTCGGCAATCTCTTTGCGGCCGTGACCTGCGTTACAGCACCAGAGTCCAGCGTTGGTGTCCAGAATCTGGCGCCCATCTCCCATGGTCATATACATGCCTTCGGCGGCAACATAAAAGCGGGGGTTGTCCTTAAACGCGCGATTGGCGGTAAAAGGCATCCACCAGGCTTGCATCTGATCTTTGTTGGGGAGTGTCATTTGGGCTTCCTTTGAGTCCTGTTTGAGGGCGCCCGGGGCGTGTCCGGTTGTCACGCGCAGGGCTTTACTGCGACAGTTATAGCAAACCGTACGCAGGTCGATAAATCAGAAACTGTTGATGCTAAGGTCGACCATAGGCGACCTAAGCAGTCAGGAAGGGATTACAGCGAAGAAGAGAGGGATTGGCCGGTGGCAGTGTCGTTGTTCACCGGGTTCAGTTCGGCCGTATCAGCCATGGCCAGTCGGCGCTGTTCGGCATGCTTGTGCCAGGCCAATATCGTGTAAAACTGTCGGATATTGTTCACATACTCCACCGGCTCCCAGCCTCGCGCATACCCATGGCGGGTGCCCGTGTAATATTTCCGTTTAGCCAGCAAGGGCAAAATTTCGGCAACGTCGTCCCAGCTGTCAGGATTTTTATCGAGAATCACAGCCAGCTTGCGTGCATCCATAAGGTGTCCGAAGCCCACGTTGTAGGCTGCGAGTGTCATCCACATGCGATCATCACCGGTGACAGTTTCCGGGATGCGGTTGAGCAGCTCTGACAGATAGCGGGCGCCGCCGTCAATGCTCTGTGCCGGATCGAGCCGGTTATCCACGCCCAGCTCACGCGCCGTGTTCAGGGTTAACATCATCATCCCTCGCACGCCGGTGCGCGATCGGGCTCTGGGGTTCCAGTGAGATTCCTGGTAGGCGGCCGACGCCAACAGCATCCAGTCGAGGTCATATTTACGGGCTGCGTCTTTTAGCAGGTCTTCCCATTGGGGTAGGCGATCCTGAATCCGGTTGGTAAACGCCAGGGCGCCACCGGTGGTGACTGTGGTCTGGGGCTCAAAGAAATTGCCCGCCAGAAGGTTGATATAACCCTGATCACGGGCGTCTGACAAATAGCGGTTGGCGGCATTGAGAAGCGTTTGATCTTTCAGGTGCGGCATCGCCCAGGCCAGTTTTTGCTGGTCGGGAAAGGTATACGCGATGCGAGCCCGGGGGTAAACGGCCTCAGTAATGGAGTAGGTGGTGGATTTGACCAGTGCATAGTCGAGTTCCGCGCTGTGAACCCGTTCGATCAGGTCCATGCTGTTGTATTCGGGCGACGCCGACCAGGTCAGCTCTGGGTACTGGGCGCTGATCACGGCCAGGCGTTCTGCCTCGCTCGAGTCTTCCATCACCATGATGGTCTTGCCGTACAGCTGGTTCAACTCGGTGGGCTTACCAGTGCCATTGCGGTACACCAGGAGCTGGGAGATCTCCATGTAGGGCGTGGTAAACGCCACCTGCTGCTGACGGCTGTCGGTCACGATCAGCCCGGAGGCCGCCAAGTGTATTTTGCCTTTTGCGCTGGCTTTCAGTAATTCACCAAGATTGGTGAAAGGCACGAGTTCGAGTTCGACGCCTAGGCTTTCGGCAAAGCCCAGGGCCAGCTGATATTCAAAGCCGTCAAGGCCGCCGTCCTGGGTCTCGTAATAGGTTTCCGGGCCGTTGATTGAGCCCACCCTGAGCACGCCGTCCTGCTTTACGCGCTCGAGCTGACTGGGTTCACCACTCACAGCCAAGTGCAGACTCGAGGCGAGGATCGCCGCGAATGCCGCCAATTTGGTCAGTGTAATCAACAGGTTAGCCATACTTCGAGGGTCTGGGTTGCTCAAATTGTGCGCAATTCTAACGGCCGTATCTGTTAACCGATAGCTTGTTTGCGTCTGTTAATTGTAGTAGGGGATTGTTCGATTGGCGCCTAAATCATTATATTTACCTGCTATATGTAGTGTTCAGTTCATTCCGTAAGCGCCATATACAGTAGAGGCGGTACGTGCCCCACGGTATTTCAGACCAAGCGCCCTGTGTTATGGCCCCGTCATCGCAAGATATCGGGGTGGTTGAGGATTCGTGCTGTTCTAGCGCGCAGAATCGAGTACAATTGCCGCCTTTCCGAAATCAGGCAAATTGCCCGTGCTTATGAGCCTTGAGGCCCACATTTCCCTCTATCGCGCCGCAGGGTTTTGCCGATCAACCTTTACTGTTACCACAGGTATTTTTGACCCATGCTGACACTTGCCGGTGCACCAGCCCTCTCGCCATTCCGAAATCGTCGTTTACTTGCAGCCATTCAGGCCGTTGCGCCAGGTGTCAGTGAACTGCAAACCGAGTATGTGCATTTTGTCGATGTGCACGAGCCACTGAGCGAAGCCCAGCACAAGGTGCTTGAGCAGCTGCTGCATTATGGTCCGTCGGATCGGAACGAAGCGCTGACCGGTGAGTTGCGTCTGGCATTGCCGCGTGGCGGCACCATTTCGCCTTGGTCATCCAAGGCTACCGACATCGCCCACAATGCTGGGTTATCGGCCATCAAACGGATTGAGCGAGGCGTAGCTTATTACATCAATGGCTCCGTCAAAGACGACGAGCGTGCCGCTGTTGACGCATTGCTGCACGATCGCATGGTGGAACAGCTGCATCCGAGTCTCGATGCAGCATCTGCATTGTTTGAACAGCATCAACCCAAGCCGCAGCAAAGCGTCGACGTACTGGCAGGCGGGCGCGAAGCGCTGGCATCCGCCAATGTCAGTCTGGGTCTGGCCCTGGCGGAGGATGAGATTGATTATCTGGTAGACAGTTTTACCGCTCTTGGCCGTAATCCGGTTGACGTTGAACTGATGATGTTTGCGCAGGCCAACTCGGAGCATTGTCGTCACAAAATATTTAACGCCAGTTGGACTATTGACGGTGTCGAGCAAAGCCGGTCACTGTTCAAAATGATTAAAAACACCTACGAGGTGGCAGGCGACAATGTGCTTAGCGCCTATGCAGACAACGCGGCGGTGATGCGTGGCCACAAGGCAGGTCGCTTCTACCCTGATCCTGAAAATCAGGTCTATGGCTTTAGCCAGGAAAATATTCATATTCTGATGAAAGTGGAAACCCACAATCATCCGACTGCGATTGCGCCATTTCCCGGTGCAGGCACCGGCGCCGGTGGTGAGATCCGCGACGAAGGCGCCACCGGTCGGGGCTCCAAGCCCAAGGTGGGTTTAACCGGCTTTACCGTTTCCAATTTGCAGATTCCCGGCTTCACTCAGCCGTGGGAGCAGCACTACGGCAAGCCTGAGCGGATCGTGACAGCGCTCGACATCATGATAGAAGGCCCCATTGGCGGCGCGGCCTTTAATAATGAATTTGGTCGGCCGAATATTTGCGGATATTTCCGGACCTTTGAGGAGAACTTTGACGGCGAGCGGCGGGGTTATCACAAGCCCATTATGTTGGCCGGCGGCTATGGCAACATCCGCGAAGAGCACGTGGATAAACCTCCGTTTACGGCCGGCACACAATTGGTCGTACTGGGTGGCCCTGCGATGCTGATTGGCTTGGGCGGTGGCGCCGCGTCATCGGTTACCAGTGGCAGCTCGTCCGCAGATCTGGATTTTGCTTCTGTGCAACGCCAGAACCCGGAAATTGAACGTCGTTGTCAGGAGGTCATCGACCGTTGCTGGCAACTGGGTGAGCAGAACCCCATCGCCTTTATTCACGATGTTGGTGCGGGCGGTTTGTCCAATGCATTTCCGGAGCTGGTGAAAGATGGCGGCTGCGGCGGCAGTTTTGATTTGCGCAAGGTCCCCAACGATGAACCGGGTATGAGCCCATTGGAGATCTGGTGTAACGAGTCTCAAGAGCGCTATGTGCTCGCTATCACTAAAGAGCAGTTGCCGCGCTTCGAAGCAATTTGCGCACGCGAACGCGCACCCTATGCCGTTGTCGGTGAGGCAACCAGTGAAAAGCACCTGCGGGTAAATGACACGGTGTTTGATGCCAACCCGGTAGATTTGCCAATGAGTATTTTGTTTGGCAAACCACCAAAAATGCATCGCGAAGCCATGGCTCATGCGCCAATCACCCAGGCGTTCGACCTTACGGGAGTCGATATCAATGATGCCGCCGAGCGCGTACTCAAACACCCTGCGGTGGCAAGCAAGCAGTTCCTGATCACGATTGGCGATCGTTCTGTCACCGGTATGGTGGCACGCGATCAGATGGTGGGCCCGTGGCAGGTGCCGGTTGCCGATTGTGCAGTCACCACCAGTGCTTATGACACCTATGCCGGTGAGGCTATGAGCATGGGCGAGCGAACGCCGGTTGCGCTGCTTGATGGCCCCGCGTCCGGTCGATTGGCGGTGGGAGAGGCGATTACCAATATTGCCGCGAGCCGGATAGAAAAAATTTCCGATATCAAGTTGTCTGCCAATTGGATGTGTGCAGCAGGCCATCGCGGCGAGGATGAAAAACTGTTCCGGACCGTTGAGGCTGTTGGTATGGAGCTGTGCCCGGCTTTGGGTATTACCATTCCGGTGGGCAAGGACTCGATGTCTATGCGCACTGCCTGGCAGGAACAGGGAGAGGATAAAGCGGTCACTGCACCACTGTCGCTGGTTATCTCAGCATTCGCGCCAGTGCTGGATGTAAGAAAAACCGTTACGCCGCAATTGCAGTATCAGGATGCGGATACCGATTTGTTGCTGATCGACCTCGGTATGGGTAAAAACCGTACCGGTGGTTCAATCCTGACCCAGGTCTACAATGCGATGGGCGAAAAGCCGGCAGATTTGGATAAACCCGAGTATCTGAAAGCGTTTTTTGACGTGATGCAATCACTGTTGGCCGACGATCAGGTGCTGGCTTATCACGATAAGGGTGATGGCGGCCTGTTTGCCACGCTGGCTGAAATGTGTTTCGCCGGTCACTGCGGCATTGATGCCAATGTGGCTGGTTTGGGTGACGACGTCGCGGCCGTGTTGTTTAACGAAGAGCTTGGTGCGGTGATTCAGGTGCGCGCAGAAGACAGCGCTTCAGTCATTGCCCGTTTTGAATCTGCCGGTCTGGTCGATGCTGTCCATTTTATCGGTAAACCCAACGAAGAAGACCTGGTCAGAATCAAAGGGGCAGACGGTGCCTGGCTGTTTGAGCAGTCGCGCGCTTATTTGCAATCGCTATGGAGCGAGACCAGTTATCGTATTCAGGCACTGCGCGACAACGAGGCCTGTGCAGAGCAGGAGTTCGATCTGTTGATGACCAGTGATCCTGGTTTATCCGCGGCGCTCAGCTACGATCCGGCAGAAGATGTGGCCGCCCCGTTTATCGGTACCGGTGTGCGCCCGCGTGTTGCGATATTGCGCGAGCAGGGGGTAAATGGTCATGTGGAAATGGCGGCGGCGTTTGACCGCGCCGGTTTCGACGCGGTCGACGTTCACATGAGTGATATTCTTTCTGGCCGCTTTGATCTTGCTACCATGAAAGGCCTGGCTGCCTGTGGGGGTTTTTCTTACGGTGATGTGCTTGGTGCCGGTGAAGGTTGGGCCAAAACCGTGCTGTTCAATAATCAGGCCCGGGATATGTTTGAGGCATTCTTCCATCGCAAAGACTCCTTTTCGCTTGGTGTCTGCAATGGTTGTCAGATGATGTCCAATCTCAAAGATCTGATACCGGGGGCTGAGTTATGGCCACGATTTGTGCGCAACGAATCGGAGCAGTTTGAGGCGCGCTTCAGTTTGGTGCAGATTCCCGACTCTCCTTCTGTCCTGTTCAGCGGTATGCAGGGGTCTCATTTGCCGGTTGCGGTGGCTCACGGGGAGGGCAGAGCAGAGTTTGCCGATGGCTCTGCTCCGCAGGCGCTACTGTCCAGTGGCCAGGTTGCATTGCGATTTATCGATAACAATTTGTCCGCCACCGAGGCTTATCCTGCGAATCCCAATGGCTCTCCGTTGGGTATCACCTCGGTCACCTCAGAGGATGGTCGGGCCACCATTATGATGCCGCATCCGGAGCGTGTATTCCGGACTGTGACCAATTCCTGGCACCCCGCCGATTGGGGTGAGGATTCCGGTTGGATGAGAATGTTCCGCAATGCGCGGGTTTTTGTGGGTTGAGTAATGCGGGGGCACGCCCCCGTATTTTTTTGCCTGAACTTTTGTAGAGCTTGATGGTCAAGGATTTATGAATAAGAAAGCACTTGTTTCGATTGGTGTCGGCTTAGTGTTATTGGCCGGTGTATTGTTTGTTTTATTGCGGCCTGCAAAAGAGGCAACGCAGGCAGTGCCGGTGCCTGAAGCTGTAGCGCCCGAGCCTGTGGTGCGTGAAGCACCTGAGCCTGTGCCTGTGCAAAAACCTGTTGAGCCTGCGCCAGTGCCTTCTCCTGCGTTGATTGCTCCCCCAGATGCTTTGGCGGACTCTGATGCGGTGTGGCAACAAGTGGTTGCAGAGGTGGCACCTGCCCTGGTCCAGTGGATGGTAGATGCTGAGCACATTCGCAAATGGGTGATTCTGGTTGATCAGATTGCCGATGGCGATGTGTCGAACAAACATTTGCCGATTAATTACCCTATGGCACCGTTTGCGATAACCGGCAATAAAGATGCGGCAGTGGCAAGTGCGGAAAACTATGCCCGTGCCAATGCGCTGATCAATGCAGTAACCAAAATCAAACCGGAAACGATGGTGCGTTATTATCGGCTGTGGCAGCCCTTGTTTGAGGATGCCTATCAGGAGTTGGGTAAGCCGGGCACTTTTGATGATCGTGTTGTGCAGGCGATCCGGCAGCTTCAGAGCGTCCCACCGGGGCCGGTGGATGCCCAGCTGGCGATGAAGCCTGTGATGTACAAGTATATCGATCCGAAATTTGAAAAGGCCCCGGCTCTGCATAAGTGGATGTGGCGCTTAGGGCCGGATAATCAGTCGCGTATCAAGCAGTACCTGACTGAGGTCAAGCTCGCGCTTTACCGCCAATCCTAGGAGTTGTTATGCAGAAAACGCAGGCCCAGACCGCCATTCTTGCACCTTTGCCTCAGGCTGCCAGCTATGTGTTTTTTAAAGGCCAAAGTACAAAAGCACAGTTGTTTGAGTGTTTGATGCGGTTGTCGCCCGGTGATGATCTGGTGGGGATAGGTCAGCCCTTGGCCATGACATTGGGGCTGACGGTTGCGGACGCGCTGGATTATCCCTCATTTGCGAATAGCCAACGCTGCCTGCCGCAAACACCGTTTGATTTGCTGGTATGGGTGCGAGGTGCCGATGCAGGTGAAGTGGCGCTGAAAATCCGCCAGTGGCAGCAAAGGCTGGTACCGCATTTCAGTCTGGTTTCATCAGTCGATGCTTTTTTACACCGCGATGGGCGTGATCTCACCGGTTATGAGGATGGTACTGAAAATCCAGACGGTGCTGCGGCAGCTGAGGCAGCACTGGATGGGTCTGGAGCCAGTTATCTGGCGCTGCAACAATGGCGACACCGGATGGATGAGGTGGAGCATTGCTCGCGAGAGCAAATGAATCACATCATTGGGCGCGATCAGGCGTCGAACCGCGAGCTGACGGATGCGCCCGCCAGTGCGCACGTCAAGCGCACCGAGCAGGAAGCGTTTGAACCTCACCGATTTGTACTGCGTCGCTCCATGCCCTGGGTTCAATCTGGTAATATGGGGCTGATGTTTGCCGCTTTTGGTTGCGATACCCAGGCATTTGAAGCGCAGATGTGGCGCATGTTGGGTCGCGATGACGGCATAGAGGATGCGCTGTTCGCAATTTCTGAGCCGATGACCGGTGTGTATTTTTATTGTCCACCTTGTGTTGGTGGCAGGCTGAATTTGGAATAGACCGTGTTAGAAGATGTTCAATCCACGCCGACTTGTACGGTCGACGTTACCATGGAAAACGCCCAATCCGTTCTGATTGATGCGTCCAGCGAACGCCCGGTTTTGATCGACTTTTGGGCTGACTGGTGTGAGCCCTGTAAATCACTCGCGCCAATATTGGATAGCATCGCCAAGGAATATCAGGGTCGGTTTTTATTGGCCAAAGTGAATGCCGATGAATTGGGTCCCATCGCGGGTCAGCTCGGGGTCCGCAGTTTACCAACGCTTATCCTTATGAAACAGGGGCAGCCGGTCGATGGTCTGGTGGGCGTACAGTCTGCCCAGTCAATCAGGGCGATGTTGGATAAGTACGTCACGCCAGCATGGAAGGATGACTGGCTATCTGCGAAACAGTTGATGGCTGATGATTCGAAATGGGTCGAGGCACTGGCGCTGTTCAAGGCCGCATGGGACGCGTCTGGTGATCCGCTGGTGGCTGCTGATTACGCTGATGCGTTGGCAGAGTCCCGGCAACTTGATGCTGCTGAATCCTTGTTGGCGCAGGTAAAGTTGGAAGATCGGGGCGGTGCCTGGCAATCTGCACAGGCAAAAATAGCACTCAAGCGTGAGGCGGGAAAAAGCCCTGCTATTGTCGCACTTGAACAAGCGTTGGAAGCAGACCCGGAAAATCTGGCGTTGACTCAACAACTGGCGGTTGCACTTGCAGAGGATCAGCATCCCGATGAAGCGCTGGCATTGCTGTTCGGGCTGTTGCAAAAGAATATCAACGCCGGTGACGGTGCAGTCAAGAAATGTTTTACCGACATTATTGCTTCGCTGGGTAAGGGGCATGCCATCGGTGTGCAGTACCAGCGTCGGCTATACACATTGTTATATTGAATCATGGTTTCACTTCCCTCTAGTGTTTCAGTGGCACATACCGCATCTGGCCTGCGTTATTTTGAGGTGCAGCATCCGTTGCTGTCTGCGCGGATTTTTGAGCAGGGTGCACAACTTGTTCAGTTTCAGTCGGTTGGGAAACCGCCGATGCTTTGGGTCAGCGAAGCCGAACCTTTCAAGCCGGGCGCAGCGATTCGCGGCGGGATTCCGGTCTGTTGGCCGTGGTTTGGTCCAGATCCGCAGGGCATTGGACCGGCGCACGGTCTGGCGAGAACGCAGACCTGGCAGCTTTATCTTGCGCAGCAAACCGACAGTAGCGTCTGTCTTGGATTCCGATTTCAAATCACAGAGTCGTCCATGGCCGGCCTTGGTGCAGAGCTGGTGTTTGAGTTGAGCGATCGTCTCCGATTGACGCTGATCACACACAATCGTTCAGAGAAGCGGCTCACGTTTTCCAGTGCTTTGCACAGTTATTTTCCGGTGGGAGACATCCGGCAAGCGCTGCTTTCTGGGGCGGCCGGTCGCCAGTACACCGATTCTTTGAGCTCAGCCCAGAGTACCGAATCGGAACAGCAGTTGGTTTTTGATCAGGAGGTGGATCGCATCTACTACGGTTCCTCACCCTGGCAGCTGTGCAGCCCAACGCTGTGCCTGAACATTGAAAGCGAGGGTTCAGGCAGTACGGTAGTGTGGAATCCTTGGATAGAAAAGTCCGCCCGGCTAAGCCATTTTAATCCCGATGACTACCTCCGTATGTTGTGTGTGGAAACCGCAAATTGCGGTGCTGACAGCCGTCTGCTTGAGCCGGGTCAGCAGCACGTAATGGCCGTCGAATACAGCTATTTGCCGCTGGCAAATTCCCCCTGAAGTGGCATAATTCCCACCCTTGCTCAGATTGAGCGCAATTTTTAGTCGATTTTCAGAGCCTGAGAGTATCTATGCGTCCGGAAACCAAGCCAGCCAATCCCAATTTTTCCTCTGGGCCATGCAGTAAGCGCCCGGGCTATGATCTGGCGGCACTGCCCACCGAGTCCTTGGGGCGGTCCCACCGTTCGTCGCTCGGAAAGCGGATTCTTAAGCGTGCCTGCGAACAAACGGCGTCGTTACTCGGATTGCCGGAAGGGTACCGTGTTGGCATAGTCCCGGCCTCCGATACCGGTGCGGTTGAAATGGCCCTTTGGTCGTTGTTGGGGCAGCGACCGGTAGACGTGGTCTATTGGGAATCCTTTGGCCAAGGCTGGCTGACCGATATTACCAAGCAACTTAAACTTCCCGATGCGCGGGCAATCTCCGCGGACTACGGGCAGTTGCCCGACCTCGATTCGGTGGACTTTGATCGCGATGTCGTCTTTACCTGGAATGGCACGACCTCGGGTGTGCGCGTTCCCAATGGCGACTGGATCGCAGATGACCGCAAGGGCTTAACGATTTGTGATGCCACATCGGCTGTATTTGCAATGGAAATGCCCTGGGACAAACTCGATGTTGTGACCTATTCATGGCAGAAAGTGTTAGGCGGTGAGGGCGCTCACGGTATGTTGATCCTGAGTCCTCGCGCGGTTGAGCGACTGGAAACCTACACGCCGGCGTGGCCGCTCCCCAAAATTTTCCGCATGACCAAGGGCGGAAAGTTGATCGAAGGGATTTTTCAGGGCGAAACCATTAACACGCCCTCAATGCTGTGCGTACTGGATTACCTGGATGCGCTGGATTGGCTTGAGGGGATTGGTGGTGTAGAGGCCGCGATCGCACGATCACATCAGTCGCTGGCTGCGATTGAGCGCTATGTTGCGTCAAATCCATGGATCCACTTTCTCGCTGAAGACCCTGCGTTGCGTTCAAATACTTCAGTCTGCCTGACATTGGATGCTGAACCAGAGCAGGTCAAACAAATCATCAAATTGCTTGAGCAGGAACAGGTTGCCTTTGATATTGGCGCTTATCGTGATGCGCCCGCGGGTCTTCGGATCTGGTGTGGTGCAACCGTGGAGCCTGCGGATGTAGACGCGCTGATGCCCTGGATCGGCTGGGCATACGAACAAGTGGTAAAGTAATACATGAAAAGACCAGCAATGCTGGTCTTTTTGTTTGGAAGGCAGTCACAAAGAAACTGCCCGAATTCAGAACACAGGAGTTGCAGACATGGGATTTTCCATCAAAACCTATAATCAGATTGCAGAGCGAGGCTTGGCGAGACTGGCACAGCAGGACATTCTTTGCGTCGAATCGTTAGACCGTGCTGACGCCATTTTGCTGCGCAGTGAAAAGCTTCACGGCGTGGACTTTCCTCCGTCCGTGCGTGCAATTGCCCGGGCTGGTGCGGGTGTCAACAATATCCCTGTAGAGTTGTGCAGTGCGCGCGGGATCGCGGTGTTCAATACCCCGGGCGCGAATGCGAATGCGGTTAAAGAGTTGGTTATCTGCAGCCTTTTGCTGAGTTCAAGGGGTATTTTGCCCGGAATTCAATTTGCACGTGAGCAAGCCGTTGATGATCGTGCTGCTTTGCATGCGCTGATGGAGAAACAAAAGAAGCAGTTTGCGGGCAATGAGCTGTTCGGAAAAACCTTGGGTATTGTTGGCTTGGGCGCAATCGGCTCTATGGTCGCAGAGGTGGCACTGGGACTTGGTATGAAGGTGGTCGGTTACGATCCGGCGCTGTCGGTTGAAGCGGCCTGGCGCCTGCCCAATCAGGTAGAGCGTATGGAAGGACTCAATAATCTGTTATCTGTTTCAGACTATGTCACCCTGCACGTGCCCGCAATTGAGGCCACGCTGAATCTTATCAACGCCGACAATCTGCCGGCATTCAAGCCGGGCGCGGTTTTGGTGAATTTCGCCCGTGAAGCGATTGTGGATTACAAGGCAGTGCTGAATGCGCTGGACAGCGGTCCGATCAGGCATTACATCTGCGATTTCCCCGAACCCGCTTTTCGTAATCGGCAAGACGTAACCGCAATGCCGCATATTGGTGCCTCCACACAGGAGGCCGAAGAAAACTGTGCGGTAATGGCTGCTGAACAGCTTGCCGACTATTTGTTGAATGGCAATATTAAAAATGCGGTCAATTTACCTGAGGTATCTATGCCGCGGGTGCCTAATACCCGAAGGCTGACCTTCATCAATGACAATGTCGCCGGTGTATTGGGTCAGGTTTTGTCAGTGCTTGCAGAGCAATCGTTTAATGTGGTGGACATGATGAACAAAAGCCATGGTGATGTGGCGTACAACATCATCGATATGGAAGGCGATGTACCTGAAAACATCGAATTTCTGATTGGCCAGATCGAGCATGTCACCAGTGTGCGACTGATCTGAATGTATAAGCTTGGATTCTATGTGCCCGAGAGTCATTTGGATGCAGTGAAACAGGCGCTGTTTGCTGCTGGAGCTGGGCGTATCGGCCAATACGAACATTGTTGCTGGCAGGTGCTCGGTACTGGGCAGTTCCGCCCCGGTACTGGTGCTGATCCACATATAGGCACGGTAGGCAAGCTGGAACAACTTGCGGAGTACCGGGTCGAAATGGTGGTGGCGGATGCATTCATTAAGGCGGCAGTCGCAGCTCTGAAGGCCTCGCATCCATACGAGGAGCCGGCTTATGATGTGGTGGCCTTGTGTGAGTTCTGAGGCGCTAGCGCGCCCGTGGCGGGCGGATAATATCTTCGGTCCGCACCGGGTAGTGGTCGTGTTTCCGGTCTGAAAAATAATGTTGCAGGGTGCGGGTAATCACGGGAAAAGCGAGCTGTTCCCATGGTATCTGGTGTTCCTCAAAAAGCGCAACCTCCAGAGATTCAGGCCCGGGGCCAAAATCCAGGTCCGTGAGATGACCCCGGTAGAAAAAATAGACCTGATTAATCTGCGGCAGATTAAACAGTGTGTAGAGACCGCTCAATGCAATGTTGGCGCGAGCCTCTTCCCAGGTTTCCCGGCTGGCGCCTTGTTCCGTTGTCTCTCCGTTTTCCATGAACCCCGCTGGCAAGGTCCATAACCCATAACGTGGTTCGATCGCACGTTTGCACAGCAGAACCTTGTCCTCATGGATGGGCAGGGTGCCGGTAATAATGCGGGGGTTCTGGTAGTGAATCGTATTGCAGGTGTTACACACATGCCGGTGTCGGTTATCACCTTCTGGAATCAACCACGCAACGCCTTCTCCGCAGCTACTACAAAACTTCATCGTTCACGCTCCGGGCAAACGGGATGATTTTGGCGTTAGTTTGAGGTGGGGTGTCGGATGGTTGGTTCAGCTGGGTCATCAATTCGGCAAAGGACGCATTCATCATGCGCGAAAGTCGGACGCAGGCGCCCATGGCCGAGCTGGAAAGCTGGCGCTGTGCGTCGATCTGGAATTGCAGCCCCCGTAACCGGGCCTGTGTATCGGGATTCGCACCACTGATCACCTGATCTACCAGTTGTCGGCGCAAGCGCTCGAGAGCCTCCGGATTTTCGCGGGAAAGCGCCAATAAGTCGTTAAATTCCGGCAGGTTCATGGTCAGTACAACGGTTGTGCTTGGGCATTAACCCTATACTACCAGAAGCCCCGGCCGGTGGGGTGCAGTGGGCTATTTTTCTCGGGGCTCGTGGTTATAATGGCCGTTGAGGTGAGATTATGTTGTTGCAGCTCTCGAAGAGTTTACAGGCCCGGGACTACACGTTGGACGCCAAAGGGGCCTTCCCGCGCCAGGCTGCGGTCCTGATTGCTTTTACCCGTGAACCCGATCCGCAGGTATTGTTGACCCGTCGGTCAGTGGAACTTAAGCGTCATTCTGGTGAGGTGGCATTCCCCGGTGGTTGGCTCGACCCGGAGGACACCAGTTTACTGTCTACCGCGCTCAGGGAGACCCATGAAGAGCTGGGCGTGGAGCCTGCTTCAGTGGAGGTGCTGGGCCCCTGGCGTTCGCGTTATGCCCGGGGTGGTATTCGTGTTCAGCCAATTGTAGGACTGATTGACCCTGATTTGCCGTTGACACCGAATCCCGATGAAATAGACGATGTGTTCAAGGTGCCGGTCAGTTACCTGTTAAAAGACGAACGTTTCCGAACAGACGTTTTTCAGGAGTCAGGTGTCGAACGTTGGATTCCAGCCTATCAGTACCAAGGTTTTGAGATCTGGGGGTTCACCGCGGGCGTCCTGATTGACTTGCTCAACAAAACGTTGGGAGGCGGTATAGTCCGCGATCATCCGAGTGCACCCGTGCGCCACTTTGTTCGGAACTGAATGGTTTCTTCGCAGGTATTTTTATGACGCTTTACCAACTGGGCAAGGCCCGCCCTGTATTTATCGGGACTGGTCATTTTGTTGCGGACAGCGCCAATCTGATTGGTGATGTAGTACTTAATGATGCCAGCAGTGTCTGGTTTAACGCGGTTATCCGTGCCGACAATGCCACCATTACTCTGGGCGCCAGAACCAATGTGCAGGATGGCGCCGTTTTGCATACGGATCCTGGTCTGCCGCTGACCTTGGGAGATGATGTAACGGTGGGCCACAATGCCATGCTGCACGGTTGCGAGGTGGGCAGTAATACTCTGATTGGTATCGGTGCGGTGGTGTTGAATCACGCCAAAATAGGGCGCAACTGTATCGTGGGCGCGAATGCACTGGTGACGGAAAGAATGGACATTCCCGACAATTCATTGGTCGTCGGGAGTCCGGCTAAAGTTGTGCGTACGCTCGATGATAAAATGGCAGAAATGCTATCGCTGAATGCGGATGTGTATGTCAAACACGGCGCGCGCTACAACGCCGAGCTGAAGCCAGTCGAAAAATGACCGAAGTAGTTAAATCTCCGTGTATTTCTGTGTGCGCTTTGAATGACGACGATGTGTGTATTGGCTGCATGCGAACCGTTGAAGAAATTACCGGTTGGCGAAGCATGACGGAGCGGGAGAGGGCAGAGGTGATGGAGCGGGTCAGGCACCGGCAGCGGGAAAATAATCCGTTTGCCGGCTGAAGCGTTATTCGATTTCGTCGTCAGTCGGGATGCGCGTAGCTTTTACCCGCTCGATCATTTTGGTGTTAGTGCTCAGTACTTCAAAGCGATAATTTTTTACTGCCATACTCATGTTGGTGGCGGGAACGCCCTGAAAAATATCCACCAGTAAGCCATTGATGGTTTTGGCCTCTTCGGTGGGGAGTTCCCAATCGAGTTCACGATTCACGTCACGTAGCGAAACACTGCCGCCGATAATGTACCAGCCATCACCGTTGTCGGTGATTTCTTCTTCGTGTTCCCGCGCCTTATCGCTGGTAAAGTCCCCGACGATCTCTTCGAGCAGATCTTCCAGCGTAATGATGCCTTGCACGTCACCGTATTCATCAACCACAAAGGCCATCCGGCGCTTTTCTTTCTGGTAATGCAGCAACTGGGTATGCAGGGGTGTCGATTCTGGCACGAAATACGGTTTGCGACAGAAGCGGCGTATGTCGGCATGGGTAATGGTGCTGTCATCGCCGAAAATAAAGCGTGCCGCGTTGCGAAGATGCAGCGTGCCGACCACGTTATTGATGTCGCCTTCATACACAGGCAGTCGGGTGTAGTCGCTGGTGCGAATCTGTTTCAGTAGCGTGGGAATGTCATCTTCCAGATTGAGCCCCACTACGTCGTTGCGAGGCACCATGATGTCTTCAACGGTGGCTTTGCCGAGGTCCAGTACGTTCAGCAACATGCCTTGGTGTTGATCAGGAATCAGATCGCCGGCCTCATCCACCACGGTCCGGAGCTCGTCCGGGTGCAGATGCTCGCTATTGGATTCTGCTTCCGGGTTTACCCCGAGTAATCGGGCCAGCGCGTTGGATACGGTGTTGACCAGCCAGACAGCGGGATAGAGTATAAACAGCAATGGCTTGAGGATTATGCTGGCAGGAAAGGCAATTTTTTCGGGCTTGATGGCAGCCACGGTTTTGGGGGTCACCTCGGCAAAGATCAGTAGCACCAGTGTCAGCAAAACACTGCCAATGGCCACACCCAGATCGCCGTACAAGCGCATGGCGATAATGGTCGCGATTGACGTGGCCAGCACATTGACGAGGTTGTTGCCAATCAGGATTACGCCAATAAGGCGATCGGGGCGCGCCAGTAATTCTGACGCACGCAGTGCGGCGCGGTGCTTCTTGTTAACCAGGTGCTTCAACCGATAACGGTTAAGCGACATCATGCCCGTCTCAGAGGAGGAAAAGAACGCGGAAAGAAGTATAAGACCAGCCAGACTCCAGAAGAGCAGGCTAAGGGGTATATCGTTCAACGGAGGGGTCCATGTATCTTTAAAGGCGGTATCTTGCAGTAGAAGGCCAAAATAGGCAAATACCGATTGTTATTGAATGCCCAAAACCAGTTCAAGCACGAATTTGCTGCCGAAAAAAGCCAACATCAGGGCCGCAAAGCCTCCCAGAGCGAACCGGACAGCAGTGTAACCCCGCCACCCGAGATAATGGCGTCCCCACAAGAGGCAGCCGTAGATCAACCAGGCCGCCACCGAGAAAACGGTTTTATGTGCCAAGTGCTGTGCTAACAAGTCCTGCACGAAGAACCAGCCTGTGGCCAGGGCGGTGGTCAGCAGAATGAAACCCAGCCAAAGCAGTTCGAACAACAGTGATTCCATGGACTGGAGTGGCGGCAATGCCTTGATCAGGCCGCCGGGCTGATGATTCTTGAGCTGGTGCGTCTGGTACGCCAGTAAGACGGCCTGGGCGGTTGCAATGGTCAGTAGGCTGTAGGCAAGTAAGGATAGGATGACATGCAGCGCCAGACCTTCGGTTAGCGGGGTGAAGTGATCGGGGTGGTGCGATCCGAGTAACAGGCTCACACAAACAATGCTCAGCGGCATAAGTATGAGCAGGAGTGTGTGCACGGGTTTGCGGAAGCTCGAAATCAGCACCAGCGCATTCATTACCGCGGCCACCAGACTGCCTGTGGCAAAAAAACTGAGGTTGATGCCGTTGGTCGAAAACAGCAGCGGCAGGAGGCCCGACCAGTGAAAAACAACCGCGGTCAGGGTCAGGCTGTAAAACGTGCGGCCGCCTACGGGCCGTTTATTGCTGAATTGGCGGACACCAAAACCGGTTGCGGCAAGGTAAAGCACAATGGCCGCCAGATTGGCTGCAAGCGTGTAAATCAGCATTCCGTTATGCCTGTGTACTGGGTCTGATCCTGTGGTCATGCAGTTTGTCATAGCCTGCGCGCAATGAGAAGCAAGCGCATCAATCTTCCGCAGTTCCGCTCGGCTGCGGTATACTGTGCGCCAATTTTCGGCGGATACGCCCAGTAATACGGATTTTTTGGCCACGCGATGTTTGATAATTTAACCGAACGCCTATCAAAAACCCTGCGCAATATCACCGGTAAAGCGCGCCTCACCGACGACAATATCAAAGATACCTTGCGCGAAGTGCGCAAGGCGTTACTGGAGGCTGACGTCGCCTTGCCGGTGGTTAAGACCTTCGTTGAGCGTGTGCGTAAACGCGCGGTCGGGGTAGAGGTAGCCCGGGCGTTGAATCCCGGTCAGCAATTCCTCAAGGTGGTACAGGCCGAGTTGGTCGACTTGATGGGGCAGGCCAACGAGTCGCTCAATCTGGCTCAACAGCCGCCCGCCGTCGTCCTGATGGCAGGACTCCAGGGTGCCGGTAAAACCACATCGGTGGCAAAACTTTCCCGGTTCCTGAAAGAGCGCCAGAAGAAGAAGGTATTGGTCGTCAGTGCCGACGTTTATCGTCCTGCCGCGATTCAGCAGCTCGAGACGCTGGCCGGCGAAGTGGGCGTAGAGTTTTTCCCGTCCAGTGCAGACCAGAAGCCGGTGGACATCGCCCGCAATGCGGTGGCGCACGCGAAGAAGCAGTTTGTCGATGTGGTATTGGTGGATACTGCCGGTCGCCTGCATGTGGATGAGGCCCTGATGGAGGAAATTCAGGCCGTCCATAAGGCGATCAACCCGGTGGAAACCCTGTTCGTGATCGACGCCATGATCGGTCAGGATGCGGTGAATACCGCCAAGGCCTTTAATGATGCGCTGCCGTTGACCGGTGTGATTCTCACCAAGGCAGACGGCGACGCCCGCGGTGGTGCTGCGCTGTCTGTGCGCGAGGTAACCGGCAAGCCGATTAAGTTCATTGGTGTGGGTGAAAAGGTGGATGCGCTGGAGCCGTTCCATCCCGACCGGATCGCATCCCGCATTCTCGGTATGGGCGATCTGATGTCGCTGATCGAGCAGGCCGAGCAGACCATCGACAAGGAAAAAGCTGAAAAGCTGGTCAAGAAAGTGGCCAAGGGCAAAGGGTTTGACCTTGAGGATCTGCGCGATCAGTTGGCGCAAATGCAGAATATGGGCGGTTTGGGCGCCATGCTGGACAAGATGCCGGGCATGGCGGGTGTGTCCCAGCTGGCTCAGAACGCCGACATGAACAAGCAGTTCAAGCAGATGGACGCCATCATCAACTCCATGACGCCAGCCGAGCGTAAAAATCCAGACCTGTTGAACGGCTCGCGCAAACGGCGTATCACGCTGGGTTCAGGCACCCAGGTGCAGGATCTGAACCGTCTGCTCAAGCAGCACAAGCAAATGGCCAAGATGATGAAGAAGATGAAAGGTGGTGGTATGGCCAAAATGATGCGCGGCCTTGGAGGTATGATGCCGGGCGGTGGCATGGGCGGCCTGCCACCGGGATTCCGCTGATTTATCAGTACCCAATTCGCGCTAAGCCCCTGAAATCCGGCGAAAAAACCCGGTTTCAGGGGCTTTTTGGCTATACAGGGTGCATTTTTTACCCTAGAATACCGCGCCTTTCGCAGGCTCTGTCTGCATTTTGTCGTGTGCCGTCTTTAAGACGCACGTAATTAACAAATAGGAAGAAGACTTACATGGTAAGCATTCGTTTATCTCGCGGTGGCTCTAAGAAGCGTCCGTTTTATCATCTGACCGTAACCAACAGCCGCAGCTCACGCGATGGCCGTTACCTGGAGCGCGTAGGTTTCTTCAACCCCACCGCCCGTGGTCAGGAAGAGCGTCTGCGTGTGGATCTGGCCCGTGTTGAGCACTGGGTAGGTCAGGGCGCACAAGTGAGCGACCGTGTTGCCGCTTTGCTGAAAGACGCGCAAAAAGCCGCTTAATCGCGCTTTCCGGGGCCGCCGCTATGGTCGACAAACAGTCGAATCTGATTGATGTAGGGCGGGTTACCTCGGTGTTTGGTATTAAAGGTTGGGTAAAGGTGCATTCCGATACCGAGCCGCCGGAGAACATTGCCGGTTACTCACCCTGGTGGTTAAAAACCCGCCACGGGGTGAAGGCGATGGAGGTTGAAGAGTTTCAACCGCACGGCAAGGGCTTTATCGCCCGCTTTAAAGGGGTCGATGACCGCGACGGGGCTGAAGCCTTGGCGCGTGTCACCATCGCCATCGAGCGATCGCAGTTGCCGCCGTTGGCGCCAGAGGAATACTACTGGCACCAATTGGAGGGTTTGAAAGTGATCAACGAATATGAGGGCGAACCTCAGGTGCTGGGATGCGTTAAGCATCTGCTGGAAACCGGGGCCAACGATGTGTTGGTCGTGGCGCCCACGGAAGACAGCCTCGATGATCGCGAACGGCTGGTGCCTTATGTACCAGGTCAGTTCGTGAAGCAGGTGGATCTTGTGGAAGGCCTCATCCGCGTTGAATGGGATCCGGACTTCTGAGTCAGGTTATGACCGGCACAGCACCAGCGGTACAGGCACCACTTCGGGTGGCGGTGATTACACTGTTTCCTGAAATGTTTGCCTCGATCACCGATTACGGTGTGTCGGGGCGTGCGGTTAAGCAGCAGCGGATTGAGATCCAGTGCTGGAACCCGCGGGATTTTACCGAGGACAGGCACCAGACTGTGGATGCCCGTCCTTACGGTGGGGGCCCCGGCATGGTCATGCTGGTGGAACCCCTGCGCCGGGCAGTGAAAGCTGCTCGGGCGTGGGCCGGTGAGGCAGCTGAGGTGGTGTATCTGTCACCCCAGGGCAAGCGCTTCGATCAGCCGGCAGCGCAGGCTTTTGCCAGTAGCGAACGCAACCTGATACTGGTGGCGGGCCGCTATGAAGGCGTGGACGAGCGCTTCATCGAGCTCGACGTCGACAGTGAGTGGTCCATTGGCGACTATGTGCTGAGTGGCGGGGAGTTAGGTGCCATGGTGATGCTGGATGCGATCACGCGCCTGTTGCCCGGTGTGTTGGGCCATGCCCAATCGGCAGAACAGGACAGCTTTACCGATGGTTTGTTGGATTGCCCGCATTACACCCGCCCGGAGGTTTATCCGGCAGGTGAAGAACAACATGTGGTACCCGACGTTTTGCGTTCCGGGGATCACGAAAGAATCCGCCTTTGGCGGTTACAGCAGGCATTGGGGCGCACTGCATTGCGGCGTCCCGACCTGTTGGAAGGTAAGACCCTGACCGAGGAGCAGCAACGGCTGCTGACGGACTTTCGTCGGGACCTCGAGGCGAAAGGCAGTAATTGATGCCTTTCTATCTAGCTGTGAAGCTACACACTTGTTATTTCGGAGAACAACATGACTAACAAGATTATCCAAGCCCTCGAAAACGAGCAGTTGAAGCAGGAAGTCCCCGAGTTTGCACCCGGCGACACTGTGGTTGTACAGGTTAAAGTAAAGGAAGGCGACCGTTCACGTCTGCAGGCCTTTGAAGGTGTTGTGATTGGCAAGCGTAACCGCGGCCTGAACTCAGCGTTCACCGTGCGTAAGATTTCTTACGGTGTTGGTGTTGAGCGTACTTTCCAGCTGCACAGCCCGCTGGTAGATTCAGTTACTGTCAAGCGTCGCGGCGACGTGCGTCAGGCCAAGCTGTACTACCTGCGTGATCTGGCTGGTAAAGCTGCACGCATCAAGGAAAAGCTCAACTAAGTTGGGTGTTTCTGAAAAACCGGCCTTTTGGCCGGTTTTTTTATGCCTGTAGAATAAGGGCATAAGTCAGGAGACTGTATGATCGATCGTTATCTCGATGCAATCTGGATGGAAAAAGGGTTAAGTGATCTCACGTTGGCCGCATACCGGAAAGACTTGAGTCAACTAGCGGAATTCCTGCAAGGCAATCTGGAGCATGCACAAACCCCGGCGCTTCAGGCATTTTTGGCGCATCGGTTCGCACAGGGCGCCAGCGCCCGCTCCAGCGCGCGTCAGCTGTCCTGTTACAGAGGTTTTTTTGCCTGGCTGGTACGGGAAGGGTTTCGGCGCGACGATCCCGTGGCCACAATCAGCAGCCCCAAGCTGGGGCGCCCTTTACCAAAGTCACTGACAGAAGCGGATGTAGAGGCGCTCTTGGCAGCCCCTGCCCTTGATGAGCCCGTTGGCCTGCGCGACAAGGCGATGCTCGAGTTGTTGTATGCAACGGGGCTGCGGGTAAGTGAGCTGGTAGGCCTTGCACTATCCGAGATCAATTTGCGCCAGGGTGTCGTGCGGGTAATGGGTAAGGGATCAAAGGAGCGTTTGGTGCCGCTTGGAAGGGCAGCCATTGAATGGCTGCAGCGTTACCTGAAAGAGGCGCGGCCTGATTTGCTGAAAGGGCAATCCGAGGTGGTATTCCCCAGTAATCGTGGGGAGCAAATGACACGCCAGACCTTTTGGTACCGCGTTAAACACTGGGCCAAGGTTGCCGGTATTTCAAAGCCGCTGTCGCCACACACTCTGCGTCATGCCTTTGCAACGCATTTGATAAACCACGGTGCTGATTTGCGTGTGGTGCAATTGCTGCTGGGACATTCAGATTTGTCTACTACCCAGATTTACACCCATATTGCCCGCGAGCGGATGAAACAATTGCATGGTTTGCATCATCCAAGAGGTTAGGGCGCAGGTTTTCGCGTTCGGAGTCACTGCGCAGGTGCGCATAAGCAGGTATTATTCAGACGTTTATTATCAGTTTTATAAGGAACCATCATGTTGAAGCCTATGTTGATTGCCATGGGAATCGGTCTTGCTCTGGCGTCAGGACAGGTAACAGCCCAGCTCGCGCCTTCGGCGTTGCCCGTATCACCTGACGTTGAAGCGCATCTCAAGCGCAAGATTGGTGCTGCGATTCCACATATGGCAGTCACTGGTATACAACCTGGGCCTTTCCCGGGTATCTATGCCGTTTCCCTGTCCAATGGTCCGACCCTGTACACGGACGCAAAGGGCGATATGTTGGTTGCCGGTGATCTTTACAGCATCAAAGGTCAGAAACTGGTCAACGTCCGGGAGCTGGAGCTGCAAAAAGTACGCAAACCCATGTTGGCCTCGCTTAATAAGGACGACATGATTGTGTTCCCCGCCGAAGGAAAGCAAAAAGGGGCAATCTATATTTTCACGGATGTGGATTGCGGTTATTGTCGGAAGCTGCACCAGGAGGTGCCGGCGCTGAACAAAGCGGGCGTTGAGGTAAGGTATCTGGCGTACCCCCGCGCCGGTATCGCCAGTGAATCCTATAACAAATTGGCTCACGCCTGGTGTGCCGATGACCCCAATGCCACCCTGACCCGACTCAAGCAGGGGCAGCAGGTAAGCGGCACTGTCTGCTCAGACAATCCGATTGCTGCCCAATACCAGCTGGGAGCGGAGATGGGGGTAGGTGGTACGCCTGCTATTTTTCTTGAATCTGGTGAAATGATTCCCGGCTATAAACCTGCTCCAGAGTTGCTGAAGATGCTTGGCATCGATTCCTGAGCAAGGTTTGTCCTCAATCCCAGGGGTAAATACCCCAGCTGACCCGGCAGCCTGATTGACAGTTGCTGCCCGGGTCAGTAAGGTTGCGGCTTTTGCAAGAATAAGCCTGTTTTTGTCCTATTGTCGCAACAATTTCTTGTGCAATTTGCCTTTCAGAGGAAGTTATTTTGAAACCTGTCAAAGTAGGCCTGTGTGGCCTCGGTACTGTTGGCAGCGGTACTTTTGCTGTGCTTTCACGAAATCAATCAGCCATCAGTGCTCGCGCGGGCGTACCGATTGAAATCGTCCATGTGGGCGCGCGTCGCGATAATCCGGCCTGTGACCTGGCCGGTGTAAAAGTCAGCCGCGATATTTTTGATGTGGCCCGCGACCCTGAAATCGATATTGTTGTCGAGCTTATTGGTGGCACAACCACCGCCCGGGAACTGGTTTCAACGGCAATTGCCAACGGTAAACATGTCGTTACCGCGAACAAGGCTTTGATTGCCGAGTTCGGCAATGAATTATTTGCAGCGGCGCAAGCGCAGGGCGTCAGCATTGCGTTCGAGGCCGCAGTGGCCGGCGGTATTCCTATCATCAAAGCCTTGCGCGAAGGACTTGCCGCAAACCAGATCGAATGGCTGGCCGGCATTATTAATGGCACGGGTAATTTTATCCTGACCGAGATGCGGGACAAGGGCCGTGACTTCCACGATGTATTGAAAGAGGCCCAGGCACTTGGCTATGCAGAGGCGGATCCGACGTTCGACGTGGAGGGGATCGATGCCGCGCACAAATTGGTCATCCTGGCGTCTTTGGCGTTCGGGATGCCGCTGCAATTTGACAAGGTGTTTACAGAAGGTATCAGCCAGATCGCGCCGGAAGATGTCAATTACGCTCAGGAATTGGGGTATCGGATCAAGCATCTGGGGATAGCCCGGCAGACCGAGGCCGGCATCGAATTGCGAGTGCACCCTACAATGATTCCTGCCAAGCGTCTGATCGCCAATGTGGATGGTGTGATGAATGCCGTTCTGGTGAAAGGCGATGCCGTTGGACCGACACTTTATTACGGCGCGGGCGCCGGCGCTGAACCCACAGCGTCAGCCGTTGTGGCCGATATAGTCGATGTGGCGCGCACCTTGTCAGTGAGCACGTCGCAGCGCGTTGCGCATTTGGGTTTTCACGCCTTGGCAAATCCAAATCCCAACATTCTTTCCATGGATGAAGTGGAAACAGCCTACTACTTGCGTTTACTGGCGGAAGACCGGCCGGGTGTCCTGGCAAAAATCGCCAACATTCTGGCGGAAGCGCACATCAGCGTAGAAGCATTGATTCAGAAAGAACCCATCAACGGTGCTGCAGAAGTACCGCTGATTCTGTTGACCTCACGCGGACGTGAGCGTCAGCTGATGCTGGCGATCGATAAAATCGAAGCGCTGTCCGAAGTGCACGGTGGTGTGACTCATATCCGTGTGGAATCACTCGGCTAACGTTTTAACCAATTGGATTCAACTGTGAAATACATCAGTACCCGCGGGCAAGCGCCCGCGTTGTCTTTCGAAGACGCTGTGCTTACCGGGCTTGCCAGTGATGGCGGCTTGTATGTGCCGGAGAATTTACCCCAGTTCAGTAAAGACACTATTGCCGGCTGGGCCGGTTTATCCTACGACGCCCTGGCGTTTGAGGTGATCAAGCCATTTGTGGCAGGCGCTTTGACCGACGAAGAGCTGCGTACCATTATCCAGAAGGCCTATAGCAGTTTTCGCCACCAGGCTATCGCGCCTTTGGTACAGACCGGGCACAACGAATGGATCTTGGAATTGTTTCAGGGGCCAACGCTGGCGTTTAAGGATTTCGCACTGCAGTTTTTGGGACATCTGCTCGACCACATTCTCGCCCGCCGCAAACAGAAGGTAGTGGTGATGGGTGCGACCTCGGGGGATACCGGTTCGGCCGCGATTGAAGGTTGCTCGCGCTGTGAAAATATCGATATCTTCATACTGCACCCCCATAATCGCGTCAGTGAAGTGCAGCGCCGTCAGATGACGACGGTTCTGAGTGACAATGTGTATAACATCGCGCTGGAAGGCAATTTCGATGATTGTCAGAATATGGTGAAGGCCAGTTTTGCCGATCAATCTTTCCTGCCCGATGGCCGGCAATTGGTGGCAGTGAATTCCATCAACTGGGCGCGGATCATGGCTCAGATTGTGTACTATTTTTACGCCGCCGTCGCTTTGGGTGCACCGCACCGGGCAGTCTCGTTTTCAGTGCCTACTGGTAACTTTGGCGACATCTTTGCGGGCTACCTGGCGCGGAAAATGGGGCTGCCCGTTGAACAGTTGATTGTGGCCACAAACGCCAACGACATACTGCACCGCTGTATCAGCGCAAATGATCACAGCAAAAAGCCATTGATACACAGTCTGTCGCCAAGCATGGATATTATGGTGTCCAGTAACTTCGAACGTTTATTGTTTGATCTCTATGGGCGGGATGGCAAGGCCATCGCAGAACTGATGGCGTCGTTTAAGTCAGGCAGTATGACCCTGTCCGAGTCTGCGTTGCAGAAGGCGAGAGAAGTATTCAGCAGTTATCGCCTTGATGATGAAACCATGACCAAGGTAATTGCTGGTGTTTACGACACGACCGGCTATTTGCTCGACCCGCATACTGCCATTGGCGTCGAGGCTGCGCGCAAGTGCCGTGCAAATGTTTCAACGCCGATGGTGTGTCTGGCCACGGCCCATCCAGCGAAATTTCCCAAAGCGGTCGCTAAAGCGGGCGTTACCGATACGCCCGCTTTACCACACCACATGGCCGATCTTTTCGACAGAGAAGAGCGCTACCAGGTGTTGGCGAATGACCTGGCCGGCGTCCATCAGTATATCAGCGGACAATTGAGCTAATATAAGGGAGCATCCGCTCCCTTTTTTATTATTGGTAAGTGAATTATGCGTACCCATACCACTGAAATGTCAGTTCTTGTTACACCGGAAATGAGTAATTTCGGGGGCAAGATGCACGGCGGCGAACTGCTCAAACTGTTGGATAAAGTGGCGTATACCGCTGCCATCCGGTATTGCGGATCTTATGTGGTGACTTTGTCTGTGGATAACGTACTGTTTAAGCAGCCAGTCGCTATCGGCGACCTGCTGACGTTGATGGCTTCTGTGAACTATACCGGCACCAGTTCGATGGAAATCGGCATCAAGGTTGTTTCAGAAAATCTCGAAACCGGTGTGGTGCGCCATACCAATACCTGTTATTTCACCATGGTGGCGGTAGACTCAGATGGCAAGGCGATACCGGTCGAGCCGCTTGAGGTTAAAACCGATGAACAGCGTCGGCGCTGGCAGCAAGCGGAAGAGCGCAGGGCAGCGAGAGTGCGCAAGCGCACTCATTCATAAATCACGTAGATTTTAGTGACTTTTTCGGGTGTCTCCCAAGTCCCTTTAAAGCCTGCCGGTATAACAAAGTTGTCTCCGGTTTTCACCCGGCTTTGTAGGCCTTGCTCATCTGTAATAATGGCCTCGCCATCCAGAATATGGCAAAACTCATCCTCGCTGTAACTGATGTGCCAACTTCCGGCATCCGATGACCAGGTGCCCACATGAAAGTTGCCCGCCTTGTTGGTGAACTGGTGGTAAGTTTCCGTGTGCGGATTGCCTGCTATGCGTTTTTCTGCCGCAACCGGTGCGGTACTGTGTGCACCGAGGCCTTCGGCAATGGTTAACAATTGAATGGTCATTTTTTGCTCTCTTTCGTGTTTCCAAGGCCAGTGTAGAGCAAGACTCCGCCCAGTGCTTTGCCCCAGACGTGGTATGCTAGGGCCTGTTCACACTATTTTGGTTGCCGCTGTTGCGGCTAGAAAAGCGTCAATTGAGTGATGCGGCATTCCGACGCGAGAAGCGCAGTTTGGTTACTCCAAATAAGTGACGAGCAACGACAAGTGGCGCTTTTCTAGCCGCAACCCGGAGGGCTGGCCCCATTTTTGCGCCCAGCATCGTTGTTGGTCGCTTATGTAGCTTTTGCTACACGGCGCCCCCACCGCCTTGCTGAGCACAAAACTGGGCTCCAGCAGCGACAATCAAAATAGTGTGACCAGGTCCTGCCTATGAAAATCCAGACCCGACATTACACCCCAGACGACTGTCAGTTTTCGCCTGCTATGCCCGCTGTGTTGCAGCGTGTTTATGCGGCCCGGGGCATTCGTTCCGAACAGCAATTGCCAGACAAGCTCAGTGAGTTGTTGCCCCCGAATATGAAGGGCATGGATGCGGCAGTTGCGTTATTGACCCAGGCCGTAACCGATCAGAGGAAAGTGCTTATTCTGGGCGACTTCGATGCCGATGGTGCCACCAGTTCTGCATTGGCGGTATTGGCATTGAAAGCCATGGGCCTGCAGACGGTGGACTATCTGGTACCCAACCGGTTCGACTACGGCTATGGTCTGACGCCTGAGATTGCCGCAGTGGCAAAAACCTTTGACCCCTGGTTGATCGTGACTGTGGATAACGGCATTTCCAGTATTGAGGGGGCCAGCGCGGTTAAGGCCGCCGGCATCCGCTTGCTGATCACCGATCATCATCTACCCGCCGATGAATCGCCTGATGCTGACGCCATCGTCAATCCCAATCAGCGCGGCTGTGAATTTCCCAGTAAAAATCTCGCGGGCGTGGGTGTAATTTTTTACGTATTGAGTTGTTTGCGAACAGCCCTTCAGAAAGCGGATTGGTTTTCGCGGATGGGTATTTCGGCTCCTGCCATGGGCGAGTTTCTCGATATCGTGGCATTGGGTACGGTGGCCGATGTGGTGCCGTTGGATGCCAATAATCGTCTCCTTGTGGCGCAGGGATTGGCCCGGATACGTGCAGGTCGTTGTCGGCCCGGTATCATCGCCTTGTTGCAGGTGGCTGGGCGCAATTATCAGCGGGTGGCGGCCCAGGACATGGGTTTTTTTGTGGGTCCGCGATTAAACGCCGCCGGCCGCTTGGATGATATGTCCTTAGGTATCCGGTGCTTGCTCGCCCCGGATTATGAAGAGGCTCTGGGATTGGCGCAGCAATTGGATGATTTCAATCGGGACCGACGCCAGATAGAAGCCGGTATGCAAAAAGAAGCGGAAGCCTTTTTGGCCCGGATGCAGGATGATGATCACAATCCTTGGGGCGTGAGTTTATTTCACGAGCAATGGCATCAGGGCGTGATTGGAATTCTGGCGTCGCGGGTCAAAGACAAATTACACCGTCCCGTTATCACTTTTGCCGATGCAGGGGATGGGCTGATCAAGGGTTCCGGTCGCTCCATTCAAGGACTGCATTTGCGGGATGCTTTGGATCGGGTGTCGGTAAAGAATCCAGGGCTCATTAAAAAATTCGGTGGCCACGCCATGGCGGCGGGCTTGACCATAGCGCGCGCAGAATTCGAGCGTTTTGCAAACGCTTTCGATCAGGTGTGCCGGCAGTTATTGACCGAAGCCGACTTGCAGGCAGTGATATTCACGGACGGTGAGTTACTGCCAACCGAGCTGAATCTGGATACGGCATTTTTGCTGGCAGATGCAGGCCCGTTCGGGCAACAGTTCCCCGAGCCCCAGTTCGAGGGTGAGTTCATTCTGCGCCAGGCGCGCATTGTGGGCAACAAGCATTTGAAAATGACCGTTTCACCCGCCCAAACGCCGACGCTGCAGCTGGATGCCATTGCGTTTAATGTGGATGTGGCAGTTTGGCCCGATGCATCGGTTGAGCGTGTGCGTTTGGTGTATAAGCTGGACGTCAACGAATTCCGCGGGCAGCAATCGGCGCAGCTGTTGGTGACTTACCTCTGCGCCAGTTGAAGGGCGTCCAGCACCTGGTCTTTCATGGTGTTTTGCGCCGCCGCGGTGGGGTGAATGCCGTCGGCTTGCATCATGCCGTCAACCAGTGCCAGTTCTGTGAGGAAAAAAGGGATTAAGCGAGCGTTTTTGTCGGCCGCCACCTGACTGAAAATCGCGGTAAATTTTTCTGTATAACGCTTGCCGTAATTGGGTGGAATCTGGATTTCCATAACGACCACCTCGGCACCAGCGGCTTGGCCCAGGCTGACCATCTGGGAGAGGTTTTGGCGCAGGGTTGCCAGTGAGTAACCCCTCAAGCCATCGTTGCCACCCAATTCGATGATCAGTATCTCGGGCGAATATTTATCCAGCAAAGCCGGCAGACGGGCAAGGCCACCCGCGGTGGTGTCGCCACTGATGCTGGCATTGATCACCTTGTAATCATTTTTCAGATCCTGTGCCATCAGCGAGACCCAGCCCTGATCCGGGTGTTCAAGACCATAGCCGGCACTCAGGCTGTCACCCAGTACTAACAGGCGGGGGGCTGGTTCCGCTGAAACTGAGACAGACAGCAGCAAGCCCGCGAGCAATGATAAGAACCACTTCATGGAATCTGATACCCTTCCTTTCAACGTAATAGGTATGAGGGCCATCTTGTGGGAGTTACATGCTCCCTGCAAGCCTCTCCCGGTAAACCGAATGTTTTATGATAGGAGCAGTCATTTGTTATCGGCAACCCGCATCAGTAAAACCGTGATGACCCAGTCCGGCCCGCTTACCATTCTGGATAACGTCAATCTCTCGCTGGCTGCAGGTAAAAGCCTGGCCATTGTGGGGGCTTCAGGGTCCGGTAAATCCACGCTGCTGGGCATATTGGCCGGTCTAGATACGCCCTCGGAAGGCGATGTGATCATGGATGGCCAATCGATCACAGCGCTGACGGAAGATGAGCGGGCCACAATCCGGTTACAGAGTGTGTCATTCGTATTTCAGTCATTCCAGCTATTGCCGGGCCTGAGCGCGCTGGAAAACGTGCTGCTGCCGCTTGAGCTCAAGGGTGTCGCCAACGCACGGGATAAAGCCGAACATTATCTGACCCAGGTGGGCCTGGCCGACCGGCTGCATCATTTCCCGCCGCAATTGTCGGGTGGTGAGCAACAGCGTGTAGCGGTAGCGCGCGCATTTGCCAATGAACCCCGTATTTTGTTTGCCGACGAGCCCACAGGTAATCTGGATGCGCAGACCGGCGAGCGGATCATTGATTTGCTGTTCGACATGAATCAGCGATCCGGCACCACGCTGGTATTGGTGACCCACGAACAGCGACTGGCGGCCCGTTGTCATCAGCAGTTGGTGATTGAAGCCGGCAAGGTGGCGCAAGCGGTTGATGAAACCGGGAGTTTGCAACCGTGTTGAGTTTGCGCATGCTGCGCAGGAATGCCCGTGCGCAAGAGGTACAAATTCTTGGTTTGGCGGTTATTCTCGCGGTGGCGTTGGTCACCGCGATTTCGCTGTTTGCCGGCCGGCTCGAATCCGCCATGGTGGCGAACGCCAATCATTTTCTTGCCGCCGATCGACAAGTCCGTTCCAACGCCGAGATCCCTGAACATTGGCGGCTGCAAGCCGATCTTGCCGGTGTGCGTCAGGCCGATACGGTGGAGTTTGCCTCCATGGTGTTCAACGGCGATCACGCGCATCTGGCTTCGGTGAAAGCGGTATCGGATGATTATCCGTTATTGGGTGAGCTTGAAATCGCCGGCGCGCCGTTCAGTCCCGTAGCGCCGGAAGTGATCACCCGTGGGCCTGCGCCCGGTGAAGTCTGGGTAGAAGGGCGCTTGTTTCCCTTGCTCGGGATTCAACTCGGAGACCGGCTGGAAGTTGGCGAAAGTGAACTGATCGTCAGACGGGTTTTGGTTAAAGAGCCGGACCGGGGCCAGAGCTTTGCCAGTTTTGGCGCCCGTGTGCTGATGAATCTGGCCGACCTGCCTGCTACCGGAGTGATCCAGGATGGTAGTCGGGCGAGCTATCGCTGGCTATTGTCGGGTGAGAAAGAATCTATCGACCAGTTGATCAAAGCGCTGGATCCCGCGCTTACCGTTCATCAACGGGTGGTGACGCTGGAGCAAGCGCAAGGCCGGGTAGCGGAAAACCTTGCGCGCGCGCGCAGCTTTCTAATGTTGGCCAGTGTGTTCGGGTTGCTGTTGGCAGGCATTGCGGTGGCCATTGCGGCGCAGCGATTCTGCGCGCGCCACGTGGATCAGGTGGCCCTGTTGAAGAGTCTGGGCATCGTCTCTAATCGCATTCGCGCGCTTTATTTTTCCCAGATACTTTGGCTGTGCCTGATTGCCACCGGATTAGGCTTGTTCACCGGGTGGGCCTTGCATTGGTTTATCGCCGAAAGTCTGGTCCGGCTGATGGATGTAGTGTTGCCTGCGCCCGGCTTAGCGCCGTTTTTATTGGGTGCCAGTGCCGGCTTTTTGTGCCTCGCGTTGTTTGCATTGCCACCGCTCTGGCCTTTGCCCACTGTGGCTCCGATCAAAGTGCTGCGGCGGGAAACGCCGGTGGCGACCACGCCTGGCAAAATCCAATTGCTGTTGGGTGTGGCGAGCTTTTTCGCACTGCTTTGGTTTTACACCCAGAATATCACCCTGTCGCTGATCGTAGTTTCCGCCTGGGTGCTGGTGGCGTTGGTTTCTGTGGGGTTGTGTTTGCTAGGGCTGCGCTGGATGCACCGGTCGGCCTCACGCCTGGGCAGCCAATGGCGGCTGGCGGCGGCGTCTTTGCGCTCGCGCCAAGCCGAGACCCTATTGCAACTCGTGGTTTTCGGCAGTGCACTGATGCTGCTCGCCAGTCTGTTGGTGATGCGCGGTTCCTTGCTGGATGAATGGCGCATGCAGTTGCCAAAAGACGCTCCCAACCACTTTGTGGTTAACGTGGCGCCCCATGAGTTGACCGGCTTTGAGCAGCTATTGTCTGAAGCGGGCCGGCAACACCGTGGGCTCTATCCGATGGTGCGCGGGCGCATTACGGCGGTTAACGGTGAAGGCGTGGAAACCCTGAGGCCTGAACGCGAGGACCGTGAAGGGCCGGAGGCGTTAACCCGCGAACTGAATCTCAGTTGGAGCGAATCTCTGCCGGAGGGCAATCAGCTGGTATCGGGCGAATGGTGGGGAGATTCAGCTGAGGGGGATGTTGCCATTTCGGTAGAACAGGAACTGGCGAAAAATCTCGGTCTCGAACTGGGTGACACAGTGACCTTTTCCATTGGTGGCCTTGAGCTCAATGCCCGGGTGGCCAGCACTCGGTCGTTGCGGTGGGACTCTTTTACCCCCAATTTTTATGTGTTGTTCTCTCCGGGCGCATTGCAGAACTTTGCCCCCATGTATATGACCAGCTTCTATGCACCGGATGATGGCGGGCGTTTTGTGGCGTCCATCATCAAGGCGCACCCGACGGCGCTGGTGATCGAAATGGATAAAATTTTTGATCAGATCCGCCAGGTGGTGGAGCAGGTGAGCGGGGCAGTGGAGTTGGTCTTCTGGATTGTGCTGGTGGCCTCCCTGTTGGTGTTGTTGGCAGCGGTCAGTGCCAGCATGGAAGCCCGTACCCAGGAGTTGGGTCTGTTGCGGGCCTTGGGCGCCAGCCCGGGGTTGTTGCGTTGGCGCCTGGTAATCGAGTTTGCGGCCCTCGGCGGGCTTGCCGGCCTGTTGGCAGCATTCGGCGCCGAAGGTTTCTTGTTCGCCTTGCAAACCTTCATTTTCAAAATGGCGCCCCAGTGGCATCCGGTGGTATGGGGTTTAACGCCGTTGTTCGGGGCACTGGTCATTGGCGCTCTGGGTATCCTGCGTTGCCAGCATCTGCTGCGAATTGAACCGGCACAGGTATTGCGAACGGTATAGGGTAAATTCCCCGAGGTCTGCTGACACTTGACCTTGCCCCAGGGGCAAGGTTGATACTGTCGGCAGTACAACATTTGGGGGATTTATGGTGTATATCCATCAGGCGGCCGAGCGCACGGGACTCAGCCCTAAAGCGATTCGCTATTACGAGCAGCTGGCACTGGTTGTCCCGGAAAAGTGCCCGGACAATGGCTATCGGCTTTACAGTCGCGAGAATCTCAGTCATTTATGCTTTTTGCAGCATGCCCGCGGCGTTGGATTCTCCGTCAAAGAAGCGGGTGAGCTGTTGGCACTGTACCGCTCAACCCAGTCCCACAGCGCCAAGGTTAAGGCGTTAGTGGCGGACAAACTGCAGATCCTGGCTGCCAAGCGCGCCGAATTGGAGCGGCTGGAATCGGTCTTGTCTGATCTCTGGGCCTCCTGTGATGGGGATGATTGTCACCGCTGCGCCATTCTTGAACGGCTCGCGGGAGAGGAGTTTCACCATGTCTGATCATCCTAAGTCTTGCCATTCCGACGTCAATGAAACAAACGTTGCACCAACCCGTTGCTGTGAATCGGCGGCGAAACCAGCAGAGCCTGCAATCGGTTGCTGTGCGCCGGCCAAAACGGAGACCGCCGTACACACCCATGCACCCGAGGCGGCCGGCTGTTGCCCGGAAACCAAGCGCCGGGATTATTTGCTGTGGGGCGGCTTATGCCTGGTGGTATTGCTATACGGTGCGCATCTCAGCGCACTGTTGCCACACGATGGCCTCGGCATTGCCGCGCATACGGTTTTTGAGCTGATCAATACCATGTGGTGGGGCGTGGTGATCGCCGCCCTGTTTGTGGGGCTGCTGGCAGCCATTCCCCAATCGCTCATTATGGGTATTCTGGGGCAGGGCGGCAGCAAACGCGGCGTGTTCAGGGCCACCGCTGCCGGCTTATTGCTGGATTTGTGCAGTCACGGTGTGCTGATGGTGGGCATGCAGTTGTACAAGCGGGGGGCGAGTCTTGGGCAGGTGATGGCGTTTTTGATTGCCACGCCCTGGAACTCTTTGTCGCTCACCATCATCATGATTGCACTCATAGGTCTGCCCTGGACCTTGGCGTTCATCGGCCTCTCGCTGCTGATTGGTTTAGTCACCGGATTATGGATTGATCGTCTGGTGGCGACCGGGCGGTTACCGGCAAACCCCCACCACGAGCCACTGCCGGCGGATTTCCGTTTGTGGCCTGCCATCAAGGCTGCCTGGGCCGGGATTGAGTGGCGCTGGGGGCTGGTACCGGAGACGCTCTGGCGTGGGCTCACCGGCTCTGCCATGGTCATCCGCTGGTTACTCGTAGGTGTCTTGCTGGCCGCGCTAGTGCGGGCCTTGATGGACCCGGCGTTGTTCAGTCAATGGTTCGGGCCCACGTTGCTGGGGCTTGCGGCCACGCTTGTGGCCGCCACCATCATCGAAGTGTGCTCCGAGGGCTCAACCCCGTTGGCGGCTGAATTGATGACCCGTGGCGGTGCGCCCGGCAATGCCTTTACATTCATGATGGCGGGCGTTTCCACCGATTACACCGAGATCATGTCGCTCAAGGACACCACCGGTCAATGGCGGCTGGCGCTGGCATTGCCGCTTTATACGCTGCCCCAAATCCTGGTGGTGGGCTGGTTGCTTAACAGCCTGAATTGATTGGAAAAACAGCACTTCTCTGGGTTACAATCCGCGCCTTTCGTCCGGCCCGGCCGTGCAATCGGCAGGGTCGGCAGATGCTGTTAAATTGGAAACCCCATGGAAATCAATCCTTTCATCAATGCCCTCAAAGATCTGCAAGCGCGCACCGACGTGCTGAGGGGGTATCTTTGACTACGCTGCCAAGAAAGAACGGCTGGCGGAAGTAGAACTTGAACTCGCCGAACCCGATGTCTGGAATGATCAGGCACGGGCACAGGCACTGGGCCGCGAGCGCTCGTCGTTAGAAGCGGTGGTTGCCACCATCGAAAATCTCGACAGCGGCATCGCTGACAGTCGTGATTTGCTGGACATGGCCGCCGAGGAAAACGATCAGGATTCGGTTGATGCGGTAGCCGCCGACATCGAGTCGCTGGAATCGCAGTTGGCCAATCTGGAATTCCGCCGCATGTTTTCCGGTGAAATGGATGCCAACAACGCCTATCTGGATATTCAGGCCGGCTCCGGTGGCACCGAGGCGCAGGACTGGGCGGAAATGATGCTGCGCATGTATCTGCGTTGGGGCGAGGCCAAAGGCTTTAAAACCACGCTGGAAGAAGCCTCGGCCGGCGATGTGGCCGGCATCAAGAGTGCCACCATCCATTTTGAAGGCGAGTATGCGTTTGGTTGGCTGCGCACAGAAACCGGTGTCCACCGTTTAGTGCGCAAATCGCCGTTTGATTCCGGTAATCGTCGTCATACGTCATTCAGTTCGGTGTTTGTGTCGCCTGAAATTGACGACAATTTTGAAATTGACATTAATCCCGCCGACGTGCGCACCGATACTTATCGGGCTTCCGGTGCGGGTGGACAGCACGTGAACAAAACCGACTCGGCGGTGCGATTAACGCACGTGCCCACCAATACGGTGGTGCAGTGCCAGTCGGAACGTTCCCAGCATCAGAACCGCGACAAAGCCTGGAAAATGCTGCGCGCGCGTCTATACGAGCTGGAAATGCAAAAGCGCAACGCCGACAAGCAAGCCATGGAAGATGGTAAAGCCGATATCGGTTGGGGCAGCCAGATCCGCTCCTATGTTCTGGACGATTCGCGCATTAAAGATTTACGCACCAGCGTACAAACGAGCAATTGCCAGGCCGTACTCGATGGCGACCTGGATCAATTCATCGAAGCCAGCCTTAAGGCCGGTCTGTAAACCACCATACGAGTAATCACATGAGTAACGAAAACGCCTCTGCCGCTCAACAGGATGAAAACCGCCTGATCGCTGAGCGTCGCGCCAAACTGACTGCTATTCGTGAGCAGGGTAATGCTTTTCCCAATGATTTCCGTCGCGAGCACAAAGCGGCTGATCTGCAGAAAGCATACGGCGATAAATCCAAGGAAGAGTTGGAGGCGTTGGGTAAACAGGTGACCGTGGCTGGCCGGGTGATGGCCAAGCGCGGTCCTTTCATGTTGATGCAGGACGGTTCCGGCCAGATTCAGCTGTACGCCGACAAAGCCGCACAGCAACAATTGAAAGAGACCTCCGGTCTTTGGGATATCGGCGATGTGGTGGGTGTGACTGGCCAGCTGCACAAATCCGGCAAAGGCGACTTGTATGTGAACCTGGAACAATTCCAGCTGCTCACTAAATCCCTGCGTCCGCTGCCCGATAAATTCCACGGCCTGAGTGATCAGGAAATCCGTTATCGCCAACGTTACGTGGATCTGATTGTGAATCCGGAAGTGCGCGATGTGTTCCGCACCCGCACCAAGGTGATCGGCTTTATCCGCAATTACCTGAATCAGCAGGACTTCATGGAAGTGGAAACGCCCATGCTGCACGTGATTCCCGGCGGTGCCTCGGCGCGCCCGTTTGTGACCCATCACAATGCGTTGGATGTGGATATGTTCCTGCGCATTGCGCCTGAACTGTATCTGAAGCGTCTGGTGGTTGGCGGGTTTGAGCGGGTGTACGAAATTAACCGCAATTTCCGCAACGAAGGTTTGTCTACCCGGCACAACCCGGAATTCACCATGCTGGAGTTCTACCAGGCTTACGCGGATTACAAAGACCTGATGGACCTCACCGAAGATATGCTGCGCAAGCTGGCCATTGAAGTGTTGGGTTCAACTGCGTTTGAGTATCAGGGCACGGCGTTTGATTTTGCCCAGCCGTTCGACCGTATTTCCGTGGTTGACGCCATTCTGAAATACAATGCCGGCATTGAACGCGCGCAGCTCGAAGATATGGAGCAGGCAACCGCTATCGCCAATAAACTGGGTATCGACGTTAAGCCAACCTGGGGATTGGGTAAGGTACAGATCGAAATCTTTGAAGAAACCGCTGAGCACAAACTGATCCAGCCGACGTTCATCACTGAGTACCCCGCCGAAGTGTCGCCGCTGGCGCGTCGCAACGACGACAATCCGTTTGTCACCGATCGGTTTGAATTTTTCGTGGGCGGCCGTGAAATCGCCAATGGCTTCTCGGAGTTAAACGACGCTGAGGATCAGGCCGATCGTTTCATGCAGCAGGTGCAGGAAAAGGATGCGGGCGATGATGAGGCCATGCATTACGATGCCGACTATGTGCGTGCGCTGGAGTATGGCTTGCCACCGACAGCGGGCGAGGGCATTGGCATCGACCGCCTGGTGATGCTGCTGACAAACTCGCCCTCGATTCGTGACGTGTTGCTGTTTCCGCACATGCGACCCGAGTAACAAAAAGGCCGCTCTGCGGCCTTTTTTGTTTGACGCTAACTAAAGAGGTTAACGTTTTGGCCACCATTGTCGAACAACTGGATGCCGGCTGGCGCGCTGTTTTTGAGCAGGAGCTGGCCAAACCTTACATGCAATCGCTGAGGGACTTTCTTAAAACCCGTAAGCGGTCGGGTGCTGAGATCTATCCGCCGGATGCGCTGTGGTTTAATGCGTTTCTGACAACACCGCTGGCAGACGTAAAGGTCGTGATTGTCGGGCAGGACCCTTACCATGGCCCCGGCCAGGCCCATGGCCTCAGCTTCAGTGTGCCGGTGGGTCAGGCCTTGCCGCCCAGTCTGAAAAACATCTACAAAGAACTCTATGCAGCGCCGGCGGAATACCCCGATGGCGACCTGAGCCATTGGGCCAGACAAGGTGTATTGCTGTTGAATGCATCGCTCACGGTAGAGCAGGGGCAGGCTGCCAGTCATGCCGGCAAAGGCTGGGAGCAGTTCACTGCCGCTTGTCTGCAGGCGGTCAATCGGCAGTGTGAGCATGTGGTGTTTCTGGCCTGGGGGCGATTTGCTCACAAGGTGTGCGAATCGATAGATGCCAAACGTCATCGGGTGATTAAAACGTCACACCCGAGCCCCTTGGGTGCAACCAAGGCGGGTCGTGATTTTGTCGCGTTTTTGGGCTCGGATTGCTTTGGCGAAGCCAACCGTCAGCTGAGCCAGTGGGGCAAGCCAACCGTGGCGTGGCGGCGGTAATTTATTGCAGCATGGCCATGGCGGCTTCCATTTCGGCACTCAGATCGTCTGCTTCGGCGCTTTCCATGTCGGAGTCCAGCCCGAGGCGGGCAAAGGCTTTGACAGTGCCATAATCGACCTGTGCCAATGCGTGTGAACTGCCCATATAGCTTTGCAGCATGGCCACTGTTACCAGATCGGCATAGTCAGCTTCCGGTGCTTCACGGGCAAAATTCATGTGTTGGCTGGGCACTTTCTGAATCGCTTCGGGGAAGCCCCAGTGGGCGAGGATTCTATCGCCCAATGTGCCCTGTAATTGTTCTACCACTGTATCCAGCGTAAAACTGTCTTTCAGCAGCGAAGGGTGCTCTTCTGCGTAGGTCAGAATGGGCAGAACGCCGATTTTGTGCGTCAGGCCAGCCAGGGTCGCCTGATCGGGCCGTAACCGGGTGCGGTGCTTACACAGCACGTGGCAGATGCCAGCGATTTCACTCGAGCGGGTCCACACTTCTCTCAGGCGCCGGTCTATCAGATCGCTGGTGGCCTGGAACATCTGCGACATGGCGAGGCCCGTGGCAATATTGCAGGTGTACTCGATACCCAATCTCGCCAGTGCCATTTTCAGGTCAGTGATTTCTTTTGAGCCTCTGAGCAGTGGGCTGTTTGCCACTTTAATCAGGCGGGCGGTAAGTGCTGCGTCGGAGCCTATGACTTTGCCCAGCTGGTCGATCGAGGCGTCTGGGTCCTCGGCGACCTCCCGTACGCGCAAGGCGACCTCTGGCAGCGTTGGTAGCACCAGTTGATCTTTCTCGAGTGCGGTGATGATGTCTTGGCTGACTTTCTCGACCAGCTGGCTCATGCAGGCGTCCTTGTTAAATCTGACTATGACTCATTGTTTATAGCATAGGGAGGCTGAATGGGCCTGAGTATTTTATCGCCTGCTTGAAGTATGGTGTCTTCAGTGAGGGCGTCCGTGCGGACCTCCGCAAAGGCAAGCCATTGATTGGCCTCCGCCCGGTGTTGCTTGATGATCTTGCCTGAGGGGATTCCCTGTGTATCGGTAAGTACATCGGTTTCAGGCTGGCTTTCGCCAGATAGCAGCACGCACCGGGTTTTCAGCTTGGCCTTGTACTCCATGCGGGCAATGATTTCCTGACCGATGTAGCAGCCTTTTTTGAAGCTAACAAATGCAAGTGCGGGGTGGTTCAGATGATGCGGGGTGTAAAGCTCGCTAAGGTCGGCGCCTACCCAGCAAATGCCATGCAGCATCAACAGGGTTTGCCAGGCATGGGCTCCGCCCTTGGTGCGCGTATCCTGTAGCCAGATCGCTTCAGCAGTGGTTTGTGGGAGTAGTTGCAGTGTCAGCTGCGGGCTCAGCGCTGCGGACGGAAATTCGTCGGACAGGATGGCGCCATTGGCTTCTGCGAGGCACACCAATGCTGAGTCCGGTGCTACCCTAACGCGGTGAAACATCAGGTATTTATTCAGGTGATCACATAGCTTTTGTCCCTGCAGTGTATCTGCCAGCATCAGTACATCGCCGTCATCGGCCGGTACCAGCAGTGCGCTGGCGATGACCCGGCCCTTCGGAGTGCAAATGTCCGTGAATACGGATTTACCCTGAGTCAGTAATTTTGCATCTTGTGTGATCTGGCCTTGCAGGGCAGGGATGACCTTTTCACCCTGCAATCGCAATATGGCCAGACAGTCAAGGCTCAGCAATAGCGGCTGTTGCAGGTCTGGTTCCGGGTGCGCCTGGTGGTGCAGTGCAAAGCCTTCGGGTGCTAATAGCATCTGATGCTTTGTCAGGAATTCTGGCCATGGTTGGTTCATTTACGTGCCCGTGTGGTTTTCTCTGCTTGGGCCGCTATAATGCCGGACGCCTGTTGTTTGGCAAGCCCGATGTGCAGTTACGGGCGCATGCGCCGCTCATGGCAGGCGCACATTTGACGCGGAGAAAAGCGTGGAAAGAAATCGACTATTCTGGGGAAGCCGCAGGGGCATGCTGGAGCTTGACTTGGTCTTGCTGCCTTTTTTGGAGAATGTTTACCCCACGTTAGAACAGGCCGACAAGGAACGTTATTGGCGACTGCTGGAGTGCGAGGATCAGGACATGTTTGCCTGGTTTCTTAAGCGCCAGGATCCCGAAGATAAGGAGCTTCTTCAGATTGTCCAGATCATTCGCGACAACACAGGCAAGCAGAGCTGACGTCTTTCAGATAGCACTGGCGCCAGGCGCCTGTGAATTGCGTTATCGTTTTGGCATCCTGCTGGCCATGTCATTGTTAGCGGCATTGGCCATCGTGCGGTATAGGCCTGATTGGCAGGTCATGTTTCTGTCTGCGTTGGCTTTGTATGCACCATTAGTCTGGCTTTTGCTGTGCCCGCTTAATGGGCGCTGGTCAGGCGAGCTCATCCGGTTTGATGGCGCTGTTTGGTGGTTGGGCAGCGGGCAGTTGTGGCGTCGGCTCGAGCTGCGTTCGCATCGCCGCTTTGGTACCTTTCTGGTGGTTGCGCAATTTCGCCATCGCGATGGTGTGGAGACGCTCTGGCTGTTTCCCTCGTCGCGCGCCTGTGGCAGCCACAGGCGGATGCGGTTACAACTCTCTACTCACTCTTCAGAAAGGGTCTGAACAAAGACTTCCTGCGCCGCGTAATTGGTAGGTACGAGGATTGTATCTCTGGCAACGTGGTTCGCATCAGGATGATCGAGCGAATAGTGCAGGCCACGACTTTCTTTGCGCTCCATGGCTGAGCGAATAATCAGTTCTGCCACCATGGCCAGATTCCGCAGTTCGATCAGATCGCCCCTGACTTTGTAATTGGAATAGTATTCTGCAATTTCCCGCTTGAGCAGTTTGATCCGATGTGCAGCCCGCTCGAGACGTTTTTGGGTGCGCACGATGCCGACGTAGTCCCACATAAAGCGGCGCAATTCATCCCAGTTGTGCGATATCACCACGTCTTCATCTGAGTCAGTGACACGAGATTCATCCCAGCTGGCAGGTGGAAATGAAGGGCTGATCTGATTGATCTGGCTGCTGATGTGCTCCGCTGCAGACTGTGCATAGACGATGCACTCCAGTAACGAATTCGATGCCATGCGGTTGGCCCCGTGCAGGCCTGTAAAAGATGCTTCGCCAATGGCATACAAGTGGTTCAGGTCCGTTCTGCCAGCATTGTCTACAACAATACCGCCGCAGGTGTAATGGGCAGCAGGTACCACCGGGATGGGTTCTTTGGTGATATCAATGCCGTACTCAAGGCACTTGGCTTTTACGGTCGGAAAATGGCTGGCAATAAAACTTTCCGGTTTATGACTGATGTCGAGATACAGACAATCCGCGCCAAGGCGTTTCATTTCGTGGTCGATGGCGCGGGCAACAATGTCGCGCGGTGCGAGTTCGGCACGGGCATCGAATTTTTCCATGAAGCGCCGGCCGTCGGGCAGCTTTAGAAACGCACCTTCGCCCCTTAACGCTTCTGTTATCAGAAATGATTTGGCTTTGGGGTGAAACAGGCAGGTGGGGTGAAACTGGTTGAATTCCATATTGGCCACCCGGCAGCCTGCACGCCAGGCCATGGCGATGCCGTCGCCGGAAGCACCATCCGGATTAGAGGTGTACAAATAGACCTTGCTGGCGCCACCTGTGGCCAGGACCACGGATTTGGCCTGAAAGGTATGCACGTGGTCATCCTGTTTGCTGTAAACGTAAGCGCCGGTGCAACGCAATTTACGGCTGTCGGGATCTGGCTGGGTGATCAGGTCCAGCGCAACATGGTTTTCGAACAGCGTAATGCCTTCGGACTCTTTGACCCGCTCGATCAGGCTGCTGAGCACGGCCTTGCCGGTGGCGTCGGCAGAGTGAATGATGCGCCGGTGGGAGTGGCCGCCTTCCTGGGTCAGATGGTATTGCTGGTCGTCGGCTTCGCGGGTGAAATCAACCCCTTGTGCGATAAGCCATTCGATTGCGGCTTTGGACCTTTCTACGGTGAATCGAACGGCGTCCGGGTGGCAAAGTCCGGCTCCGGCGGCCAATGTGTCGTTGACGTGGGCGTCGATCGTGTCCTGATTATCAAGGACTGCCGCGATACCACCTTGGGCAAACCAGGTAGAGCCTTCGTGCAGCTCACCCTTGCTTAATACTGCCACGCTGGCATGTTCAGACAGGTGCAAAGCCAGTGACAGGCCGGCGGCACCGCTGCCAATCACTAGAACGTCAAACTGGTGCAGTCTGGTCATGAATCCTTAATCCAACCGCTGAAGAGTGCGCGATTATAGCGGAATTATGAGGGCTAACCAGTCCATATCGGCCTTGCCATTCTGTCTGAAACTGTACAAAATCGCCGGTTTTACAGTGACTTGGCCACCAAACTTAAACACCGGGCTCAATCCGAGCCGGGATGATCAGGCAGGTCTTTAGGAGAATGTATGGCAGAACCCCAGGCGCCGGACAACGATCAGTTGTTGGTGGAGCGTGTACAAAAAGGGGATAAAAATGCCTTTAATTTGCTTGTGCTGAAATACCAGCATCGGGTTGCCGCGAACGTAGCAAAATATCTGCGAGATCAAGCAGATATCGAGGATGTGGTTCAGGAAACCTTTATCAAGGCATACCGAGCACTGCCCAATTTTCGCGGAGAAAGTGCGTTTTATACCTGGATCTATCGCATCGCAGCCAACACAGCCAAAAATTACCTGGTTTCCCGGTCCCGACGCCCGCCTTCGCAGGGTGTTGACGCAGAGGAGGCCGAGTACCTGGCGACCGAGTATATGGAGGATGCCGACACCCCGGAGGGGCTCCATTTCAAAACTGAATTGGAGGCGTTGGTAGACAAGACGGTACAAGCATTGCCAGAAGATCTCCGCACCGCTGTTGCTCTCCGGGAAATCGACGGCAAGAGCTACGAGGAGATTGCGGAAATCATGGGGTGTCCCGTGGGTACCGTAAGGTCCAGAATATTCAGGGCCCGGGAAGCGCTGGATGCCCGGATCCGGGCCTATATGGACCCGGGTGGCAAATAAATTTACAAATCTTTGAACTTTTGTGTGTGACGGTAGTCTCAGGCACATGCCCGGTTTTTAGCCTCTGTTGCAGAGTCAAAACCGAACCAATAACAATCGAATTTAACAGGTGTGGTAGTTTCAGATGGCAGAACAGGCAAACCAGAAGTTGCAGGAAAGTCTCTCGGCGCTCATGGATGATCAGGCCAGCGAGCTGGAGCTGCGGCGGTTGCTTAAAGCTATGAAGGACGGGGATTCCCTGTCTGAATCCTGGTCCAATTACCATTTGGCGGCTTCTGCCATGCGCGGCGAGCTGTCACCACGGGTGCCAGTGGATTATTCAGCCGGCATTATGGCGGCGCTGGAAGCCGAACCGGCACACCGCATGACACCCGCCAAAAAACAGGGCTTCTGGGGGCTGGCAGGCAAGTTTGCCGTTGCTGCCAGTGTTGCCGGCGCGGTGGTTATTGGTGCACAGCAATTTGCCGATCAGGAGCATGCCCTGGTGGCAGAAGCGCCTGCGGCCAGCTTGCCCGCAGGGGCAGTGCCAGAGGGCTTCGCCTCGCCGGATCTGACGGCCCGTACTGTGAATGTGTCCGAGGCGAGTCCGTTAGCGGCCGAACTTGAGCAAAACCAGCGGCTCATTTACGTACCTACGGCAGCAGAACAGCAGATTCAGAATCAGGTTGTGGAGGAGCATCTCAATCAGTTGATGCTTGAACATGCCAGTAATGCTGCCGAAAACAGTGCTCAGGGATTGTTGCCCTATGCGAGGGTGGCGCCTGAAGTTGAGTTGCGTCCGGAGCCCGCTGTGGCCCCTGAGCAGAAGTAGTCGCTCCGTACCTGTGGATCAACTCTATGCGTGGAACGCTATCGGTAACGCCCTAAGGCTCTCATGCGATATTTAACACTGGCGGGTCTAATTGCTCTCTTGGTGGTAGCGACGTCCGCCCGGTCTGACGCAAATCCACCCGATGCCAGAGACCTGTTACGACAATTCTCCAAAGCGTCCTCCAGCCATAGTTATTCGGGCGTACTCACCTACGAGTTTGGCGCACATCTCACCAGCATTGCCATAGAACAACAGGTCACTGATCAAGGCAGACAGGAGCGTCTGTTGCACCTTAATGGCCAATTGCGCGGCGTGAGTCGTCAACAGGCGTTTTGTTCGACGCCCTCCGATCGGCTCCTGCAGGGGCTGGAGGCCAATGTCGCACTCGAAGACTATTACCATGTTTCATTGATTGGTCAGGAACGGGTCGCAGGCCGCGCTGGTTACGTAGTTCAGGTAATGCCAAAAGACCAGTATCGCTATGGCTATGTAATTACCATCGATCAGAGCGATTATCTCGCATTAAAAATTCTGCTGGTTGGTCCCGGTAACCGGGTTCTGGAGCGATTTCAATTCGTGCAGATTAATAACCTGGGCTCAGGTGAGACTGCCGGGCCGATTGAAGATTGCCCGGATACCCTGATGAAGGTCAGCTGGCAGGCGGGCTGGTTGCCCAAGGGATTTCGTTATGTGGGGGCCAAAACCACAGAGCAGCGTGAAATGCTGATGTTTACCGATGGAATGGCTGCTTTTTCGGTATTTATCGAGTCGATCGAATCGCCCGCAGCACTCGAAGGAAAAGCCCAGCGCGGCGCAACGGTTGCCTACCTCGGGCGCCTGCAGTCGGGTAGCCAGTCATTTCGCGTAACGGCGGTGGGCGAAGCACCGATTACAACGCTCGAGCGAGTGGCGTTGGGGATGACCAGGGTTTACTGATGGAGCGCATTGCTGAATCGGGGGTAGTGGTTCGCTGCGATCAATCCACCGCTTGGGTGAAAACCATACAGCGCAGCAGTTGTGCCAGTTGTCAGGCCAGACACGGTTGCGGGCAATCGAGTTTACAGTCCTGGTTTGAAACATCAGACGTGATCCCTGTTTCTGTTCACGGGGAGCCGCCCGAAGTCGGGCAAACCGTCTCGCTATCCGTTCCGGCCGATGCGTTGGCCAAGGCTGCGCTTTTGGTTTATCTCGTGCCCTTATCAGGCCTGTTGGCGGGGTTGTTTGTCGCCGAGACTCTTTTTGGACAGGACGTTTTTGCCGCGATCGGCGCCGGAATCGGGTTGATCGCTGGCTGTGTAGCCGTTCGCTGTTTGACTGCGCGGCTGAAAGATAATGCCGATTACGCCCCCGCACTTGAATCGGGTTTTGCCGATCATTCCAATCATTTATCCCGCTAGTTGAATTCAGCAAGTTAAGGAGTAGCACCTATGCATTTTAAGGGTTTATTGCTGAGCATATTGGTCTTGTGCGCGTTTGCGGTGCCGTCGCAGGCGCGTTCGCTGCCCGATTTCACTCAGTTAATTGAAGAAACGTCGCCCGCGGTAGTGAAAATCAATACCCTGGAGCATGCCAAGCGCAACAGCCAGCGCCAGATGCCGCCGCAAAATATTCCCGAGATATTCAGGCATTTGTTCGAAATGCCCGAGCAGCGTCAGCGCGAGCAGCGCTCTATGGGGTCGGGTTTCATTGTTTCCACAGACGGTTACATTCTCACGAATCATCATGTCATTGATGGGGCGGATGAGATCGCCGTCCGCTTAACCGATCATCGCGAATTTGAAGCCAGCGTGGTCGGCACAGATAGCCGTTCTGATTTAGCGCTGTTAAAGGTCGACGCCAAAGGTCTGCCGGCCCTTAAGTTCGCAGATTCAGACAAATTGAAAGTGGGTGAATGGGTATTGGCTATCGGGTCGCCCTTTGGTCTGGATTTTACGGCCAGTGCCGGTATTGTCAGTGCAATCGGACGCTCTATCCCCACCGAGCGCAATGAAAACTACGTTCCGTTTATTCAGACGGATGTCGCAATCAACCCCGGCAACTCAGGTGGACCGTTGTTTAATCTGGATGGGTTGGTGGTTGGCATCAACAGCCAGATCTATACCCGCAGTGGTGGATCTATCGGCTTGTCGTTTGCGATTCCAGCCAATGTGGCGCGGGATGTGATACGCCAGCTCAAGGAAAAAGGCCGCGTCGACCGGGGGTGGCTGGGCGTGGCGATTCAGGAGGTGGATCGTAACCTGGCTCAATCCTTTGGGCTGAGCAAGCCTGCGGGCGCACTGATCCAGCAGATCGAGCCCGGCAGCCCGGCGGATAACTCCGGTTTGAAGGTGGGCGATGTGATTTTGAAGTTTGATGGTAAAGCCATTGAGCGTAGTGGCGATCTTCCCCATGTGGTCGGCTTGCTGCCACCTGGTTCCAAAGTTAAAGCCGAGGTGATGCGGGCCGGTAAGCGCAAGACGGTCTCGGTGACCGTTGGCAAGCTGCCGGTGGGCGACGAGCCACACGTGGCCAGTGGGCCGGACGCTAGCCAGGGGGATCGGTTAGGTCTGGTGGTGGAAGCACTGGATGACCGGCAAAAACAGGCCTGGCGCCTGGATGGTGGCGTACTGGTGACCCAGGTGGCCCCGGATAGCCCGGCTGCCGCAGCTGGAATCAGGCCTGGAGACGTGATTGCTCAGCTTGGTTTCGAGCCTGTGACGGATGTGGATACCTACCAGCAGTTGCAGGCGGAATTGCCCGAAGACACGTTACTGCCCATCCGATTCTATCGCGATGGCCGTCCAGCCTATCGGTCGTTTATGATCAAAAAGTAGGGAAAAATAGCCCAAGTCATTGAAATGCGGTAGAATTGCCGCGCCTCAAGAGCCCTTCAGGGGCTCTTGTTGTTTATGGCTCCAGCCAACGGATGCCGTTCGTTTTTCAACCTAATTTGTGTCTTTTTATCGTGTCTGACCTAAGCCATATCCGCAATTTTTCTATTATCGCCCACATTGACCATGGCAAATCCACTATTGCCGACCGTTTTATACAGCTGTGCGGTGGTCTGACTGACCGGGAGATGGCGGCGCAGGTGCTCGATTCCATGGATATTGAGCGTGAGCGGGGTATCACGATCAAAGCGCAGAGCGTAACGCTGCATTACCAGGCACGGGACGGCAAAACCTACCAGCTCAACTTTATTGACACGCCCGGTCACGTGGACTTTTCCTATGAGGTATCCCGGTCTCTGGCAGCGTGTGAAGGTGCGCTTCTGGTGGTCGATGCCGGCCAGGGTGTTGAGGCACAGTCGGTAGCCAATTGTTATACCGCTATTGAACAGGGGCTCGAAGTGATCCCGGTTCTGAATAAAATGGATTTGCCGCAGGCAGAACCTGAACGCGTTGCCGAAGAAATTGAAAATATTATTGGTATTGAGGCAACCGATGCGGTGCGTTGTAGTGCCAAAACCGGCGTTGGTATTGAAGATGTGCTGGAAGACCTGGTACGTCTCGTGCCGCCACCCAAAGGCGATGTGAATGCGCCGTTGCAGGCTCTGATCATTGATTCCTGGTTCGACAACTACCTGGGTGTGGTTTCATTGGTGCGGGTTACCCAAGGCACCCTGAAGCCGAAAGACAAAATTATTACCAAGTCCATCGGCAAGGCGCACGTGGTCGATAAAGTGGGTGTGTTTACGCCGAAGCTCACTGAAACCAAAGAGCTGAAAGCGGGAGAGGTTGGTTTTTTCGTCGCTGGCATCAAAGAAATTCTCGGCGCGCCTGTCGGCGATACCATCACCCACGCCAATACACCGGAAGTCAAGGCCTTGCCCGGCTTCAAAAAAGTGAAGCCACAGGTTTACGCCGGACTCTTCCCGGTTTCGTCAGATGACTTTGAAAGTTTTCGCGAAGCCTTGGCAAAGCTGACGTTGAATGATGCGTCTTTGTTTTATGAGCCCGAAAGTTCAGATGCGCTCGGTTTTGGTTTTCGTTGCGGCTTCCTCGGCATGCTGCACATGGAGATTATCCAGGAGCGGCTCGAGCGCGAATATGATCTCGATCTGATCACAACGGCGCCTACGGTTATTTACGAGATTCTGAAGACCGATGGTGAGGTTGTCTACGTGGACAACCCGTCCAAACTGCCCGACGTTGGTTTGATTCAGGAGATGAGAGAGCCGATTGTAGAGGCCAATATCCTCGTGCCTCAGGAATATCTCGGTGCAGTGATCACTCTGTGCGTTGAAAAACGCGGTGTGCAAAAGGATATTCAGTATACTGGCTCACAGGTACAGGTGCGTTATGAGCTGCCCATGAATGAGGTGGTGTTGGATTTCTTTGATCGCCTGAAGTCTGTCAGTCGTGGGTTTGCATCGTTGGATTACAGCTTCCTCCGGTTTGAGCCAGCGCGTCTGGTGAGGCTGGATTTGCTGATTAATGGCGAAAAAGTCGACGCGCTGGCGTTGATTATTCATCGCGATAACGCAGCCTACAAAGGCCGCGCGATCGCCGAGAAAATGAAGGAGCTGATACCGCGGCAAATGTTTGATGTGGCGATTCAGGCCGCTATCGGTGGCCAGGTGGTAGCCCGTACAACAGTGAAAGCCCTGCGCAAGGATGTAACTGCAAAGTGCTATGGTGGCGATGTCAGCCGTAAGCGTAAGTTGTTAGAAAAGCAGAAAGCCGGTAAAAAACGGATGAAGCAGGTGGGGCGGGTAGAGATTCCCCAGGAAGCCTTCCTGGCTGTGCTTAAGGTTGATGGATAAATAGAAGGAATTGCCTTGGATATTAATTTTCCACTCATATTGGTCCTGTTGGTTGCGGTTTCCGGCGCCATCTGGTTGCTGGATATCTTTTTGTGGGCCAAGCCCAGAAGGGAAAGGGTAGAACAGGCCCTGCAACAGTTGTCCCAGACCAGCTTGAAGGAAACGGATGAGGCCTACCAGACAGCTTTGTCCGTCGCGGCTAAAGAACCTGTGCCGGTGGAATACTCCAAATCTTTTTTCCCGGTTTTAGCCTTTGTTTTGGTTTTGCGCAGCTTTCTGGTGGAACCCTTCCAGATCCCTTCCGCTTCCATGGTGCCAACGCTGGAGGTTGGAGACTTTATCCTGGTCAACAAGTACACCTACGGTATCCGGTTACCCGTAACCAATACCAAAATCTTTTCCGTTAACGAGCCCGAACGCGGCGATGTGATGGTTTTTTTCCCTCCGCATAAACCCGATACATACTATATCAAGCGTGTAGTGGGCTTGCCGGGTGATGAAATTATTATCGATAAGGGCGCTCTCTATATTAATGGCAAGAAAATGCCGCAGTCCTTTGTTGCGTCCCTGCCAGTGTCGAATCCGCAGATTAATGTTCTGGAAGAGGATTTGGACGGTGTTGAGCACATTGTTCATCAGAATATTCATCTGGGTCGCTATACTCAATCCGGGCGCTGGAAAGTTCCGGCCGGTCACTATTTTATGATGGGTGATAACCGTGACAACAGTTCGGATAGCCGGGAATGGGGGCCTGTGTCCGAAGAGGCGATAGTCGGCAAAGCGTTCGCCATTTGGATGCATTGGGAAACCTTTTTTAGTGTGCCCAGTTTTCATCGGGTCGGTACTATCCAATAACAGGTATGGAGCCAAGCGACATGATGTTTAGAAAGCAAGCCGGTATCAGTACGTTAAATCTTTTGATCGTGTTAGTGGTAAGCGGTTTTTTCCTTTTGCTGGCCTTTAAATTGATTCCTGCCTATGCGGAGAATCGCTATATTCAGTCTGCGTTGCAATCCTTGCGCGATCGGGATAAACCTGTGTCACAGATGACGGCCGCGGAAATTCGTAAGCATCTGACTAGTTTTTATACCATTAATGGTGTCCGCATTCCCGAAGCTAACAATATCGTTATTGAAAGCGAGCGTAATCGATCCATTATCACGATTAACTACCAGTTAACTATCCCATTGTTTTACAACATTTCAGTATTGTTGGATTTCCAGAATTATATGGACACCACCAAGCCGGAAGAGTGTTGTAAACCCCCCAAAGATTACCGCCCGAAAGCAGACAAGAAGTAGTATGTTTACCGAGTTGCAGCACCGGCTAGGATACCAGTTTAACGACGTATCTTTGCTCAAGCTTGCCCTGACACATCGCAGTGTGAGTGCAAGGAACAATGAGCGGCTGGAGTTTCTCGGCGACAGTCTTCTTAGTTGGGTGGTAACCCAATATCTTTATCGTCACCTGACCGAAGCCCGCGAAGGGCAAATGAGCCGTTTGCGGTCGCGCTTAGTTAAAGGTGAGACATTGGCGGAAGTGGCGCGCGCGTTGTGTTTGCAGCCAGAGCTGATACTCAGTGATGGTGAGCTGAAAACCGGCGGGCGCGATCGTGCTTCTACACTGGCGGATGCGGTCGAATCATTGATTGGTGCAATATACCTGGATGGTGGTCTTGAAGCCGCTTCTGCTGCAGTGCACCGTTGGTTGGGCAGCCGGATTATTGAGCTCAACGCGGACACCAGTGCGAAAGATCCCAAAAGCGAATTGCAGGAAATACTGCAGGCCCGTCAGCTGCCCTTGCCCGATTATTCTGTGGAGCTTACCGAAGGGGAGGGGCACGCCCAGGTGTTCCATGTGCGGTGTTCCATCTTGTTGCATAGCCTGTCTGCTTCGGCGAGCGCGACCAGCCGTAAGAAGGCAGAAAAAGCTGCAGCCAAACTGGTGCTGAACCAACTGAGAGAAAAAAATGACTAAGTGCGGCTATGTGGCATTGGTGGGAAGGCCCAATGTGGGAAAATCTACGTTGCTTAACCATATGCTTGGGCAAAAAATAAGCATTACGTCCAGAAAGCCACAGACAACCCGCAATAACGTTCTGGGTATCAAAACCGAAGGGGAAAACCAGTTTTTGTTTGTCGACACTCCCGGTTTGCACCTCAACCAGAAGGGTGCAATGAATAAGTACATGAACAAAGCGGCGAGCACGGCCATCCGCGATGTCGATGTGGTGGTGATGCTGGTTGATCGTTTGGTGTGGACAGATGAGGACGAGGCAGTGGCCCGTCGGTTGGAGGGTTTGGAACTCCCGCTTATCGTAGCGGTCAATAAATGTGATCAGCTGGACGATAAAAATGTGTTGCTACCGCATTTGCAGGTACTGACAGAACGCCTATCGCCCAACGACATCGTTCCCGTCTCTGCATTGCGCGGCATGCAGCTTGATCGGCTGGAGTCGATCATCGCCAAATACTTGCCCGAGTCAGAGCATTTTTACCCCGAAGACCAGATTACTGATAAAAGTTCACGCTTTTTAGCGGCGGAAATTGTCAGGGAAAAGATCACCCGCCAGTTAGGTGCAGAATTGCCCTACCAGATGGCAGTGGAAATAGAGCAGTTCGAACAGGATCGCGGTGTTTTGCACATTGGCGCGTTGATACTGGTTGAGCGAGACGGTCAAAAGCGCATACTGATTGGTGATAAAGGCGATCGGATTAAACAGATTGGTCAACAGGCCAGAATTGATATCGAAAAATTGTTTGATACCAAGGTAATGCTCAAGCTTTGGGTAAAAGTGAAGTCCGGTTGGTCGGATGATGAGCGTGCGTTGAAAAGTCTTGGGTATGACGATTTGTGATCGTGCTGGATGGCGAACCCGCATTTGTACTGCATTCCCGCCACTACGGCGAAACCAGCCTGATCGTTGATTTATTCACGCGTAGCCACGGACGTTTAGCTGCCTACGCCCGTGGCGCACGCAAGCGCTCCAAAAAATCAGCGTCCAACCCCTTGGCACCCTTCATCCCTTTGATCGTCTCCACACAGGGGCGTGGCGCACTCAAGTCCCTGACGATGATTGATGCTGTCGCAACGCCCTTTAAGTTGTCTGGCAGGTGCCTGTATTGCGGTTTATACCTCAATGAACTGCTTATGCGGGTGTTGCCGGAGCAGGAGTCACAGGAGACGATTTTTCAGTCCTATATGCAGCTCATAGGAAGGCTTGCAAATATTGACGACAGGGAGTTGCCGGCCCATGAACTTTATCTGCGACGATTTGAATGGCAGTTGATTCAAGCGGCCGGTGTCAGTTTTTCATTGGAGCAGGAGGCGGACACCCAGCGCCCGTTGGTGCCAGGCCAACGTTATGCTTATCGTCACGGGTTGGGCCTGGTTGCGGCTGAAATTGATGCTGAAAACGCTGTGGGTGGCGATGCCATACTCAATTTTCTTTCGGCACCTGAGCTTACGGAGGCTGCGCGTACCGATCTCAAGCGTTTCATGAGGCAGGTACTGGCACCTTTGTTGGGGCGAAAACCGCTCGCTTCTCGCGCACTGTTTAGCCAGTAATACTGGCGCTCTTTTCACTGGTATCTGTTTCAAATAGCGCATCCAGATCATGATCGCGGGACCAGGCGATCAGTGTATCTATTTCTTTGTAAAGATTGTCCAGTTGCGCCGCGAGCTGGGAGTGATCTTTGTTCTGGAGCGCTTTGTCCAGAGCCTGCGCTGCACTTTTCAGTCTGGCAACACCGCAATAGCAGCAGCCGCCGTGCAGGCGGTGAACGGTTGCCTCAAGCGTGGCGTAATCGTTGGAGTCGGCACTATTACGGATTTTTGCGCTATCTGCGGGAAGGTTGGCCAAAAGCATGGACAGCATATCTTTTGCCAGGCCGGGTTTGCCGTTGGCCAATTTCAGCGATTGCTGGATATCCACCACGCGACCTGATGAATCCGTCGGTGGCTGTTCTGGCTCCGGTTTTTCAGCGATTTTGGGGAGCTGTTTGCGGGTTTTCAGCCAACGATTAATGATGTGAGCGAGTTGCGCCTCACTGACCGGTTTGCTCAAATAATCATCCATGCCGGCCAATAACAGCTGGGATTTTTGCTCCGCCATGGCGTGCGCGGTAAGCGCGACGATAGGAGTGCGGCGTTTTCCGCTTTCCCGGCTGCGGATAATTTTGGTTGCTTCCAGACCATCCATGACTGGCATTTGCAGATCCATGAATATCATATCAAAGAGTTTGTTTTCTGCCAGTTCTATAGCCTGTTTCCCGTCGGATGCCAGCGCGACCTCAGCACCAAGTCCGTTTAATAATTCGCCGACGAGTTGCAGGTTAGCGGGGTTGTCGTCCACCGCCAGTATTCTGGGTTTGTTTTCATAAGGGGAGCTGTTTCTGCCGATGCTGGTTTCTTCTTTCAGCGGTGCAAGTTCTTTTCTGAGCAGGTGCAGCGTGCGATTCAGTGTGACGGGTTTTTCCAGGTATTCCTGCGAATCCGGTGTCAGGTGATGTTCTAATTGCCGCCGTGCAGATGGCGTACATAGAAAGATAGTCTTGCACGCGTAAAAGCGTTTGAGCTGATCTACCAGCTCCCGGAGATTATGCAGATCCAACAGTTTTTCCTGGTGCGGATCTATGTCGTAAAAAACCGCTTCGATGGGCTGGTTATTCTGCATGTGGTTTTTAACCAGGCCGATGAGCTCGGGAATGCCGGTCATGATCTGGAGTTTACCGCGTTCTGACCCTACAATTTCCTGCAATTGGTGTGCCAGAGGCATATTGTTGGAAAGTGCGACAAAGTGGCTGCCTTCGAGCAGGTGCTGTTTATTTTCTTCGTCGCCTTGGGTGTCAACTCCGAAGGTGGCGGTGAACCAGAATAAAGAACCACCCTCGGCGTTGCTCTCTACGCCAATTTCACCTTTCATTCGTTTCACCAGCCCTTTGGAAACAGCTAAGCCGAGCCCAGTTCCGCCATGCTTACGGCTGTTACTGGTATCAAGTTGGCTGAAGGCCTGAAACAGTTTCTTGCGATCAGACTCAGGGATTCCCTCACCGGTGTCTTTCACATGGATATTGGCTTCCACCTGCGTTTCGGATTGTGTCTTAAGACTCGCGGTGACCTCAATGTTGCCCCCGCTGGAGAATTTGATCGCATTGCTGATCAGATTGGTCATTACCTGTTTCATCCGAAGGGGATCGCCTAACAGGTTAGCGGGAAGGCCAGGATCCACATGCAATATAAGCTGGAGGCCTTTTTCATGCGCTGCCGGCGCCATGATCTGCATCGACTCTTCGATAACCTGGCGCAACTGCATGGGGATATAGTCAAGCTGGAGCCTGCCAGATTCGATTTTGGAAAAATCGAGCACGTCATTAATGATGGTAAGCAGACCCTGTGAAGAGTGTTGTATGGTTCGCAAGTACTCTCGTTGTTGGTCGCTGACCTGGGTTTTCAGCAACAGGCTGGTAAAGCCAATAATGCCGTTCAGGGGGGTACGTATTTCGTGCGAGGTATTTGCCAAAAAGTCTGATTTAACCCGACTGGCCTCAACAGCTTCCTTGCGTGCCAGATCAAGTTCGATATTTTGGATCTCGATCGTTTCAAGTGTTTCGCGCAAATCCTCAATGGATTGATCCATATTGCGCTGAATGTCTTCCTGCTGTTGTTTCAGCCCTTCGGCCAATTGATTAAATGCGACGGCCAGGTCGTCAAATTCAACAAACTGGTCGGCGTTTACGCGGGTGTCCAGTTGGCCTTTTCGCAATTGGGCCATCCCTTGTTTGACTAAACGTAAGCCTTCGGCCAGATCCCGGCTAAAAGAGAGCGAAATCCATGCGCTGGCAACGGCGACGATGGCACCCAATAGCAAAGCAATTAACAGTGTCTTGTATTGCAGGAGGGTGTAGTCGTCCGAGGCTATTTCAACCACCAACCAACCAAAGGGAGCAAATGTATCGTGGTCTGCGTGAATCGGGACAGTGAAAAGCGAACTCTTTCTTTCAACCTGGTGTTGCGGGTCGAGCCCGAATTGGTTGGGATCGAGCTGAAAGTCTTCGGAAAACCGGGGGCCTGAGTGGATGATCGGATTGCGATTGAGGTCGTAGACCCGCACGGCCAGAATGTCGCCGTCGGTTACCGCAGTATGCACCACTGATTGCAGCAATAATCGGTTATGCATTGATTGGTAGGTCAATTGGGATAGCAAGCGACTTACGTGGTGCCCGCGCTCCTTTGCAAACTCCTCCAGCTGCATGACATACAACACCGTCAGCATGGCCGACAGGCAGAGTGTTATTGCTGCAATGGGAATCAGTGCGTATTTAAGAGAGCGGGTCTTGACCGCTCGAGTGATCGTTGGCATACCAGCGTCCATCTTGGCAGTGGTTTAACGATACCACAATCAGCGGTAGAATAGCGCGCTTATGCCTAGCCCGAGTGCGGCCTCCGCAGTGGTCGTACGCGCAATATATTGAGCAAAAAACGTTCAAAAGGACCCCATTATGTCGTCATCGGCCGATTTGCACGCGCTTCCAACGATGGAGGCCCTGGTAGGCCAGACGCCGCTGGTTCGACTGCAAAGGCTACCTGGCAATACCTCCAATTTGGTTTTGCTGAAACTCGAAGGCACGAATCCTGCCGGTTCCGTGAAAGACCGGCCCGCGTTGTCCATGATTCAACGGGCGGAAGAGCGGGGCCAGATCAAACCGGGCGACCGATTGATCGAGGCCACCAGTGGTAACACGGGTATCGCGCTGGCTATGGCCGCTGCAATCAAAGGCTATGCTCTGACGTTGATTATGCCGGACAACGCGACTGCAGAACGCAAGGCCGCAATGACGGCCTACGGTGCAGAGCTGATACTGGTGACGCAGTCTGAGGGCATGGAGGGTGCCAGGGATCTGGCCGCCAGCCTGGCTGCACAAGGCAAGGGGCTGGTGTTGGACCAGTTTGCCAATCTGGATAACCCCCGTGCACATTATGAAACTACCGGGCCCGAAATCTGGCAGCAGACCGGCGGTAAAGTAACGCACTTCGTCAGCTCCATGGGGACAACCGGAACCATCATGGGCGTATCGCAATACCTTAAAGAGCAGAACCCTGAGATTCAGATCATCGGATTGCAACCGCAAGAGGGCGCAAGCATTCCGGGTATCAGACGCTGGCCAGAAGCTTACCTTCCGCGCATATTTGACCGATCCCGGGTAGATCAGATTGTCAATATGGATCAGGCACGGGCAGAACAAACCATGCGGGATCTGGCGCGGAAAGAAGGTATATTCTGTGGCGTATCTTCTGGGGGCGCGGTGGCTGCTGCGCTCAGTTTGAGTGAACAACTGCAAAACGCCGTTATTGTAGCCATTGTCTGCGACCGGGGTGATCGCTACTTATCGAGTGGAGTGTTTGGATGACTCGCGCGCCGGTATCGCGCCGTCGCAAGCCGGCCCAAAAAGGTACAGGTTTTAGTTTAAGCTCGCCGGTTACCATCGAGCGCTTGGGGCACGATGGCCGGGGTATCGGTTACTGCGATGGTAAAATTACTTTTGTCGCCGGCGCATTGCCAGCGGAAACTCACCGGGTCTGGGTTACCGAAACCAAGCGAAATTATCAGGCTGGCAAAAGTCATTCCCTTGAAAGCGAGCCTTCCTCCGACAGAGTGACTCCTGAGTGTGCGCACTATGGTGTGTGCGGTGGCTGTCAATTGCAGCACATGTCCCAAGCCGCGCAGGTCAATTATAAAGAATCGCTTTTGACCGACCAATTGGTGCGCGCCGGGGTGGATCTGGCTTGCACCCACATTGAGCCCTTGGTTGCGGACGGCGAATGGGGCTACCGGCGGCGGGCGCGTTTGGCTGTTAATCACAAAGGCCCCGTTTTTGCAGGATTTCGAACAATGGCGGGTTCGGATCTCGTGCGGATTAATCACTGCCCCGTGCTTTCGCCCGTGCTGGATCGGGTGCTCAATTCGCTCCAAGGTCTTATGGCACGCATGCGATCGAAAACCATTGGGCATGTGGAGCTTACTGATCACAGCGGCGGTCCTTCCTGTCTGATCCGATTAACGGCCAGACCCAACGCTGACGAAAGGGAAGCTTTTCTTGCCTTCACTGAAGCCAAGCTATATTTCCAATGGCCGGGGTCGCGGGATATTCAGGATATTGATGAGCAGGCCGCTGATCAGGCCGAGACATTGACCATCGATTCCTACGGTAAGTCACTGACGTTTTCATTGGATGATTTCATTCAGGTTAACGCCACGATCAATCATCATTTGATAGCTAACGCCATGGCGTTAGCTGAGCCCCAAAAGCATGAGAGCTGGCTGGATTTGTTTTGTGGCATGGGTAACTTTACTTTTGCATTGGCGCCCTATGTGAAGCGGGTGTGGGGCGTAGAGGCGATTCCGGAAATGATCGAAAAGTCGCGCGCCAATGCGGTTCGGTTGGGGGTTGCAAACACTGAATTTCTGGTCGCCGATTTGCAGGATGAACAACAGCTCAAAAAGCTACCAGATCGGATTGATGGGGTTTTGTTGGACCCGCCCAGGGCGGGCGCAAAGGAGGCATTGGTCAGGGTTGTCGCACTGAACCCTGCGCGCATCGTTTATGTGTCGTGCGACCCAGCCACATTTGCGCGCGATGCAACCTATCTTATCCAGCAAGGTTATCGTTTGGCGCGGTTACAGCCGCACGATATGTTTCCCCAGACGATGCATCTGGAAACTCTGGCGTTGTTTGTGCGTCGTTAATCGGAATTCAGGATTGGTATGGTAAAGGTACGGGAAGATCAACCGACAACCGCAGAAGGGCACATCGATATTGATGCGTGGTTGACGCGTCTGTCCAAGCAAGTGGAAATCAGTACTGAAGCCCATGCGCGTCTCAAGCAAGCCTGCCAGATGGCAAATCAAGCCGAGCAGGAAGCGATAGCGGCAGAAAACATCTGGGTTACCGGAATAAGCAGTTTTCGCACTGGCCTGGAAATGGCAGAAATTCTTGCGGACCTGAATCTCGATAATGAATCATTAATCGCAGCCATCCTGTACCGGGCCGTCAGAGAGGGCAAGCTCAGTCTTGACCGGGTAGCAAAAGCATTTGGCAATACCATCAGCAAATTGATTGAGGGCGTTTTGCGAATGGCCGCCATCAGTGCAACCCAGCTGGATGAGTCCATCGCATTAGGGCGTGAGTCAGAAGAGCAGGCTGAAAATGTCCGCAAGATGCTTGTGGCTATGGTTGACGATGTGCGGGTCGCGCTTATAAAGCTTGCCGAAAGGACCTGTGCGATACGCGCGCTTAAGACTGCAACAGAGGAGCGTCGGCAGCGCGTAGCGAAAGAAATTGCCAATGTTTATGCGCCTTTGGCCCATCGGTTAGGTATTGGCCATATTAAATGGGAGTTGGAGGATCTTTCGTTTCGCTATCTTGAGCCTGACGATTACATGACCATTGCGCGTTTGTTGGATGAAAAGCGCATGGGGCGTCAGCAATATATAGACAATGTGCTGGAAGTGCTCAGAGGTGAATTGAAGTCGGCGCACATCGAGGGTGAAATAACTGGGCGTGCCAAGCATATTTACAGCATCTGGCGCAAAATGCGCCGCAAGAATATCGGCTTTTCGCAGGTCTACGATATTCGTGCGGTCCGGATTTTGGTGCCTTCCGTACGCGATTGTTATGCAGTATTGGGTATCGTGCACAGCTTGTGGCGTAATATTCCCAATGAATTCGACGATTATATTGCCTCACCAAAAGAAAACGGTTATCGCTCATTGCACACGGCAGTCATTGGTCCGGAGCAAAAAGTCCTTGAAGTCCAGATCCGCACGCACGGTATGCATCAGGATGCTGAGTTCGGTGTTTGTGCCCATTGGCGATACAAAGGTACGGACAAAGAAGAAAGCCAGAATGGCTATGACCAAAAAATTGCCTGGTTGCGCCAGGTACTCGAGTGGCATGAGGAGCTAGGCGCCAAAGGCGAAAATCCCTTGGCTGATGATCTCATTCACGGTATCAATCAAGATCGCATCTATGTATTTACACCTGAAGGGCATGTGATCGATTTGCCTAGCAATGCCACCCCGCTGGATTTTGCCTATCGGATCCATACGGATGTAGGCCATCGCTGTTGTGGTGCCAAAGTGAATGGCAGAATTGTGCCCTTGAACCACCTGCTCAACACTTCCGACCAGGTAGAAATTCTGACCGGCAAGCGGGAGTCCCCCAGCCGTGACTGGTTAAGTCCGGCGCTGGGTTATGTCAACACCTCACGGGCAAGATCAAAAATCCAACATTGGTTTAAGCAGCAGGCGCGTGATACTAACCTTGCCGACGGTCGCGCATTGCTCGATAAAGAATTTAAACGATTAGGTGTTGTTGAAATTGATTTTGCTGAGCTTTCGAAGCGCCTGAATTGCCGATCGCTCGAAGATTTATACATCGCCGTCGGAGCCAGTGATATCAGTGTTGCTCAGGTGCTCAATGTGGCGCAGCGACTGCAGGATGATCAGTCACCTGCAGATGAAAAAATTACCCTGGCAAAGCCCTCGTCCATTTCCGGAGAGGCCGATGTATATATAGAAGGTGTGGGTAATCTGCTCACGCATTTGGCGAAGTGCTGCTCGCCGGTACCTGGTGATGCAATTACCGGTTATATAACGTTAGGGAAGGGTGTTTCCATTCACCGTCAGGACTGCAGCAATATTCTGCAGTTGGAAAACGACGAGCCGGAGCGAATTATCCAGGTTTCCTGGGGTGAAGCGCCTCACAAGGTGTACAGTGTCGAGATATTGGTGGAGGCGTTTGATCGACATGGCTTGTTACGTGATGTGACAGCACTGCTTGATGCGGAAAAGATCAATGTTATCGCTATGCAGACACTGTCCAATAAAAATCTTAATACTGTGGATATGCAGGTCACCATCGAAGTGCAAAACTTCAATGCTTTGAGTCGTGCCCTTACCCGGCTCAATCAGTTGCCCAATATCGCTTCCGCGCGGAGGAAGCGGGCATGACCTATTCACTGAAGGATTTGCTGTATCTGATGGCGCGGTTGCGCGATCCGGAAACCGGTTGTCCCTGGGATCTCAAACAGGATTTCGCTTCAATAGTACCAAGCACCCTCGAAGAAGCTTACGAGGTGGCAGATGCGATCGAGCGTAACGACATGGCGCATCTGAAAGAGGAGTTGGGAGACCTTCTGTTTCAGGTTGTGTTCTATGCCCAACTAGGGAAAGAGGCAGATCATTTCGATTTCGATGCAGTGGTCGACGAGCTAACCCGCAAGTTGATTGCGCGTCACCCGCATGTTTTCCCCTCTGGTAATTTGCAATCAGTACGTACGGAGGAGGGAGGGTTTGACACTGATGTGTCGGGTCAGTGGGAAAGTCTGAAGGCGATGGAGCGTGAGAAGAAGGGTTACGCATCTGTTCTGGACGATGTGCCAATGGCGCTTCCGGCTATTCAGCGAGCCCAAAAGCTGCAGAAGCGTGCGAGTACTGTGGGGTTTGACTTTTCTACCGTTGAGTCTGCTATGGATAAAGTGCGCGAAGAGTTGGCGGAAGTCGAGGTGGAAGTGGCTGCGGGTGATCGCCATGCATTGGCGGATGAGTTGGGTGATTTATTATTTGCAGTCGTAAATGTGGCGCGTATTGCCGGGTATGATGCAGAAAGCCTGGTCCGTAGGACAAATAAAAAATTTGCCCATCGCTTTGAGAAGATGGCAGCAAAGCTGGCCCAGGAAGGGCTGGCGCTTGAAGATGCCAGCCTTGAGCAAATGGAGGCTGCCTGGATAAATATTAAGCAGCGCTAACTTCTTTTTTGTTCTGTGCTATTTCTTTTTGCCATTCGAAAATGTTCATTTCGATAAACACGAAGGCAATCAGCCACAAAAATGCGTCCCAGAAATCCAGAAAATCGCCATCGATCCACCAGTAAATGGCACATGCCAATAGAGTGCTGTATAGCACCAGCTTGATTGAGTTGCTGATCCGGATGAACGGATGGTCAATGGTATGTCTGGACTGTACAAATACATCGACCTCCAGAATTGCGACGATAAGCACCCAAGTGCTGGCATTTATCACATCAACGAGCGCCAGGTTATTGATTACCTGATACTCGTCAATTGTGCCGATTATCTGTGTTCCAGTCAGTTTAACTAAGTCCGGTCCCTGTAAGGCAGCACAGTCCTCCAGCGTAATCGGTACGTATTCATTGAGCGTTATGATGCGGGTAAAGTCGCTGCCTACCAGTGCGCAGGCGTCGCCCGTAAACGGCTCAACCGACAACACAGAGAGATAGCGCGAAAAGTAGCCGTATAGTGAATAAAGTATAAATAGATAGGCCAGGCTTCTTACCGCAAAAAGGCCGATGGTCAGTCGTCGTGTCAGGTATTTGTCGGAAATTACATAGGTTTCCAGCTCAAATAACAGTAAAAGCAATACCCAGCTGGCGGTATCAATACTGTCTGAGTAGGCTTCAATAATTTGCCCTGGCGGTATGCCGTTGGCAAAAGTGTGTGCTGCCGCAGCATAGTTTTCCTGCAGAAACAGAAACAGATTGACCACTAACAAACTATAAATGACGTATTTGAACGCCTGATAAGCGAGATAGGGGAGGCTGTTATGTTGGCTGATTGCTGTCATAGTAAAATTTATCGTTATTGTTTTTCATAGATCCGGGTGCCATCGAAGAAAGTGGTTTGAACTTCAGTGTTGGCGATATGGTCGCGTATTTTTTCATGCCCGGCGGTTTTAATAGGTCGATCAAGAATGATCAGGTCTGCCTTTTTTCCCGCTTCCAGCGAACCGGTAAGGCTGTCCTGCTCCAGCGCTTTTGCGCCATTGATGGTAAAAGCGTCCAGCGCATCTTCCAGATTGAGTTGCTCGGTGGCGTTATACACATGGCCCTCCGATTCCCGGGTGATTGCGCCGGCCAGATTAATAAAAGGCCGGGGGTCGCGAGTATCGACAGGAGCGTCGCTTCCCGCTGTGATAACGGCGCCGCGCGATTTGGCGCTGGCCACTGGGTAGTGATTTACCATTGCGTAGTTGGTCGGTTCGTAAAGCTTGTCCAGGCTTTGTAGCTCATCAATGAATGGTGTGACGGTCACGTCGTAGTTATAGTCCGGGACGGCCCATGCAAACGTAAAGGTCAGATACAAGGGGTTTTGCGCGAGACGTTCCAGTGTGGTCGGATGCATTTGCTGGATGTGAGTAATGGTCTGTGGGCGCGTATGATTAAGTTTTTCGCGGGAGTCAGCCAGTGCATCAACCGCGAGATCCACAGCACGATCGCCAATGGCGTGAGCATGCACGGCGAAGCCGGCCTGTTCCATGCGGAAAATGTATTCGCGAATGAAGTTTTCGTTATGCTCTAATACGCCCCGGCTTTGTGTGCATTGTGCCGGGTGATAACCAAATTGTTCAATAAATGCCTGTTGCGTATGCTTTTCCCTGCTCTTGCACGATTCGCTGTTGGGGTCGACATAGCCCAGTAAAGTCAGTGTATCGTCTTGAAGCGCGAAACGGGGTTGTTTGTAGTCGGCAAAAACTGCTGCATTGGGCAGTCCGGGGGGGATGGAGAGCGGATTACCTTCGAGTACGCCGTCGACAAATAATTTTGCTCCGCTGGCCTTGAGTAATTCGGTGTTGTTCTGACGCTTTTTGATTGTCTGAAAGTCATTAATCAGTCGGTCCAGATCGACGCGTTGCCCGGGCCAGCGCTCAATGCCGGTTGCATTTGTGTAAGCGGAAAAGTCGGCAAACAGTGCTCCAGTGAGTCTGAATGTTTGTTGGCCGGATTGCGCATATTGCTCGTAGACCGGGAATAAGGCTATATCGGCGGCGGCATCCTGAATGCTGGTGATCCCGCTTTTTGCCAGAATGTGTGCGATGGCCGGCATATTGTGCAGCAGTTGCTCGGGCGAACCATCGCCTGTCAACAAATTACCTGGTAGGTCAAGAAGATAGCGGGCGGCTTCAGAAAGGTTGCCGTCTGGTTCGCCATTGTGGTCGGTGCCGATGTAGGCGCTCATTTCAGCAAAGTCTGTCTCGATCGTCTCGACAGTGATGCCAACGGTGTTACCGGTTGCGTTTTTGGCGCTGGCCAGTGCGAGACTATTGGCGGCGCCGTGATGTCCATCATTGCCCCGTAAAAACACCGGATTCAGTGGGCTGGCGGCGTCCAGTGCAGCGCGGATCGTGCTGAATTGATCATTCGGTGTGTTGCCTTTGGTGAAGTTCCATTGCTCCACGGTCAACCATTCGTTGGGGGCAAGGTCGGCATCGGCTATGCAATCTTTAACGGTCTGTGCAAGCGATTCCAGGCTGAGGGCTTTGCTTTGCAAGTCGCAGGCGGAACTGGCGATCAGACCAAAGGGATGTATATGAATGTCATGCAAGCCGGGGAGTACTGCATTACCTTTGGCGTCAATCACCTGGGTTTGGCCGCCCTTAAAAGCCAGAGCCTCTTCGTTGGTGCCGACAACCAGCAGTTTGTCACCTCTGATTGCCAGCGCCTGGCGCCAGGATTGTTGCGGGTCAGCGGTGTAGACTTCCGCGTTAATGATTATCCAATCCGCCGCTGGTGGATTGTTTGAATTGCAAGCCACCAGGGCGGTAAGGATTACCGCCAAAAACATTCCGCGTGCCATTACCGGCCTCCGCTGCGTTAATTATACGTTCAGAAGCAGGTATTCCCGTTCCCAGGAGGTTATCACCCGGTTGAAGGCTTCAAATTCTTCCATTTTGACGGCTGCATAGGCCCGGATAAAGTCAGCACCAAAAACGTCGTCAAGATCCGGGCATTCGGTCAGCAGATTCAGGGCCTGCAACAGATTTCGCGGCAATTCGATTTCACCGTCTTCCGAGGCATGTCCCTCGCAAGGCGGTGTGGGTTTTATCTTCTTTTTCATGCCGAGATAGCCGCAGGCAAGCGATGCGGCAAACGCGAGGTAGGGGTTTACATCGACACCCGGAAAGCGATTTTCGACACGTTTGCCCGCGGGTGAACTGTCCGGTACCCGGATGCCGGCGGTGCGGTTGTCATAGCCCCATTCCAGGTTGACCGGTGCAGCAATGTCCTTGGCGAAACGCCGGTAGGAATTCACATTGGGTGCGAAAAACGAAATGGTATTAGGTATATAGCGCTGCAGTCCGCCAATGTAGTAACGGAACAAGTCGCTTTCGCTAGCGTCTGCATTAACAAATATATTGTTGCCGTTTTTATCCACTACGCTTTGGTGAATGTGCATGGCGGACCCGGGCTCATTGGTCATGGGTTTAGCCATAAACGTGGCATAGATGCCGTGTCGGAATGCGGTCTCGCGCATGGTGCGTTTGAACGTGAATACCTGATCGGCGAGATCAAGGGCATTGCCATGCAGGAAGTTGATTTCCAATTGAGCCGCACCCGATTCATGAATCAGGGTATCCACATCCAGGCCTTGTGCTTCGCAGTAACGGTACATGTCGTTGATGATGGGTTCGTACTCGTTGCAACCATCAATGGAATAAGACTGACGGACAAATTCCCGACGACCTGAGCGGCCCGGTGGCGGGCTCAGTTCATAGTCCGGGTCCGTATTCTGGCTGACCAGGTAGAACTCGACCTCAGGAGCCACTACCGGGGTCCATCCTTCTTTCTCGTAGAGTGCGAGGACCTTTTTGAGCACGTTGCGGGTGGCCATAGGGTGAGGATCGCCGTTACGCAGGTAGCAGTCATGGATTATCTGCGCGGTGGGCTCTTCCGCCCAAGGCACGATGCGGACAGAGGACGGGTCGGGCTCCAGTAGCATGTCCGAATCCAGAGGTTGAACCAGGTCCCAGTGCTCATCCACGTACTCACCGGTCACCGTTTGCACCAGGATGCTCTCAGGCAGTCGGCTATCCTCTTTGATGAACTTGTGTGCAGGGATAAATTTACCGCGTGCGTTACCGGTCATATCGGGGACCAGACACTCTACCTCGGTAATGCCGTTTTCCTTTAACCATTTATCTATGGAATCAACCATGTGCCACCTGTTGCGATGTTGGATTGTGTATTCAGACTAGAGCGACCGGTCACCGTTTGGCAACTGCCCCAATTGGGGCTTGCCTGTGACGCCGGCTATGCCTAACATAAAACCGAATTATTATTCAGTCTAATGCTGAGTGTCATTAATCTCAATAACCCCGAATGGGGCAAGAGGTGCCTGTGAAGCAGATCTGGCCACAAACCAAACAACCGCACACTGACTCTTATTATGCTGCTACGGCCATCACTGCGCCCCCTGTCAAGGTACTGGAGGGTGAGGTACGCGCCGATGTGTGCATCATCGGAGGTGGCTATACAGGTGTTTCAAGCGCACTGCACCTGGCAGAAAAGGGTTACAAGGTCGTTCTGTTGGAGGCCAATAAACTGGGTTGGGGCGCCTCGGGTCGCAATGGTGGCCATGTGGGGACCGGTCAGCGCAAGGAGCAGGAAGACCTTGAGCAGATGCTGGGGATGGATACAGCAAAAGCGCTGTGGAATCTGGGCTTGGAAGCAGTTGAAACGGTTGAGTCGATTATCGAGCGTCACGGCATCGAATGCGATCTCAAGCACGGCATTCTGCATCTCGCGTCAAAAGCCCGCGAAGCGGACGGATTCCGCGCAGGGGTAGAGCACCTTCAAAAGGTCTACGGTTATGATCAGGCCCGCTATCTGGATAAGGCTGCGGTGGATCAGGAGGTCGGTTCGGACCAATACCATGCAGGCTACCTCGATCTGGGTTCACGCCATCTGCACCCGTTGAACTATTTGTTGGGCATGGCGAATGCCGCTGAAAAAGCCGGTGCGGTTTTCTATCAGGATTCGCCCGTGCTGGACTACAGCCAGGGCCAGAAGGTTGTAGTACGCACCGAAAAGGGGCAGGTGAGCGCCGACCACCTGATCTTTGCCACCAATGGTTACCTGGCCGGCCTTGAGCCGGGTCTGGCGAAGAAAATCATGCCCATCAATAATTTTGTTTTGGCTACCGAGCCGCTGTCGCCAGCGCAAGCACGCAAGTTGATTACCCATGACTATGCGTTGCAGGACTCGCTGTTTGTCATTAATTACTGGAAGTTATCCGGCGATAACCGCCTGATTTTTGGTGGCGGAGAAAACTATACCAGTCGTTTTCCCACTGATATGAAAGGTTTTGTCCGCAAATACATGTTGCGGGTCTACCCGGAGCTGGCCGGCACTGGCATTGATTATGCCTGGGGTGGCACGCTGGCCATTACGCTCAATCGGTTGCCCTGTTTTGGCAAGCTGGGCCCGAATGTCTACTACGCACAGGGTTTTTCCGGCCACGGTGTACCCACGGCGACGATGGCTGGCAAGTTGATGGCCGAAGCAGTCTCGGGTACGGCTGAGCGCTTTGACATCATGGCTTCATTGCCCAAACCGGGTTTCCCGGGTGGCACCTTGCTCAGGTGGCCGGGGCTTGTGGCAGGTATGTTGTTTTACAGTTTACTCGACAAACTATGAGGCCTTCGCTTGTGCCGGTCGCAGAGTGTCGGGAAAATGAACATATCGTTTAACCCTTCGCTCAGATTCCTTTAGGTTATAATCGGGTTTGTGGATCAGTTTGTGCGCTATATGCACTTGGTTAGGAGCCAGCATTGACCAGCAAACCCGAAAAACGTGTTAACTCCGTAAATCCCCGTCGCCAGCCCATACAGGCGCGCGCCAAGCAGCGCACGCGCCAGATTCTGGATGTCACCGCGCGCTTGTTGGGCGAGGCAGGTTTTGATGAGCTGACCACGATCCTGATTGCCAAAGAGCTTGGCATCTCGGTGGGCTCTCTCTACCACTACTTCCCTAACAAGCAATCCATCCTGTATGCCCTGGGCGATCGATGGTTGGAGACCATGTCTCAGGCGCTTGGTGACATTGAGCAATTTCCCCTTGAACAACTGGACCTTGACCGCTTCGTCGATCAGGCAATAGACCGCATGGTGATCGTCTATCGGGACGAGCGTGCCATACTGCCGCTCGCCCAGGCGATGTGGGCGGTGCCCGAATTGCGCGAGTTGGATGAGCGGCATGACCAGATGATAATCGATCGGATGATGGCCATGTTCCGCCGACTGGGGTTTGTATCCAGCGATAATGAACTCAACCGGCTGGGTCGGGTTTATCTGGAATCTACCCACGCCTTGTTATTGGTGGTGGTAAACCAGGTGGGTCGCCGTTCTGAGCGTACATTGGCAGATGTGAAACAAATGGTGCTGCAGCTATTGAGGCCCCATTTCCGGGACGATGTGGTGTTGGCCGGGCAAAACGATATCGAAGGGCCGGACGGTTTATTGCCCGCTCAATCGCGTTTGTCGGATTGATATTCACGCAACGCCAGAAGCGCAGTGGTTCTGATGCTGAAAAGCACTGTTAGCAGCAATAATGGCACCAGGTAAACAAGGGTTATCGGGGCTATAGTGGCTACTTTCGCACTCAGTAACACAATCAGGGGAATCGCAACCCAACGATTCGAAAGCAGGGCGGCAAGGTCGGCCAGCGCCTGTGTGGTGCTGTAAGAGTTGGACATGTGGTTGCTCCGGTAACGCCAGGAATTTTCAGACTAGCAGCTTTCCCCAATCCCCGATCAGCAAATGGCAAAGGAACCTATGCAACAACGTAAAATCCAGATAAATGCACACGGCGGGGCCGATCAACTGGTTTTGACATCCGTACCCTTAGTCGCGCCTGGGCCAGGTCAGGTGCGCGTGCAGCACCGGGCTGTTGGCGTTAATTTTATCGATACCTATCATCGCACCGGGCTCTACCCGTTGGCATTGCCATCCGGGCTGGGTCTGGAAGCGGCCGGGGTGATCGATGCAGTCGGCGAAGGTGTAACAGAGTTTTCTGTGGGGCAACGCGTGGCGTATTGCAGCGGCCCCATTGGCGCCTATGCCGAGTCCAATATTGTGCCGGCTACAAACCTGCTTCCATTGCCGGATTCGATCAGCGAGGAACTTGCCGCTGCCAGCCTGCTTAAAGGCCTGACGGCTGCGTATTTGTTGTTGAAAACAAGCCAGAATCAGGCGGGAGACACGGTTCTTATCCATGCCGCCGCTGGTGGTGTCGGGCAGATACTCTGCCAATGGGCTCTGACGCTGAATCTCAGGGTTATCGCCACTGTCGGGCGGGACGAAAAAATGGCGGTGGTTCAGCAGCTGGGTTGTGAACGTGTGATTAACTACCGTACTTCACCTTGGGTCGACTGGGTAAGAACCTGTACAAACGGGCAGGGGGTGAGTGTGGTTTACGACGGGGTAGGCAAAGACACGTTTGAAGATTCCCTGCGGTGTCTGATGCCCAGGGGATTGATGGTCAGCTATGGTAATGCCTCCGGGGCCGTTGAGGGATTCAGCCCGCTGCTGTTGGCGAAGTACGGTTCGTTGTTTCTGACCCGCCCCACGCTGGCGGACTATGTGCGCGACCCCGCGGAGTTTAAAGCCCTGGGGTCCGCATTGTTCGACGTGCTGCAATCCGGGAAGGTCAGGCCGGCGATTTCACACAGGCTGCCGCTTGCCCAGGCAGATGAAGCGCACCGGCTTTTGGAATCCGGACAGACTACGGGCTCAGTCATTCTGACGGTGGAGGAAAAGTGAGTAAAACCGCCGATAAAAAACAATTGGTGATCGCCATTTCCAGCCGGGCTCTGTTCAATCTGGACGACAGCCACCGTGTGTTCATGGAGCAAGGCCTGGATGCCTACGCCCAATACCAGATAGATCATGAAGAGCAGGTACTAGAGAAAGGTGAGGCATATCCTCTGGTTGAAAAGCTTTTGCGCCTGAACGACCACATGGAGCACCATCAGGTTGAAGTTATCTTGCTGTCCCGTAACAGTGCGGACACGGGGCTCCGGGTATTCAACTCCATCCAGCATTACCAACTCCCGATTACGCGCGCGGCATTTTGCGGCGGGCAGGACCCCTATCGTTACATCAATGCCTTTGGGTGCCAGTTATTTCTCAGTACCGATCCACAGGATGTCCGACGTGCACTCAGCGAGGGCGTTGCCGCTGCTACGCTCTTGGCCGGCGGACACAAACGGGAATACGGTGATCAGCTCCGGTTCGCCTTTGACGGCGATGCAGTACTTTTTTCAGACGAGTCGGAGCGGATTTACAAATCCCAGGGCCTGGCTGCGTTCAGTAAAAACGAACAGCAGTCGGCCCGCCAGCCATTGACGGGTGGTCCTTTCAAAGCGTTTTTGGCCGCATTGCACAGCATTCAATCCGAGTTTCCACGCGACCAGTCGCCCATTCGCACGGCGTTGGTCACCGCCCGATCTGCACCGGCACACGAACGTGTTATCCGGACCTTGCGGGCTTGGGATATACGGATTGACGAATCCCTATTTTTGGGCGGGCTTACCAAAGCGGCTTTCCTCAAGGCCTATGGTGCAGACGTATTTTTTGACGACCAGGAAGTCCATTGCAGCGAAGCGAGCCGCCACGTGCCCACCGGGCATGTGCCCCATGGGGTTGCCAACGAAGGCTGATTCAGCACACGCTTCTGCGCACGGCTGCTATGCTCTAGGAGTCTGTGGTTGCGCGGCGATGTCGGCATGATCGAGCGTATAGTTTGCGGTACTGATTTGGGGCCCAACACCTCCTATATCGTTTATCACGCTGTTTATCTGGCGCGCCAGTGTGGTGCAAGTGTCGAAATAGTCCATGCAGTTGAGCCCATAAACCCCTTCGGGATGGCGCTATTCAAAAGCTATGACCTGAATCCCTCCACCGGACAGGCGACCGACCAGATTCTGGCATCCATCAAGGACTCGGTGGTCGAGCGCCTGGCCGATGAGTATATGTCCGGCCTGGATGATTTGGGGGCCGTGTGTAATGTGGTAATAGAGCAGGGCCATCCGGCTGATGTGATTGTCCGCCGCGCCAATTCGATTTCCGCAGACCTTATTGTCATGGGTTCAAGCGCCGGGCCACGCCATGGTTTCAGTTTGTTGGGCTCCTGTACCGCCCGGGTGTTACAAATGGCGCGTCAGCCGGTGTTCACGGTTCCCTTTGTCAATCATGAAGACCCGGGGGTGAGTGAAAACCCGCAGATGAAGTTGTGGTAAGGCCCGACCATCGACAAAATAGGGGGCCTTGACTGGCAAATATCAGTAAACCTATCTATTCTCCATTAGAATATTTTTTGAGTTTCTTATAACGTCGGTTTCGGAAGCCATCTGGAGGGCTTGTATGAAATTGCAACAGCTGCGCTATATCTGGGAAGTGGCTCACCACGACCTGAACGTATCAGCCACAGCGCAGAGCCTCTATACCTCCCAGCCTGGTATCAGCAAGCAAATCAGGTTGCTCGAAGATGAGTTGGGGGTAGAGGTGTTTTCACGCAGCGGAAAGCACCTGACCAGGATTACGCCGGCAGGTGAGGCCATTCTGAAAACGGCCGGTGAAATACTGCGTAAAGTCGAGAGCATCAAGCAGGTTGCCCAGGAGTTTTCTAACGAGAAAAAAGGCAGTCTGTCCATTGCGACGACGCACACGCAAGCGCGTTACGCGCTGCCCAAAGTCATCGAGTCGTTTATAAAAGCCTACCCGGAGGTGTCCCTGCACATGCATCAGGGCACACCCATGCAGATTTCCGAAATGGCTGCAGACGGCACGGTAGACTTTGCCATAGCCACTGAAGCGTTGGAGTTGTTTTCCGATCTGGTGATGATGCCTTGTTATCGCTGGAACCGGTGTGTGGTGGTGCCGCGCAATCATCCTTTGGCACAATCCAGCCAATTGACGCTGGAGGCTGTCGCCAAGCACCCCATTGTGACCTATGTGTTTGGCTTTACCGGCCGGTCGAAGCTTGATGAGGCATTTATCGAGAAAGGTTTAGCACCCAAAGTAGTGTTTACCGCGGCCGACGCCGATGTGATAAAAACCTATGTGCGGCTTGGACTTGGGATCGGCATTATCGCCAAAATGGCTTATAACGAAGAAACAGATAAAGACCTGGTGGCACTTGATGCCAGTCACTTATTTTCGAGCAGCACCACCAAGATTGGTTTCCGGCGCGGTACGTTTTTACGCGGCTTTATGTACGACTTTATTCAGCAATTTGCGCCTCATTTAACCCGTGAAGTGGTGGAAGAGGCTTACCAAAAGCATTCGAAAGCAGAATTGGATGATCTGTTCGATGGCATGGAACTGCCAACTTACTGATTGCAGCGCGTTAAAAAAAGGGCCGTAAGGCCCTTTTTTTATAGGAAGTCCAGATCCGGGCTGTTTTTGAGCAGCTCGGTAGCCACGTCCGTGTCCGTTGTTTTCTGCTCGAGCACATCGCGCAAAAACTTGAGATACACGGTGTAGACCTGCGTATCTTCGCCCGGCGTCTCAACCACAAAAAACGGCGCGCGATTGACGTCTAATTCAGTGGCCAACGCCATACCTGGCGATTGAGGATCTCTCTCATCGGCAATCAGGACTTCATCGATTCGGGCCATATGCCCCGATTGCTCCAGTTTTTCCAATACATCTGCACATTTTTTACAGGGACTGCCATCGGCGAGTATTTTTTTAACCAGTGTAATTTTCAAACGCAGATACCTCGTTTATTTGTCTATGTTACTGGCGTGCAGGCCACACTCTTTTTTAGTGGCTTCTTCCCACCACCAGCGGCCTTCTCGCTCATGCTGATTGGGGCCGACGGCGCGGGTACAGGGTTCGCAACCAATCGAAACAAAGCCGCGGTCGTGTAATGGATTGTACGGTAGGTTGTTTGCCCGGATATAGTCCCATACCGCGCGCGAACTCCAATTGGCCAAAGGGTTAAATTTGGTCAGTTCTCTGCCCGCACCGGCAAAATGCTTGTCGTCCTGAATAACCGGAATATTTGCTCGGGTGCCAGGACTTTGATCCTTTCTTTGGCCGGTAACCCAGGCCTCCAGAGTCTGCAGCTTGCGTTGTAACGGTAGAATTTTCCGTATGCCGCAGCATTCCTGATGATTGTCTTCGTAGAAACTGAACAATCCCTTTTTATTCACAAGCGATTGGACTTGTCCCGCATCGGGGAAAAGGATCTCAAGGTTAAGCTTGTAGGTTTTGCGCACCAGCTCAATGTATTGATAAGTTTCGGGATGCAGTCGACCGGTATCCAGGCTGAAAACCTGTATCTGCGGGTCAATCTGTTTGGCCATATGCACTAACACGATGTCTTCGGCACCGCTGAAGGAAATGGCCAGATCAGCGTAGTGATCTATGGCGTATTCCAAAATCTCGAAAGGTGTCTGCTTTTCGAGACTGGCATTCAGATCGACCAAGGGCAGGGCATCCGTCATGGCGGGCGTTTCCTTATAGTGGCAATGGGGCGCTGAGCTCCCTTGCTGGCTGTGACTTTTAGACGCGCGATTCTAGCAAATCGAATGTTCGGTTATAAACAATGATTGTTTATAGCCATATAACTATAAATAACCATACGGCAGCGGCCGTGGAACAATGGTTAAATTTACACCACATCTAGTGCTTTGTTGAACGATGTATACCCTATGTGGTGTTTTATTGGACTGAAAAGCGCTGTAATTGACCGAAACGTCTTAGATTTAATCAGTATCAATACGGTTTTGGCGCTCTCTCAGGGTTATATGTTCCACGGGAAACATGGGGACATGCTAAGCGCGGTGATTTGTCAGGCGAGCGATTTTATCCAGACTTTCCTGATATTCAGCCTCAGCTTCGGAGCCGATGGTGATACCGCCGCCCCCCCAGCAATACAGGTTGTCTTTGTGCCGGATCAAGGTCCGAATGGTGATGCTGGCATCAAAACAGTTGTTCCTGCCCAAATAGAACATTGAGCCGCAATAGACCGATCGGTTGTTTTGCTCGAGTTCCTGGATAATCTGCATGGCCCGCTTTTTTGGCGCTCCGGTTATGGAGCCGCCCGGAAAGCAGGCCCGCAACAGGTCCAGGGGCTGTTTGTCAGGACAAAGCCTTCCTTTGATGGACGACACCAGATGATGGACGGTAGAAAAACTCTGTAATTCAAACAGCTTCGGCACGCTGACGCTGTGCGGTTGGCACACTTTTGATAGATCGTTGCGCAAAAGGTCTACGATCATCAGGTTTTCAGCGATATCCTTTTCGCTGGCTGAAAGTGCTTGCGCCAACTGTTGATCGTCTTGTGGTCGTTCGCCGCGTCGGATAGTGCCTTTAATGGGTTGGGCGAGTACCAGGCCTTCCTGATCGCAGGATACTAACCGTTCAGGCGAAAAGCTGAGAATCTGATTGTCATCATTGAGGCCAAGGAAGGCGGAAAAGGGCCCGGTCTGTTTGGATCTCAGATCCCGATACAGTGCAATGCCCCGTGACAAAGTCGGGCAGATACCGCTGAACCGCTGTGTGAAATTAATCTGATAACTGTCGCCCTGAGCTATGTAAGTTTTGATCTGCTCGATGGCTTGCTGGTACTCAGGCCAGGCGGTGTCGGGAGACAGGTTGAGGCTGGCAGTGACCGGCGAGCGTTGGTGAACGGACAGTTCAGTGAATAAGTCCCTGATCCTGTTTCTGAATGTCGCGCTCAGGTCGGAGTCGAATAGCAGGTGTGATTTACGTTGTTTTTTATCGGCAATCAACGCCCAATCATATCTGCCAACCCACAGTGCTGGGGCAATTGAATCGCGGGCGGGTGGGGTGCCCAGGTGTTCCCAAACGCCGAAGTCGTAGCCCAAAAATCCCGCCAGCCCACCTGGAAAAGGCAGCTCAGATTTGGCTGGGTCAAGGGATTGGCGTAATGCATCAATGGCCTGCCAGCATATATCCGGGCTGGCGTCGGATTGGGTAAAATGGCCAACACTGGCGCCATTGCAGCTCAGTTGGGTGCCATTGAGCGTCAGCCACTGGCTGGGATTGGCGGTGATGATATGATAGCGGCCCAGATTGGGGTCATTGCTGTCCAGCATCAGCGGGTAGGGTTCATCAGCCAGTGCCGATAACCAGACGCCAGGGTCTGATTGATAGGGAATGTGGTGTATTTCCAATGGCATTGGCGAGAATGTGTCTCCGGTGCTGGGATGCGCATTCTACTCTTCGCGCAGGCCTACCACCAGCGCGTAAGTCAGCACGCACGGAATGGGCTTTGGTTCGTGTCCATTGCCCCTACAGGCCGAGTCAGCAGTGCCTTAGTGTTTTTGGGTTTAATGCCTGCACAGCCGACGCGCGAGCCCGACATCCTGATTGCATTAAGGTTTGTCGCGCGTAAAGCGCAGAGCAAGAGTTTGCCGGAATCGTTCGAGAGCGATAGGCGTTTTTAAGAAAGGAATAGGTAGTAATGCCGGCGCAATTAGGCGTAAAAAGCAGTAGTGGCTTATTTTCAGCGTTGCTGACCGAAGCGGAGCTTAAGGGCGACTATGCGGAAGATGTATATCTCCTCAGGCCTGGCAACAGTCTGGACCCGCAGACTCAGTTTGCGGTGACGCGACTGACCCGGCCCGACCAGCAGGCCTGCGGTGCGCCGGTGGTGTTATTGCACGGGCTCTATCGCAATCGTCAGCAATGGATCGACTCCGGTAAAGGCCTGGCGATAGAGTTGCTTAACCGGGGCTACGATGTCTGGCTGCCGGAGTTGCGCGAGCATGGCAGTTCGCCGCTGCGAACAAATCCACGCATCGATGAGCCCCATGATATCGCCCACTTTGATATTCCCGCGCTCGCTTTGTTTGTGCGTGAGCAATCCGGGAGGGCACCCGCATGGATCAGTATTGATGTCGGTGCTTTGTCTGTTCTCTATGGTTTGTACCACGGTCTGTTGTCCGAAAATCTTGTTTCTGGCTTTATCTCATTGGGCGGACCCTGTGATAAGGACGCCATCAGCCTCGGGCAGCGGTTGGTTGATGCCGGCCATGCGCAAGCGGATGCGCCAGGAATCTGGCGGTGATGAGTATGAACGTCGGGATTGGATAAACGTGTGGCGCAAGCGTTTTGATTTGTTGAGCCGTTGGCGTAATCGGCCAGTGAAAGGCTTGTGCGCGTACCTCAATACCGGCAAAGAGGCAATGCACATAATTGCTCCCGCCCATTTCGCGTCCCGGTTGCTTCGGTGGCAGGGGCTAAGTGGTGTCGCTACTGACTTTGTGGTCGACGCCAATGAGCAATGTGCAACGGCGCGCGCGTGGCTCAGTCTGCCGGACACGTTATCACTGGTTTTGCCGGTGATCACCCACAAACTCGAACGCTTTTTCAAACCAGAGGAAAACTGAGTTGGCCTATCGGGAGCTGGAAAAATTACATCGGATGCACGATGGTTATATCCGCGCTTTCGATCTGAATGGACATCCGTTACTGCTGGTGCAGGATGACGGCGTGCCCCGTTTGTTAATAAACCGGTGTCCTCATATGGATGCGCGAATGGATCGCGGACAGGTGGCTAACGGCCATATACGTTGCCCGGTACACGGCATTGCGTTCAGTTTATCCTCCGGCATGGCAGAGGGACCGATGGCCCATTGCCTGAAGCAGTTAGAAACCTTGCCCCTGGTTTACCAGGGCAGTGGCGTGGGTGTTGAGCTATAGCCGCTATCCGTGCCCTGAATGATGTGCGCGCCCGACCGGTTGGCATAATACCGCGTTTCAACTCTATTGCAGGAGCCATGAATGAACCCGCGCCAATGGTCCACCCCCGATATTGCCGATCAATTCCCCGACGCGATACGCGTGTTGCATCCCATTTTTCAGTGTTTCGGTGGTCACACCGCATTCTGCGGCGAAGTGATTACCGTGCGCTGCTTTGAAGATAACTCCAGGGTTAAAGCGTTGGCCTCAGAGCCTGGTGCTGGTCGGGTGATGGTGGTGGATGGTGCAGGTTCGCTGCGTCGTGCCTTGTTAGGTGATCAGATTGCCGCCAATGCGTTGAAAAACGGTTGGGCCGGCTTTGTTATTAATGGCTGCGTGCGCGATGTTGAAATCCTGAAAACGTTACCCTTGGGGGTTCGGGCTCTGCATGCCTGCCCGGTAAAAACCGAAAAACTTGACCGTGGTGAAACCAACGTAACTATCGCTTTCGCCGGGGTGGAATTTAAATCGGGTCAATACCTCTACGCCGATCAAAGCGGCATTCTGATTCTCGAGCACGCCGTCGAGTTATAGTTGCTTGTTGTTCAGGCCGGCCAGTGGCTGTGCTATCGGACATCCTCTTTATCTATAGGCATCGCCAGTGCGCCCCCGTCCTCGTTGGTCGCGCTGGTTTTTTTGACGCTGATTTTTGTGCAAAAAAAGGGCTGCATGAGCAGCCCTGAAATTTACACCTTTGGCTATCTAAGTTGGCACTTAACCAAACTGGTTCATGGTGTTGTCTTTACCTGAGGCCTTCAGGGCTGCGTCGCCAGAGAAGTACTCTTTGTGATCGTCGCCCATATCAGAGCCTGCCATGTTCTGGTGTTTAACACAGGCAATGCCCTGGCGGATTTCTTTGCGCTGTACGCCTTCAACGTAGGCCAGCATACCCTGCTCACCGAAGTAACCTTTGGCCAGGTTGTCAGTAGACAGGGCCGCGGTGTGGTAGGTGGGCAGTGTGATCAGGTGGTGGAAAATGCCGGCTTCACGTGAACCATCTTTCTGGAACGTCTGGATACGGGCATCGGCTTCTTTGGAAAGCTCGGTGTTGTCGTATTCTTCGCTCATCAGGTTGGCGCGATCGTAAGCAGACACGTCCTTGCCAGCCTCTTTCCACGCATCGAATACTTGCTGGCGGAAGTTCAGCGTCCAGTTGAACGACGGCGAGTTGTTGTACACCAGCTTGGCGTCGGGTACCACTTCTTTGATGCGGTTTACCATGGCTGCAATCTGGCCAACGTGTGGCTTTTCGGTCTCGATCCACAACAGGTCGGCGCCGTTTTGCAGAGAAGTGATGCAATCCAGAACCACACGGTCTTCGCCGGTGCCCTTGCGGAATTGGAACAGGCCGGAGGCCAGGCGCTTGGGTCGCAGCAACTTACCATTGCGGTTGATGATGACATCGCCATTTTTCATGTCGGCTGCATCAACTTCTTCTGCATCCAGGAAGCTGTTGTACAGGTCGCCCAGATCGCCCGGCTCTTTGGTGACGGCGATTTGCTTGGTCAGGCCGGCGCCCAGGGAGTCGGTGCGGGCAACGATCACGCCGTCTTCTACGCCCAACTCAAGGAAGGCGTAACGCACAGCGCGGATTTTGGCCAGGAAGTCGGCGTGCGGTACGGTCACCTTGCCGTCCTGATGCCCACATTGCTTCTCGTCAGACACCTGGTTTTCGATCTGAATGCAGCAAGCACCAGCTTCGATCATTTTCTTGGCCAGCAGGTAAGTGGCTTCTTCGTTACCAAAGCCTGCATCGATATCGGCAATGATCGGCACAACGTGGGTTTCGAAGTTGTCAATCTTGCTCTGTATTTCTTTGGCCTTGGCCTGATCATCCTGGGCGCGGGCTTCGTCCAGCTGGCGGAACAGACCGCCCAGTTCGCGTGCATCGGCCTGACGCAGGAAGGTGTAGAGCTCTTCAATCAGTGCCGCTACCGAAGTCTTTTCGTGCATTGACTGGTCGGGTAGAGGGCCGAATTCGCTGCGCAGTGCGGCAACCATCCAACCGGACAGGTACAGGTAGCGGCGCTTGGTATTACCCAGGTGTTTTTTGATCGCGATCAGCTTTTGCTGGCCGATGAAACCGTGCCAGCAACCCAGCGATTGGGTGTACTCAGCGGTATTGGCATCGTAGGCTGCCATGTCTTCACGCATGATTTTGGCCGTGTACTTGGCGATATCCAGACCGGTTTTAAAGCGGTTCTGGGCGCGCATACGTGCGGCGTATTCTGGATTGATTGCTTCCCACTTGCTGCCCTGGGTGTCGCGCAGCTTGGCAATTGCGGCAATGTCGTTGGTGTATTGAGACATGGTGTAAATCCTTCCCGTCCGGGTTAATGAATCTGAGCGCCTCTTCAGTATTGACTAAATTTTCGCCCATCAAGCATCTATTGCTTGAGATCAGGATAGGACCTGTGCCATGATTTGCCTAATTTATAGTTGTTATCCCCGGCATCACAGTTATGAATGTGTGTGACCGTTCAGGCTTATGCGGTCAGTCATTGGGGTCTTTGATGTGGTGCCGGATGGTGGCGCGGTAATAAAACAGAACGAGGGGGAGCTCCGTGAATATTAACCGAATTGACCTGAACTTACTGGTATATCTGGATGTTTTGTTGCGCGAGCGTAATGTTACTAAGGCGGCCAGCCACCTTGGCCTGAGCCAGCCCGCCATGAGTAATGGCCTGAGGCGTCTGCGGGACCTGTTTGAGGATCCCTTGTTAGTGCGCACCAGTGAAGGCATGACACCAACCGAGCGGGCCTTGGGGTTACAGCCGGTGATTCGCGATGTGCTGGCAAATGTCGAAAAGGCGGTTCAACCTCAAAGTGACTTCGATCCCGCAGCCTCGGACCGGGTTTTTCGCATCATGGCGAGTGACTATGCAGAGGCGGTGTTGTTTCCCCATGTGCTGACGCGCCTGCGACGGGAGGCACCGGGCGTCACCCTAGATATTATGACGCCAAGTGACGTGAGCTTTCTCGACGTGGAGCAGGGCAAGGTGGATATGGTCATCAACCGGTTCGATTCCATGCCCCAGTCATTTCACCAGACAACACTCTGGAAGGACGGGTTTTCTTGCATGTTCAGTGCCGATAACCCCATTAAAGACCGCTTTTCATTGGAGCCTTATCTGCAGGCTCAGCATGTCTGGGTGAGCAAAACCGGCATGGGCGTGGGGGTTGGCGTGAATCCGCGCGATGTGCAGCGACTCGGCTGGGTTGACGAGGCGCTGGCAAAGCAGGGCAAAAAACGCCGGATCAGTGTGTTTACCCGTCATTATCAAGCCGCCATGTTGCTGGCCGAACAGAAGGATCTGATCGTGACCATTCCATCGAAGGCGGCCAAATTGCACGCAAACAATCCCAGGGTGGTCATTGCCGAGCCGCCATTCCAGGTGCCTCAGTTCGAGTTGAAGATGGCATGGAGCCCGCTTCTGCAGAACAATGCCGCCCACCAGTGGATGCGTCGACTGATCGCTGATGTGGCCCAAAACCCGGATAAGTGGGATTCATGAAAAATATACCGGTAATTATGACTATTAATTACATAAATTAAGCATTTCCCAATAGAATGACTATTCAGCAAAAAGGCAGTTGGCGAATACGCCATTGTTGGCTTGAATGATTTTTATACCAGGTTGAGGAAAGGGTATGGCCAAGAGAGTTGAACACAGTGGATTGCAAATCGCAGAGTCATTGTACCGCTTGGTTGCAGATGAAATCGCGCCGGGCACGGGTGTTGAGCCCGCTGCATTCTGGGATTCTTTGGCCGGTATCCTGAAGTCTTTTGCGCCCCGTAACCAGGCATTGCTGGCAAAGCGCGACGACTTGCAGGCCAAGATTGACCAATGGCATCTGGACAATCCCGGTGCCATTCGCGATATGGGCGCCTACAAGCGGTTTTTAACTGATATAGGTTATCTCGAAGCCGAGCCGGAAGACTTTGCCATTACTACCACCAATGTGGATGACGAGATCGCGCTTCAGGCAGGCCCTCAATTAGTGGTACCCGTTAAGAATGCGCGTTTCGCATTGAATGCAGCGAATGCCCGTTGGGGGAGCCTGTACGATGCGCTCTATGGCACCGATGCGATCAGTGAAGAGGGCGGCGCTGAGAGGGCCGGGGGCTACAACCCCGCGCGCGGTGCTAAGGTTATTGCCTTTGCGCGCGCCCACCTTGATCAGGCTGCCCCTTTGGCTGCCGGCAGTCATGCGGAGGCGACGGCCTATAAAGTTAGCTTTGGAGAGCTCCGGGTTTTACTGGAGAGCGGGACCGAAGTGGGCTTGGCGCAGCCGGAAAAATTTGTTGGCTACCGCGGCGCTGAATCAAGCCCGGATGCCATATTGCTCAAAAACAACGCGCTTCACATTGAAATCCAGATTGACCCCAACTCTCCGATTGGCAAGACCGACAAGGCCGGTGTTAAGGACCTGTTGGTAGAAGCGGCCATTACCACCATTATGGATTGCGAGGATTCGGTGGCGGCGGTCGATGCGGAAGATAAGGTAGAGGTCTATGCCAATTGGCTCGGCCTGATGAAAGGCAATTTGCAGGAAACATTCCAGAAGGGCAGTCAAACCGTTACCCGTCAGCTGAACCCGGATCGCATTTACACTGCAGCAAAAGGTGGTGAGCTGAGCTTGCATGGCCGCAGCTTGCTGTTTGTGCGTAACGTCGGGCATCTGATGACTACTGACGCTGTGTTGGATGCCAATGGCAATGAAATCCCGGAAGGCATTCTGGATGGTATGGTCACTGTATTGGCGGCTAAACATGATTTGCTTAATACGGCGCCGATCAGTAACTCGCGCACTGGCAGTGTGTACATTGTAAAACCAAAAATGCACGGCCCCGAAGAAGTTGCGTTTACCTGTGATCTATTTGCCGCAATCGAATCAGCGCTTGCCTTACCGGCACTGACATTGAAGGTCGGCATCATGGATGAAGAGCGGCGTACAACGGTCAACCTGAAAAAGTGTATTCAGGTGGCAAAGGATCGCGTGGTATTTATTAACACTGGTTTCCTCGATCGCACCGGTGACGAAATTCACACCAGCATGCTGGCAGGCCCTTTTGTTCCAAAAAGTGAAATGAAGCAGCAGGCCTGGATTAATGCCTATGAAGATGCGAACGTGGATATCGGTCTTGCTTGTGGGCTGGCCGGCAAGGCGCAGATTGGTAAGGGCATGTGGGCAATGCCGGACGAAATGGCTGCCATGTTGGCGCAAAAATCCGGTCACCCTAAATCCGGTGCGAATACTGCCTGGGTGCCTTCGCCAAACGGTGCCACGTTACACTCCACCCATTACCATCAGATCAATGTCCGGGATCGACAGCTGGAAATCCTGAAGCGCACGCCTGCATCCCTGGATGCCATTCTGACGGTTCCCGTGATGGCTGACGGCGTTAAACTGACGGATGCTCAGGTGCAGCGCGAGTTGGACAACAATGTGCAGGGGATCCTTGGTTACGTGGTGCGCTGGATTGACCAGGGCGTCGGTTGTTCCAAGGTGCCAGATATCAATAACATCGGGTTGATGGAGGATCGTGCAACGTTGCGAATTTCCAGTCAGCATATTGCCAACTGGCTGCATCATGGCATTTGTAGTGAAGCGCAGGTTAAAGCAACGTTTGAGCGTATGGCCGGCGTCGTTGATCGGCAGAACGCGGGCGATCCTGCCTACATCACCATGGCAGATAAGCTGGAAAAGAGCATTGCTTACAAAGCGGCGCTCGCCCTGGTATTGGAGGGCAAAGCCCAGCCCAATGGTTACACCGAGCCACTGTTGCACAGCTACCGGAAACAATTTAAAGCAGCTCACTAACGTAAAAAAAAGCCCCGCATCGCGGGGCTTTTTTCAGAATGCCTCGACCTTTATAAAGATTTGTTTGTCGCTTTTGCTGCTGGTGCTGTGTCGGTCAACGATGCCGCGGCTTCTGCTGCTGTCCTGCTCTGTAACGCCGCCCACCTGAATCCATTCGCCTCGCTGGCCCGTGAGTTGCGTGCTCATCAATTGTGAATCGATATATCGACCTTCCAGCTGCTTGGCTTGTTGATCCAATTGCAGTACTACCCGATCGCCCTGCAGTCGGGCCGTAACGCCAAAACCGCTCATGACCGGTTGGTAGTGATCGGAGGTAGCGACACCGCCGACAACGCCGTATCGGGTTTGAACCGGAATTTCCTGCCCGGTTTGAATGTAGACCCGCTGACCTTCCTCGGCCCTAAGCTGATAGTTGCTTTCGCCGGACCCCCAGCCGGTGGAGCGGGTGACGGTCACCGAGCCTGCGGGTTTTTGCACTGGCTTGCCATCAGGCGTGATAGTGCCCCGGGTAATATTGCCGTGTGTGCTCAGACCACCACTGGATTGATTGCCCGCGCTGAGCGTTTTTACGCTGATCAACAGTTGTTTGACCGGTGTATCCAATTCGTCAATCAACAGTGATAGCTGCTCAAAATTCTGGCGGCTGGTTTTAATGATCAGCTTATTGCCCGTGACCGAAAGGTGACCTCCTTGGTCTACCAGCGGGGCGACGCTGGCGGCAACCGATTCTGCGCTGCGATGGCGGATGGGGACCGTATAGATAATCTGGCCATCTGCGCCATAACTCGATGGGACGACCAGTGGGGTGGACATCAAAGCCAGTAGTAGCCCGAGTATCAAACCTTTCATTGTATGCACCCTCATAGCCCTAAGCGCTGCAGCTCAATGATCGCTTCGCTGTGGCGCCATAACAAAGAAAAGTGTTGTTCAAACTCTTTTGCTTTGGGTTTCTCGTCAAAATTGACGAATCCTCGCCAACTTTCTGGCGAATGCTGAACCATTAATCCGACGTCATCGGCGACAATAAAGGTTCTGTTGAGGTGGTGTATGTTTTCCGGGTCAAAATCCTTTGGCAGACAGCGCAATTGAATTTTGTCGGACAAGCGTTGTTGCAGCCGAATGAGCGGGTGGCTGATTTCCAATAGGGGGCGGCTGTTATTGACGAGGATACGCAGTGTAGCGTTTCGATCGCTGCGCGCAAACGCCGAACAGGCATCGACGATGGCGGTATTGGCAAACAGATTGATGTCCAGCTCCGGGCTGTAGATAGCGACGTGCCTGCTGGCGTTTTGAACCAATGCGCTGGAAAGACTGATGAGCCCGTTGACATCTTCGGTCAGGAATAAGCTCTCACTGGTCTGGCTGGGCGTTATACCTTCAATATTAAATTCTTCGGTGTTAACCATGCCTGATGGCCTCAATGATTGAGTACGATTTTCATTGCCTGATGTTCGATGCCTGCTTCGATGAACCGTTCGCCTTTGTCAGTAAACCCCAGCGTCCGATAAAACTCAATGGCGCCGGCCTGAGCGTGAAGATAAATCACGGGCGTGCCCGACGACTTTTCCAGTTCGATAATCTGCCTCACCAGCGCGGCACCCAGCCCCTGGCGGCGAAAAGTGCGTTCAACTGCCATGCGACCGAGCTTACCACCGGTGCTTACGCGCGCCGTTGCGACAAACCGTTCGTTGTACCAGAGCCCGTAGTGACGGCACTCGGCGTCTTTACCGTCGGATTCGATCGCGGCGTCGATCCCTTGTTCCTGCACAAAAACGGCGTGGCGCAGGGGTTGAGACAGGCGTTCGAATTCTGTTTGGTTGAGCAGGCTCGCTCTCAGTATCGCTGCCACCGGATGTTCCTTTCGGTTTTGAGCGCGCCTAGGGCTGGCGCGGGTCTTCGGTCCACAACCATTCTAGCGCAACCAGACGGGCGACCAACCGGTGTTGCTGCTCGTTTGTGACCTGTTCCGCCCAGTGGGCGATTTCCAGGTTGTCGCACAAGGCACTGGCCAGACCCATTGGGCAATCAAATTGCTCGCCGTTAACGAAGAGCGCGCCGTCGATATAAGCAAACCGGCTGTCTGGCGCCTGGTATAGGACCGGCCCGGTAGACAGAACCAGTGCCGCCTCCTCCAGCTCGTCGTCAGAGGGTTCCCTCAGGCCAGGCTCCTCATCCAGGGCATACTTTTTTGCGGTCATGTATTGACCAAACCAGCGGCCGAGCATCTCTGGTTGCTCAAAGGCCTCAAGCATCAACTGGCGCACCCGCGCCAGCGTGACGGCGTCGATGTGGCCTGCGCGTTCGGAAGGTTGTGCCGCATCGGTAAAGCGCTGGTCTTCGGTCAGCCGGGTGCAAATCTCTGCGACATAATCGTCAAGCAGCTCGCGCGCGCTGGGCGCACGGAAACCCACTGAATAGGTCATGGCCTCGCCGATGGCGATGCCCCAATGGGCAACCCCGGGTGGCACATAGAGCAGATCACCTGGCTCCAGATCGTAGGTTTCGGCCGTTTTAAAATCAGCGAGGATATTCAATGGTGTGTCCGCCAGGCGCTCGGTCTGCTCGTCGCAATGCTGGCCCAGGTGCCAACGACGCGTGCCAGTGCCCTGAATAAGGAATACATCATACTGGTCGAAATGGGGCCCGACACTGGCGCCGTCGGGCGCGTAGCTGACCATAATGTCGTCCAGTCGCCAGTTGGGAATGAAGCGGAATTGGTCCAGCAGCGCGGTGACTTCCGGGACCCAATGATCCACTGCCTGAACCAACAGGGTCCAACCGTTTTCCGGCAGCGTTTGAAAATCGGATTCGGTAAAGGGGCCGTGCCTGAGCTGCCAGGGTTTGGCGTTGTGTTGCTCAAGGACAATGCGCGATTCCACCTCGGGTTCCATGGCGAGGCCCGCGAGTTCATCGGGCGACAGGGGCGATTGCCAATCTGGCAGTGCCTGTCGGATGAGCAGGGGTTTCTTCTGCCAGTATTCAGCAAAAAATTGGTCGAGGGATAAATGGCCGAGGCGGGTAAGTTTCATAGGGCTGCATCAATAAAAACGGCAGCGATTGCTGCCGTTGGGTGGTGGATCAGAGCGCTTTTGCCTGCGCATCTGCATTGCCGATATAGTTTTGAGGTGTAAGCGCCCGCATGGCAGCTTTGGCTTCTTCGGGTATGTCGAGGGTTTCGACAAAATCCAGAATCACCTGTTTGCTGATGGTCTGGCCGCGGGTCAGTGCTTTCAGCTTCTCGTAAGGCTCCGGCACGTCATAGCGGCGCATGATAGTCTGGATGGGCTCGGCCAATACTTCCCAGGCGTTTTCCAGGTCTTCGTTCAAGCGGGCGCGATTGATTTCCAGCTTGCTGATGCCTTTCAGTGTCGATGCAAACGCAATGGCACAGTAGCCAAAACCAACGCCCATGTTGCGCAGCACAGTGGAATCCGTGAGGTCGCGCTGCCAGCGGGACACCGGGAGTTTGGCAGACAGGTGATTGAACACCGCGTTGGCAATGCCCAGGTTACCCTCGGAGTTTTCAAAATCAATGGGATTGACTTTGTGCGGCATGGTGGACGAACCCACTTCGCCGGCGATCGTTTTTTGTTTGAAGTAACCCAGCGAAATGTAACCCCACACATCGCGATCGAAATCGATGATGATGGTATTGAAGCGGGCGATGGCGTCGAACAATTCGGCAATGTAATCGTGCGGCTCGATCTGGGTTGTGTAGGGGTTGAACGTCAGGCCCAGACTTTCAACGAATTCTTCCGCATTTTTAGCCCAGTCAACATCAGGGTAGGCCGACAAGTGGGCATTGTAGTTACCAACGGCGCCGTTGATTTTACCGAGCAGCTCGACTTTTTCGATCTGGCTGATCTGGCGACGCAGCCGTGCGGCCACGTTCGCCATTTCCTTGCCAACGGTCGTGGGCGATGCGGTCTGACCATGCGTGCGCGAAAGCATCGGGTCGGCGGCGAATTCGTGTGCCATTTTGGCGATGGCGGCCTCTACCGAGCGCATCTGTGCCAACAACACGTCGCGACCACGGGCCAACATCAGACCGTGAGACAGGTTGTTAATGTCTTCTGAGGTACAGGCAAAGTGTACAAACTCTTTGATTTCCGCCAGCTCTTCGTTGGTGCCGAAAGATTCCTTGATAAAATACTCAACCGCTTTGACGTCGTGGTTGGTGGTGGACTCAATCGCCTTTACCCGGGCTGCATCTGCTTCGGAGAAATTGGCCACAATATCGTTCAGCAACGTTTGGGTGGATGCTGAGAACGGGCTGACCTCCGGGATGCCGGGATGGGCGGCGAGTTTTTGCAGCCAACGAATTTCCACTTCAACCCGGCATTTGATCAGGCCGAATTCACTGAAAATTGAACGATAATCTGAGGTTTTGCTACCGTAACGGCCATCAATGGGCGATACCGCCGTCAGCGCAGACAGTTCCATGGGGACTCCAGAGGTGTTGAAGGTAAAAATCAGGGGCGGGAATATTACCGGAAATTCCCGCCAAAATCAGCCGTTACGGGCCTGTTGCAGCAGCTTTTGCGTAGATGCCTGCAGTTTCTTGCGGGTCCACAGCAGCTGCCAGCGATTGCCCCCCATCTGGCGCCAGAAGGTGGCCGCCCGGATGCCGGCCAGTAATAACGCGCGGATTTGGTTGGCGATACGGGTCTGCTGGAGATAGGTCATTTCTCCCATCACCTGAATTCGGAAGGTGAATGTGCTGAGTGTGTCGCTGTAGATGCCTGCCAGATTAGCGGCCAGGTTATCGTGTTCGCTGCCAAAGTGCTCTTTCTGATGCTGAGCCTGGGCCAGCCTTGCGCCAATGGTCTCCAGCATGCCCGGCGATTTGGCCAGTTTTTTCTGCAGATACAGCAGTCCGTGGACATAGCGATCCACATGGCTGCCGGGGCGTTTGCCCCGGGCCAGAAAGTCATCCAGCGTCGCCAGACCGTCGGGCAAAGGTTGGACGTAAATATCGCCGGGTTGTCTGGGGTTTTGTACAAACAGGCTGTCGATCAGATTGGTGTACACGGCCTTGTCCCGACTGCCTTGGGTGGCCAGCTTTTCCACCTGCAGGGCTGCTTCAAACAGGGCTGCCAACGCGATAGCCTGAAAATCGATCCGGTTCAGATCAGACATTGAGATTAAAACTCCTTTCGATAACGGCGCCGCCGAGACAAACATCACCTTGATAAAACACCACGTATTGCCCCGGCGTCACTGCTCGTTGGGGTTGGTCAAACACCACCTGCAGCAAACCGTCCGGGGTCAGTTCCACCCGGCAACCCTGATCGGGCTGGCGGTAACGGGTTTTGGCTTTGCAGCTCATGGGCAGCGTGGGCATGCCGGAGATCCAGTTGGCCTGGCTTGCGGTCAAGGCATCGGTATACAGGGCGGTGTGATCCGTGCCCTGAGTCACTATCAGCCGGTTCGCGTCCAGATCTTTGGCCACCACAAACCAGGGCTCTTCCGGGTAGCCTTTTACCCCCCCGATGCCCAGCCCCTGACGCTGGCCCAGGGTGTAGTACATCAGGCCCTGATGTTGCCCGATGGTGTGGCCTTCCAAAGTAACCATTTCACCGGGTTGTGCCGGCAGGTATTGTTCCAGGAAATCTTTGAACCGCCGCTCGCCGATAAAGCAGATGCCGGTAGAGTCTTTTTTGTTGTGAGTGATCAGGTCGTGCTCTTCCGCCAGCCGTCTGACTTCAGGCTTTTCCAGTTCACCAACAGGGAACAGGGTTTTGGCGATTTCTGCTTCGCCTACGGCGTTGAGGAAATAGCTCTGGTCTTTGTTGTTGTCCAGGCCCTTTTGTAACCAGGTATGACCATTTTTTTCCAGGCGGCGCACATAGTGGCCGGTGGCGATAAAGTCGGCACCCAGCAATTCGGCGTAGTGTAAAAAGACTTTGAACTTGATTTCCCGGTTACACAGGATGTCGGGGTTGGGCGTCCGCCCGGCGCGGTACTCCGCTAAAAAATGCTCGAAAACATTGTCCCAGTATTCCGCCGCGAAATTGGCGGTGTGCAGGATAATGCCCAACTTATCACACACGGCTTGCGCGTCGGCCAGATCTTCCTTGGCGGTGCAGTACTCAGTGCCGTCATCCTCGTCCCAGTTTTTCATGAACAACCCTTCAACAGCGTAACCTTGCTGCAAAAGGAGTAGAGCGGATACGGAGGAATCAACGCCGCCGGACATGCCGACCACGACTTTCTGTTTGGACATAGCCACGGTGTTCTTGGTCAAAGGGTCGGGGATTTTACCTGTGCAGGCTGCCAAGCTCCAGCGGTGCAGCGCCATGCTGCAGGAACAGATCGATAACATCGCCGACCAAGGGGCTGCGCCATTGCGCCTGCCGCGTCCGTAATTCGTCCGGGGTCAGCCAGAGCGGCTCGATGATACCGGTATCGAGCTGCAGCGCTGTGTCTTCCGCCAACGGGCGGCCGAGAAAGGTTGACCTGACGTAGAGCGCGCCATTGGCTGCACTGTAGGTCGACACACCCAGAAACCCTGTAAGTTCTACCCGCCAGCGGGTTTCCTCTAAGGTTTCCCGAATGGCGGCCTGGGTAAGTGATTCGCCGGGCTCCAGGTGGCCGGCCGGCTGATTGATACGCGGCCCCTGATCGGTTTGTTCATACACAAACAGGAATCGGCCTTGGTCTTCGACCACTGTGGCAACGGTGACGTGGGGTGGCCAGTGGGCAGTTGTCATGATCGCCTCCGATTTTGTTGTGGGCGTGCAGTGGCGCTGCGACCCGACGTCTTCGGAAGGTGGACTTCCAGGGTCTTGCTTTGACCTGGCGCAAGGTCGTCCAGAGTCCAATGTCCGATACTGGCCCTGACCAGTCGCAGAGTAGGTAAGCCGACGGCCGCGGTCATCCTTCGCACCTGCCGGTTGCGGCCTTCGGTCAGCGTGATCTGAAGCCAGCAATCTGCAATGTTGGCGCGGTACCTCACCGGTGGCGTACGGGGCCAGATGTTGGGCGGCGGGATAATATCCACTTTCGCAGGTTTTGTGATGCCGTCTTTCAGCTCGACGCCAGTTCGCAGCTGCTGTAACGCCTGTTGGTCAGCCATGCCCTCTACCTGCACCCAATAGGTTTTCGGCAGCTTTTGAGAAGGGTGCGCGATACGGTGCTGAAGCTGGCCATCGGAGGTCAGCAACAGTAAACCCTCTGAGTCGTAGTCGAGACGACCGGCCGGGTAGACCCCGGGTGTGGTTATGTAGTCGGCTAACGTGGAGCGCCCCTCCTTGTCAGAAAACTGGCACAGGACCTGGAAGGGTTTGTTAAAGAGGATCAATCGGGCCATAGAGGAAATGAATAGTGACTATGAAGTCGTTTTCAGGCTAATGCGTCAGAACACGCATGCTATCATGCTTTTAATTTGGCTCTGGGCCAATTTCCCTTCAGACATTTGCTCAAGGAGTGATGTTTATGGCGTATCAACACGTCGTTGTGCCAACCGATGGCGCAAAAATTACCGTTAATAAAGACCTTTCCCTCACTGTTCCGGAGAATCCGATAGTCACCTTTATAGAGGGTGACGGCATTGGGGTTGATATTACTCCGGTAATGCGAAAAGTGACGGATGCCGCGGTGGCGAGAGCCTATGGTGGCAAGCGCAAAATCGCCTGGATGGAAGTCTACTGCGGTGAAAAGGCCGCCGAAAAGTACGCAGGGGACTGGTTTCCAGCCGAAACGCTCGAAGCCATCAAGGAGTTTGTGGTTGGCATTAAAGGTCCGTTAACCACACCAGTAGGGGGTGGCTTCCGTTCATTGAACGTGGCGCTGCGGCAGGAAATGGATCTTTACGTGTGCCAACGTCCGGTGCGCTGGTTCAAAGGTGTGCCATCGCCTGTAAAAGAACCCGGCAAGGTTAACATGGTCATCTTCCGGGAGAACTCCGAAGATATCTACGCCGGCATTGAATGGAAAGCCGATAGTCCCGAAGCCAAGAAAGTGGTGGATTTCCTCCAAAAGGAAATGGGCGTTACCAAGATCCGGTTCCCGGACCACGTGGGCATCGGTATTAAGCCCGTGTCAGCCGAGGGCACCAAGCGTCTAGTGCGCAAGGCATTGCAATATGCCGTGGATCAGGACCTGCCGTCAGTGACCCTGGTACATAAAGGCAACATCATGAAGTTTACTGAGGGTGCCTTCTGCGATTGGGGTTATGAAATTGCCCGGGATGAATTCGGCGCCAAAGCTCTGGATGGCGGCCCCTGGCACAGCTTTCAAAACCCACGTACCGGCAAAGAGATTCTCGTTAAGGATGTCATCGCCGATGCCATGCTTCAGCAAATCCTGCTGCGGCCGGATGAATACAGCGTTATTGCCACACTCAATCTGAATGGCGACTATTTATCAGATGCGCTGGCGGCGCAGGTCGGGGGTATCGGCATTGCCCCGGGTGCCAACAACTCCGATGCGGTTGCGCTGTTTGAAGCGACTCACGGTACTGCACCTAAATACGCCGGTCAGGACAAGGTGAACCCGGGTTCGTTGATTCTGTCAGCGGAAATGATGCTGCGGCACATGGGATGGAACGAGGCTGCCGACCTGATTATCAGTGGGGTGGAGGGTGCTATCGCAGATAAAACGGTCACCTACGATTTCGAACGGCTGATGACCGATGCCAAACTGCTGTCGTGCTCCGAGTTCGGTGATGCGATCGTGGCAAAAATTAACGGCTAAACGATTGAATCAAGCCCCGAAAGGGGCTTTTTTAGTTCGCAACGACCTTCAGCTCGGCAGGCGATGAGGCAACATTGCTTGACGCTGCCTGAATGTTGGTCGCATGCAGCCCTTTATCACCTTCTACGATATCGAAGCAGACCTGTTGTCCGGCTTTCAGCGTGCGATACCCCTCCATCTCGATGGCTGAGTAGTGCGCAAACAGATCGTCGCCGCCGCCGTCGGGCAGGATGAACCCGTAGCCTTTGGCATTGTTAAACCATTTTACGGTTCCTGTCGGCATAGCTAAATCCTTCTATCGCCTTGAAAAATATACGCTTTTTATCGTTATTGCGCGCCCGTGGATGTGTCGGATGGCCAGTGGGCACCTTGTAGTTGCGGTCGCAAGCCCCATATCAATAAGGCGGCTCCGGTTCATAACCGAAGGACAGCAAGCATACTAAACGGTTAATTTTTGACACAAGTTACCATCTTTTAACCAACTGGGCGGTCGCTGTCAAGGGATGGCGCGGCCCTTACTGACACTGGTCGCTCCACCGGTATATAGTGGAGCGGCATATTTAACCCTTTCAGTTCAACGGCCGGTGTACATGGGAAATCTCAAAATTCTTCAACTAACATTAAGTAGTAATCATGATGAAGGTGAAGATTATCCGGGTCATGACCATGGATTAGCCGTTCAGGAGGCCAAACCTGTACTGAAACGGCCATCCATGTACAAGGTGGTACTGATGAATGATGACTACACCCCGATGGACTTTGTGGTGGAGGTGCTGGAATCCTTCTTTGGCATGGGTAGGGAGAAGGCGGTCAAGGTTATGTTGCAGGTCCATACGCAGGGTAAGGGCGTATGCGGTGTATACACCCGCGATATCGCTGAAACAAAGGCAGCGCAGGTGAATCAGTACGCCAGAGAGCATCAGCATCCACTGTTGTGCGAGATTGAAGCTGCTGGTGAAGGTGACGAGGCTTAGAGGTTACAAAGATGTTAAGCAAAGACTTAGAAGTTACCTTGAACCTGGCGTTTAAAAGCGCCCGGTCAAAGCGCCATGAGTTCATGACTGTAGAGCATTTGTTGTTGGCTCTGCTCGACAATGAATCTGCCGCTAACGTCCTGCGTGCCTGTGCTGCCGACCTCAGCCGGCTGCGCAAAGAGCTGATCGAATTTGTCGATTCCACCACGCCGCTGATTCCAGAAAATGACCCGGAAAGGGAAACCCAGCCCACGCTGGGCTTCCAGCGGGTATTGCAACGCGCTGTATTTCACGTCCAGTCCTCTGGCAAGAAGGAGGTGACTGGTGCAAACGTGCTGGTAGCGATTTTCAGCGAACAGGAAAGTCAGGCTGTTTACTACCTGAAACAGCAATCTATCGCTCGCATCGATGTGGTTAACTACATTACCCACGGAATCTCGAAAGTATCCGGGCATTCCGGTCATGCCGCAGAGCAGCAGCCCGACCAGGCTGATGAAGAAATGGTGGCTGAAGGCAACAGTCAACAAAGCCCGCTGGAAAACTTCACCACCAACCTCAATGAGTTGGCTGCCAGCGGCAAAATTGACCCGCTTGTCGGCCGGGTCGACGAAGTAGAGCGGGTTGCCCAGGTACTTGCCCGGCGCAGAAAAAACAATCCGCTGTTAGTCGGTGAGTCCGGCGTCGGTAAAACCGCGATCGCCGAAGGCCTGGCGAAAAAAATCGTCGACGGTGAAGTTCCGGAAATATTGCTTAATTCAGTGGTTTATTCACTGGATCTGGGGTCCCTGTTGGCCGGCACTAAATACCGCGGGGATTTCGAGAAACGTTTCAAAGGTTTGCTGGCTGATCTGCGCAAGCAGGAAAACGCCATTTTATTCATCGACGAAATCCACACCATTATTGGTGCCGGTGCAGCCTCTGGTGGCGTGATGGATGCGTCTAATTTGTTGAAGCCTTTGCTGACGTCAGGCGAAATGCGCTGCATTGGTTCTACGACATTCCAGGAATATCGCGGTATTTTTGACAAAGACCGCGCGCTGTCCCGCCGGTTTCAGAAGATCGACGTGAATGAACCCAGCATCGAAGACACTTATTACATTCTGAAAGGCCTGAAAAGCCGCTTTGAAGAACACCACGGGCTCAAGTACACCGACACCGCATTGCGCGCCGCGGCGGAATTGGCCGGGCGTTATATCAATGATCGTTTCATGCCCGATAAAGCCATCGACGTGATCGATGAGGCCGGTGCGTTCCAGCAGCTGCAGCCCGCACACAAACGTAAAAAACAGATTGGCGTGCCAGACATTGAAGCCATGGTTGCCAAGATTGCGCGTATTCCAGCGAAAAACGTGTCCACATCAGACAAGGAGCAGCTACGTACTCTGGAAGACCAACTGAAGATGGTGGTGTTCGGACAGGATAAAGCAGTATCCACCGTCGCCACTGCCATTAAGCTTGCGCGCGCAGGCTTGGGTTCAGCCGACAAGCCAATTGGTTCGTTTTTGCTGGCAGGACCTACCGGCGTGGGCAAGACCGAGATTTGCCGACAGTTAGCCAAAATACTCGGTATTGAATTGCTTCGCTTTGACATGTCCGAATATATGGAACGTCATACCGTGTCGCGCTTGATCGGTGCGCCACCCGGCTACGTGGGATTTGATCAGGGCGGTTTGCTGACCGATGCGGTAACCAAGCATCCGCACAGTGTGGTGCTGTTGGATGAAATAGAAAAAGCGCATCCCGAAGTATTCAATCTTCTGCTGCAGGTGATGGACCACGGCACCCTCACGGACAATAACGGTCGCAAGGCAGATTTCCGTAACGTTATTCTGGTGATGACCACCAATGCAGGCGCTCAGGTGTTGGGCAAGCGCAGTATGGGATTCACCAAGCAAGACAACAGTACGGATGGCCTTGAGGAAATAAACAAGGTGTTCACGCCGGAATTCCGAAACCGCCTTGATGCCATTGTCCAATTTGCCTCTCTGGGTGTCGAAGTCATCAAAACCGTGGTGGACAAATTCCTGGTTGAGTTGCAAGTTCAGCTGGATGACAAACGCGTGCAGCTGCACGTATCCGATGAGGCTCGCCTGTGGCTGGCCGAAAACGGTTACGATGAAAAAATGGGTGCCCGGCCGATGGCGCGCGTGATTCAGGAAAAGATCAAGAAACCCTTGGCCGAGATGGTGTTGTTTGGTGAGCTGGCAGACAGCGGCGGCACCGTGCACGTGGATGTCATTGATGGCGAGCTCTGTGTGACCACCGAGTCGCACGAAGAGGCAGCTATGACCGATTGACCGCAACAAAAAAGGCAGCGTAACAGCTGCCTTTTTTCATACCTGTCGACGATCAGCGCGCGCGATAAGTGATGCGGCCCTTGCTCAGGTCGTAGGGCGTGAGCTCAACTTTTACCTTATCGCCAGTCAGGATGCGAATGTAGTTTTTACGCATTTTTCCGGAAATATGGGCAATGACCACGTGGCCATTTTCAAGCTTAACTTTAAAGGTGGTGTTGGGAAGTGTATCAACCACTTCACCTTCCATTTCTATATGATCTTCACGTGCCATCCGGCAGAATCCTCTGTAATACACTTGCGGCCGGAGAGGCCTAGTTCAAGGTGGGCGCAATTGTGCCCTAAATAGCGGTCTACGCCAAGGGGAGACTAAGAAAAGACCCACACACCATCAATCAGGCGCTGTTGAGGCTGAAATTTGGCTTTATAGCTCATTTTGTCGCAAGCATTGATCCAGTAACCCAGATAGAGGTACGGTAGACCAAGGTGCCCGACCCAACGCAGTTGCTGGAGGATAAACCAGGTGCCAAGGCTGCGCTGATCGAGTTCGGGGTCAAAAAAGGTATACACCGCGGATAGCCCCTCGTCTAACAGATCACAAACTGCAACGCCGACCAGCTGATCATCCAAATAGGCTGCCAGAAACCGGGTTATTTGCCATTGGCTGGTCAGAAATCCGTCGTATTGGCTGCGACTTGGGGGGTACATGTCGCCATCCTTATGTCTGGCAGCAATATAGCGAGCATACAGCGCGTAAAACTCGTCGGAATCGCCAGACTCTAATACTTCAAGCCTCAGGTCCTGATTGCGTTTGAGTACGCGCCGTTGACTTCGACTGGGACTGAATTGGGTCACGGGGATCCGCATGGGAATACAGGCGTTGCACTGCGCACAGTGGGGTCGATAAACATGCTGGCCCGAGCGCCGAAAACCCAGTGCAGAGAGGCGCGAATAGAGTGATTTGTCTACCTTGGCATCCGGGTCGATGAAAACCGTAGTGGCTTCGCGCTCGTCGAGATAGCTGCACGCATGCGGATGGGTTGCAAAAAGCTTCAGGTTTACAGAACTGCTCATGTTGGCGAATTCAAACGTCCATCAATTGTTCACTGTACACCCAGTCGGGCTTTAACGGCAGGTGACAGCTTTTAAGCATAGCGTTAAATTCCTGACGCGACCGAAGCGTCGCCCCCATGGAGGCTAGGTGTTCCGTATGCATTTGGCAATCGATCGCGTGTAAACCCCAGTGCTGTGCATGGCGGGCGAGGGCCGCCAGTGCGAGCTTTGAGGCGTTAGGTACATTGGAAAACATGGATTCGCCAAAGAACATGCCCCCCAGATGCACACCGTAAAGTCCACCCACCAGTTGGTTGTCCTGCCAGACCTCCACCGAATGGGCTATACCCTGACGATGCAAGCGCACATAGGCTTCAATCATGCTCGGCAGTATCCAGGTTTCCGGGCGAGCACTACTGCAGTGTTTTATTACCTGCTGGAAATCGGTATCAAACCGAATCTCAAAGCGGCGTTGACGAATGAGTTTGCGCAGTGAACGACTCAGGTGAATGGCCGAAGGTAGCAGGACCATGCGCGGGGCAGGGGACCACCAAAGGATTACCGACTCGTCGTCAAACCAAGGGAAAATGCCGCGCTGATAGGCGGCAATCAACCATTCGGGGCTCAGCTCTCCGCCCGCGGCCAACAGGCCGTTGGGTTCATCGAGTGCACTGGAGACCGGTGGAAAGTGGGGGGCGCCAGGTTCAAGCCAGGGGATCAAATGTCAGCTCCACGCCAGCGCCCAAGAGGTTTTACAGGTCGTCCAGGTATTTTTCAGCGTCCAGCGCGGCCATACAACCTGCACCGGCTGAAGTGATCGCCTGGCGGTAGATGTGGTCTGCCACGTCGCCGGCAGCAAAAACACCGGGCACGGAGGTACTTGTGGCGTTGCCGTGCAAACCGGATTTGACCACGATGTAGCCGTCTTTCATTTCCAGCTGGCCGGCAAATATGTCGGTATTGGGCTTGTGACCAATAGCGATGAAGGCGCCCTGGGCGTCCAGATCCTGAGTGCTGCCATCCTGTGTGGATTTTACCCTCACGCCGGTGACGCCAGCATCGTCGCCAAGCACCTCTTCCAGCGTGTGGTTCCAAAGCAACTTGACGTTGCCATTTTTGGCTTTCTCGAACAGCTTGTCCTGCAGAATCTTCTCAGAGCGGAGCGTGTCGCGACGGTGAATCAGGGTCACCTCAGAGGCTATGTTGGAAAGATACAGGGCTTCTTCGACGGCAGTATTACCGCCACCAACCACCACAACCTTCTGGTCTTTGTAGAAGAATCCATCGCAGGTGGCGCAAGCGGAAACACCGCGGCCCATATACGCCTCTTCGGAAGGCAGGCCAAGGTATTGGGCGCTGGCACCCGTGCAAATAATCAACGCGTCGCAGCTGTAGGTGGACGAACCTTTCAGCAGAAAAGGGCGTTCGTTCAGCTTCACTTCATCTATATGGTCGAAAATGATCTCGGTATTGAAGCGTTCTGCGTGTTGCTGCATCTGGACCATCAGATCGGGGCCCTGGAGGTCGTGAACACCACCCGGCCAATTCTCCACTTCGGTGGTTGTGGTAAGCTGGCCGCCCTGCTGCATGCCGGTAATCACCACCGGTTTTAGGTTGGCGCGGGCTGCGTAAATGGCAGCAGTGTAACCGGCTGGGCCAGAGCCCAGAATGATGAGGCGATGGTGCTTGATGTCGCTCATGAATGTGTCCTGATTGGCAGTAAATGAGGTCTGAAGTTTAGATTGGGTCGATAGGGTCAGAATTCTAGGGCCTTGAGCAAAATAGGCCAATTGTCTGGCCTTATCTATTGGATTGCAGCAGCCTATAGGCTCAAACAATGGCTTTTCTTTACATTAAGAAAGGCGTATAACGTGCTGATTATTAAGTAATAATAGCTCCTTCACAAGATGGGGCGGGAGTGAGAACCGTTTGAAAGCAGCTGAACAGACTCAGCCGGTAAACAGACTCGTGGGCAGGGCGGCCACTGAAGGTTCCCTTATTGCGTTGGTTGTTATTTGCACCTTTCTGACCATGGTACTGGCCACTTATGACCCGGTGGATCCCGGTTGGTCCAGCACGGGTATGAACCGGGCCGTCGCCAATGCCGGTGGACCTTTTGGTGCCTGGCTTGCGGACGTCTGTATGTCTTTGTTTGGTTACATGGCCTATGTGTTTCCGCTATTGCTGGCCTGGCGTGCCTGGGTCATTTTCCGGGACCGGAAATCCGGCCGGGGCTTTGACGGGCTCATGATGGCATTGCGGACGCTGGGGCTGGTGCTGCTGATGATCGGCGGCACAGGCCTGATCGCATTGCAGCAAAGCGGAGATAGTGGGCTGCCATTTTCCCATGGGGGGCTGTTAGGCGCTTCTGTATCGGCGTCACTCGATACGGCATTTTCCTTTTCTGGCGCGACACTGATTCTGCTGGCCTGTTTGCTGTTCGGGCTGACGGTATTTACTGACCTCAGCTGGATCAGGCTGATGGACGCCACCGGCAGGATTACGCTGGATAGCATAAACAAAGCCGCGACCCGGTGGACCGAATGGCGCAAGACAAAAGCTGAAAAAGAACAAGTTCAGGCCAATCAGAAAGCGCGTCGTAAAGCCATTGCCGCGCAAGTAGAGAAACAGGAAAAGCGGGAGCCCATTCTGATTGAGCAGCCGGTAAAGAAACCGGTGCCCAGCCCACGCGTGGAAAAAGAAAAGCAACGGTCGCTGTTTGTGGACACCACGGTCGATGGCGAGCTGCCGAAGATCGGCCTGTTGGATGAGGCCGATCACAGCAATGATAAGGGCTATTCCAAGGAGAACCTGGAGGCACTGTCCCGACTGCTGGAGCTGAAACTGTCAGACTTTGGCATCACGGCGGAAGTGGTATCCGTATTGCCCGGCCCGGTTGTGACCCGGTTTGAAATACAGCCCGCGCCCGGTGTGAAGGTGTCGCGCATTTCTAACCTTGCCAAGGACCTGGCACGGTCGCTCGCGGTTATCAGCGTGCGCGTGGTCGAAGTCATTCCGGGCAAGTCGGTGGTTGGGATTGAAATACCCAATGAGCATCGGGCCATGGTGCGCTTGAGTGAAGTGTTGGCGTCGGACACTTATGACAAAGCCAAGTCTCACCTGACCCTGGCGCTCGGTCACGATATTGCCGGTGAGCCGGTCATTGCAGACCTCGCAAAGATGCCTCACTTACTGGTTGCCGGTACCACCGGTTCCGGTAAGTCCGTCGGGGTGAACGTGATGCTGCTGAGTCTGCTCTATAAGTCGACCCCCAAGGAAGTCCGGCTTATCCTGGTAGACCCCAAAATGTTGGAGTTGTCGATTTACGATGACATTCCTCACCTTCTGACCCCGGTAATCACCGACATGAAAGACGCCGCCAATGGTCTGCGCTGGTGCGTCGGTGAGATGGAGCGCCGCTATAAATTGATGGCGGCCATGGGCGTTCGTAATCTGGCTGGCTTTAACCGCAAAGTAGAGGACGCCATTAAAGCCGGCACCCCGTTAAAAGACCCTCTGTGGGTGCCGGAGGAAAATTTTGTCGCCGGCGAAGAAGTGGCGCCCGCACCGGATCTCGAAACCCTGCCGTCCATCGTGGTGGTCATCGATGAATTTGCCGACATGATGATGATTGTGGGCAAAAAAGTAGAACAGCTGATTGCCCGTATCGCACAAAAAGCCCGTGCGGCTGGTATTCACCTGATTCTGGCAACCCAGCGGCCCTCGGTGGATGTGATCACCGGGCTGATCAAGGCTAACGTTCCCACCCGCATGGCGTTCCAGGTGTCTTCAAAAATTGATTCCCGCACCATTCTCGATCAGGGCGGCGCCGAACAGCTTTTGGGGCATGGCGACATGCTGTTCCTGCCGCCCGGCACCTCGGTGCCTGTGCGGGTGCATGGCGCCTTTGTGGATGACCACGAGGTTCATGCGGTTGTGGACGATTGGAAAAAACGCGGAAAACCCAATTATCTGGATGACATTATTGATGAGAGCGCTAACTCGATTCCCGTGCCCGGATTACCCACAGAAGGTGGGGAAGAGGGCAGTGATTCCGAATCTGATCCCTTGTACGACGAGGCGCTGGCGTTTGTAACAGAAACCCGTAAAGCATCGATTTCATCGGTGCAGCGCAAGTTGCGGATCGGTTATAACCGCGCCGCGCGACTGATTGAGACAATGGAAGAGGCGGGCGTGGTATCCGCTATGGGCACCAATGGCAACCGGGAAGTACTCGCGCCGCCGCCACCTAAACACTAGGATAACACTATGACTCATGTATTAGGTTTACCTGCCTGGCGCGCACTGGGCGTTGCTATGAAGGGCCTGTTGCTTTCCGGGCTTGCTGTTACGGCCTTGGCATCTGAGCCTGTGGTAGAGCTGTCAGCCTTACTCACTAATATGCAATCCGCCTCCGGTCAATTTGAGCAAAGTCTGCGCGACGGTGAAGGCAAATTGCTGCAAGCCAGTCAGGGAAAATTTCTGGTTAAAAAACCCGGTAAATTTCTGTGGGATACTCAATCCCCGTTTCCCCAATTGTTGGTGAGTAATGGCAAGCGCCTGTGGTTATATGACCCTGATCTGGAGCAGGCCAGTCTGAGTAAAGTTGATCAGAAGGCCCAGCAAACGCCAGCGTTGTTGCTGTCCGGTGACCCGGCGAAAATAAGTGACAGCTTTTCGGTCAAACGCGCGGCAGATAAAGCCAATGGCCTCGCGGTTTATGATTTGCGGGCAAAGGACGGGCAAGCGAATTTCGGGCACATCAGTGCAACCTTCAAAGGTAAGACATTGGTCAGAATGCGCTTCGAAGATAAGCTGAATAACCAAACGGAGTTTGTCTTTGAACAGGTCGCAGTAAATCCAGCGCTGGAAGACAGCCTGTTCGAATTTACCCCACCCCCGGGAACAGATGTCATTCACAATGACTGATTTGTTTGACGACGTGCAACATAGCACTGCCTGGCAGCCGCTGGCTGCCAGAGTCAGACCGCAAGAGTTGGCACACTATGTAGGCCAGTCGCATCTGTTGGGGCAAGGCAAGCCATTGCAGAAAGTACTGGCGAGCGGGCAGGTTCACTCAATGATTTTCTGGGGGCCGCCCGGTGTGGGTAAGACCACGCTGGCGCAGCTGTTGGCGCATCGTGTGGATGCCCGGTTTTTTTCCTTGTCAGCCGTAATGGCTGGCGTCAAGGATATCCGCAGTCTGGTGGAACAGGCCAAGCAACTACGCGTAACCAACAATACCAAAGCGCTGCTGTTTGTGGATGAAGTCCACCGGTTCAACAAGAGCCAGCAGGATGCGTTTTTACCCTATATCGAGGATGGCACGTTTATTTTTGTGGGTGCCACCACAGAAAATCCTTCTTTCGAACTGAACAATGCGCTGTTATCCCGTTGCCGCGTTTATGTGCTGAAAAGCCTGAATGACCAGGACCTCAGTGAACTGATCGATCATTGTCTGGCAAACCCCGCCGCCGCTTTACCAGCCATTAAATTAGACGCGGACGCCCGTGATCTGCTGATTCGTGCTGCAGACGGTGACGCCCGGCGATTATTGAATTTATTGGAAATCGCGTCGGATCTGGTGGATGCCGAAACTGACTTCCGGTTGTCTGCTGCGATTGTGGATGAAATTGTCCAGCAGGATGTGCGCCGGTTTGATAAAGGCGGCGACCATTTCTATGACCAGATCTCTGCGATGCATAAAGCCGTAAGGGGGTCCAGTCCGGACGGCGCGCTCTATTGGTTTGCCCGCATGCTCGATGGCGGCTGTGATCCTCTGTATGTGGCCCGCCGGGTCGTGCGTATGGCCAGCGAAGATATCGGCAACGCCGATCCCCGCGCGCTCGACATAGCCTTGTCTGCCTGGGATGTGCAAACCCGTCTCGGCAGTCCGGAAGGGGAGTTGGCCATTGCCCAGGCGTTGGCGTACCTGGCGTCCGCGCCTAAGTCCAATGCGGTGTATTCTGCCTTCAAGCAAGTGATGGCGGATGTGAAAGCAGACCCCAGTTTTGACGTGCCGGTGCATTTGCGAAACGCGCCGACCAAGCTGATGAATGAGCTCGGGCATGGTGCAGAATACCGCTATGCCCACGACGAGCCCGATGCCTATGCAGCCGGAGAGAACTATTTGCCTGAGGCCATTGCCAATCGCCGTTACTATCAACCGGTGCCGAGGGGGCTGGAGATCAAGATCGCCGATAAGTTACAGCGCCTGCGCGATCTCGACCAGCAAAGCGAGCAGAAACGGTACCCGGAGCTCAAACTGTGATCTGGCTCTGGATCGCATTAGGTGGCGCCCTGGGGGCTGTATCCCGCTATGGGGTAAACCTGTGGCTGTATCCGGTATTTGAACAGCGGTTTCCTTTGCCTACATTGGCGGTCAATCTCGTCGGTTCATTGATGATGGGCGTGGCCTATGTGTTGCTCATAGAGCGGGGCAGCTTTCACCCCGACTTACGGCATTTTTTGATGACCGGCTTCCTCGGTGCCCTGACCACCTTTTCCGCGTTTTCCATGGATGCCGTCGCGCTGTTGCGCAATGGCGACCTGCTCACCAGTGCCGCCTATGTACTACTGAGTGTTTGCACCTGTATCATTGCGACCCTGCTGGCGATCAAATTCACCGCCTATTTCCTTTAAAACACCGATTTACGAGATACCTAGGCCCATGCTGGATTCCAAATACGTCAGGAATAACCCTGAAGAAGTTGCACAAAAACTGGCCAAGCGAGGCTACAGCCTCGATGTTGCTGCCATCAAAGGCCTCGAAGAACAGCGCCGTGCAATTCAGTCCAGTACCGAAAGTCTGCAACAGGAACGGAACAGCCGCTCCAAATCCATCGGTCAGGCCAAGGCCAAAGGTGAAGACATAGCGCCGTTGCTTGCCGAAGTGGAAGACCTGAAGGGCAAGCTCAGTGCCGCAGAAACTGAGCTGAGCAACGTTCAGGCCGCCCTGGACGAGCTCTTGGCCGGCGTGCCGAATATTCCGGCAGATGAGGTGCCAGAGGGGCTGTCGGAAGACGACAATGTGGAAGTCCGCCGCTGGGGCACACCCAGAGCCTTCGATTTTCCGGTCAAGGACCATGTGGAATTGGGGGAAAACCTGGGCGGACTCGACTTTGAGTCGGCTACCAAGCTTACCGGTGCCCGTTTTGCCGTGATGCGGGGTGACATCGCGCGCCTGCACCGTGCGTTGATCCAGTTTATGTTGGACGTACACCAGAACGAGCACGGTTACGAAGAAATCTACGTTCCTTTCATTGTGAATGCCGATTCATTGTACGGCACCGGACAATTGCCAAAGTTTGAAGAGGATCTTTTCAAGCTTAATGACGAGCGCGGTTTCTACCTGATTCCTACGGCCGAAGTGCCAGTGACGAATCTGTTGCGCAATGAAATCCTCGACGCCAAACAACCGCTGCCGCTCAAGTACGTTTGTCATACGCCCTGTTTTCGCAGTGAGGCCGGCTCACACGGGCGTGATACCCGCGGCATGATTCGTCAGCACCAGTTTGAAAAAGTTGAACTGGTCCAGTTTGTGCGCCCCGAGGAATCGGATGAGGCGCTTGAGAAGCTGCTGAGCCACGCCGAAAATATCCTTAAATTGCTTGAACTGCCGTACCGCACAGTCATTTTGTGCGGCGGGGATATCGGCTTTTCTGCCGCAAAAACCTACGATATAGAAGTCTGGTTGCCGAGCCAGGAAAAGTACCGCGAGATTTCTTCCTGCTCCAACTTCCGGGATTTCCAGGCGCGCAGAATGCTGGCGCGTTACCGTAACCCTGAGACCAATAAGGTCGAGCTTCTGCACACCCTGAATGGCTCTGGCCTCGCCATTGGCCGCACGCTGCTGGCCGTGTTGGAAAACAATCAGCAAGCCGATGGCCGCATTGCCATTCCTCAGGTGCTCCAGTCTTACCTGGGTGGCAAAACCCATCTTGGCTGATGGAATACTTTCCGTTCTTTTTTGACCTCAAACGCAAACCGGTGCTCCTTGTGGGCGCCGGCAGTGTCGGCTTGCGCAAGGCACGGTTATTAGTCAGTGCTGGTGCCCATATCCGTTGTGTTGCACCGGATGCGGTGGCCGAACTGCAGGCTCTGTTGCAACAGAATGATGGTCAATGGACCGCACGTGGCTTTGCCGAGAATGATCTGGACGGCGTTCATCTGGTTATCTGTGCCACCGCCGATCGTGCGTTAAACGACCGCATTGCCAGCCTGTGCCAGGCGCGGTTTCTACCCGTCAATGTGGTGGATGATCCGGCACTTTGCAGCATTATCACCCCCGCCATCGTTGATCGCAGTCCGATCCTGGTGGCAATCTCCAGTGGTGGCGCGGCGCCTGTCATTGCGCGAAAGATCAAGCAGATGCTGGAAGTGCAGCTACCAGAGGCCACCGGTAAATTGGCGCAATTCTGCCGCAGTTTACGGGACAGGGTTAAGCAGCGATTACCGGAAGCGCGGCGCCGGTATTTCTGGGAGGCTCTGATCGAGGGAAGAGCTGCACAATGGGTCGCCAGCGACCAGCGGGATCTGGCAGAGGTAGAGGTAGAACGCTTGTTGTCCGAACAGGCGCAATCCAGTGCCGGTGAGGTCTATCTGGTTGGGGCAGGCCCCGGTGCGCCGGATCTCCTCACCATCCGCGCCCTGCAATTAATGCAGCGGGCAGACGTGGTGTTGTACGACCGTTTGGTGTCGGAGCCCATTCTGGACAAGGTCAGGCGCGATGCAGACCGTATTTACGTGGGAAAACGCCGGGCCGACCATGCTGTGCCTCAGCAGGAGATAAACCAGTTGTTGCTGGATTTGGCGCAGCAGGGCAAGCGGGTATTGCGGTTGAAAGGCGGCGACCCCTTCATTTTTGGCCGTGGCGGCGAGGAAATCGCCTTGTTGGCTCAGCATCAGATCCCCTTCGAAGTGGTGCCGGGTATCACCGCCGCGTCTGGCTGCAGTGCCTATGCCGGGATTCCATTGACCCACCGTGATTTTGCCCAGAGTGTCCGTTTTATTACCGGCCACCTGCAGGGGGACGCCCCGCACGTACAGTGGTCTGAATATGTACGCGAAGATCAGACCCTGGTGTTTTATATGAGTCTGCAGGGCTTGCCCACCATTTGTGACGGCCTCATTGCCCATGGACGCCCGGAGGAAACGCCCGCAGCCCTGGTAGAACGGGGCACCACCCCCGACCAACGTGTACACCGGGGGACGCTGAAGACACTGCCGGGTATCGCCCAGTCTGCCGGGGTCCAGGCGCCCACCCTGTTGATCATCGGCGGAGTGGTTTCCCTGGCCGAATCCCTCGCCTGGTACCGCCCAACCCGTTAAAGAATCCTTGTTTCAGGTCGATAGCGCTTATAACCACACGCCTAGCAAGCGCGGGGTTATTAGCTATGCTTTAAATATTGACCCCACAGGCAAGGTCCCATGAACTGGTTGAGCAAAATTAGTATTAAATACAAGATCTTATTGATTCCCGCGGTGGGCATTACAGGGTTCGTTTTGTATTTGCTGTTTACCATCAATTCGGGTTCCCAGAACGTAAACCGGCTGAATCTCATTCAGAATGTGTATTTTCCGGTACTGGAGATCGCGGGCAACAACATTGTCACCCTTGATCGCATGAATGAGACCATGAGCACCGCCGCCAGTACCGGCGAGGAGGATATGCTCAACAGCGCTAAACGCATGGGGGCAAATCTGACCGAAAACCTCAATCGTGCGCGTCAATTGCAGCCAGAGCGAACCACTGAGGTCAACCAGCTGGAAAGCCAGCTCAACACCTACCTTGAGATTTCCTACGGCCTCACTGCCAGTATGATCGACGGCACTGTTGATTTTTCCAAATTGGCCGAGATCGCCGAACGTCGTAACCGCGCGCTGGAGCAGGTCAATAATTCGCTCAAGCAGTTCCGGGATCAAAGTGATCGCAGCTTCACCGAAACCGTTCGACAGGCAACCGAGACTGAACAGGACAACCTGAAAGTAGGGCTCGTGGTTGGTGTCGTCACCGTGGCATTACTGCTGCTGATCTCAATCAGCATTGCCGTCCTGATTACCCACAATGTGCAGGTGATTACCGAAAGCCTGAAGGATATTGCACAGGGCGAAGGTGACTTAACCCAGCGTCTGCAACGCAAGTCTGAGGATGAGTTGGGTGATCTGGTGCATTGGTTTAATACCTTCATCGATAAGTTGCACAATACCATTGGCGAAGTCATTCAGGTAATCTCGCCTCTGACCGATGTGGCCAAACGCCTGAACGGCGTATCGCATGAGACTGAACGCCTGTCGAATCAACAGGCTTCGTCCTCCGAAGAAGTTACCAATGCCATGTCGGATATGATGCGCAGCGTGAATAATGTCGCGCAAAACGCAGGCTCGGCCGCGCAGGCGGCGCAGGATGCCGACAAGGAAGCCAAAGCTGGCCTCAACGTGGTGCAGGACACCGTAAAAACCATTAATAGTCTGGCGAACGAAGTAGAACGCGCGGCTGAGGTGATTGCCAAACTCGAATCTGATACCGACAGTGTTGCTGGGATCCTTGACGTCATCAAAGGCATTGCCGAGCAAACCAACCTGTTGGCACTGAATGCCGCCATTGAGGCTGCGAGGGCAGGCGAACAGGGTAGGGGGTTCGCCGTGGTGGCCGACGAGGTCAGGACGCTTGCGTCTCGTACGCAGGAGTCTACGCACGAAATTCAAACGGTAATCGAACAATTACAAACTGCGGCCCGAGAAGCGGTGCAAGTGATGGAAACCGGTAAAACCGGCGCAAGTCGCAGTGTAGCCCAGGCGGGTGAAACCGGGGAGTCGCTTGCGGCCATTACCAACAAAGTGACTTCCATTACCGATATGAACAAGCGTATTGCGGCTGCCACTGAAGAGCAGCAGACCTTTGCCAAGTCAATTCAAAGCAACGTGATTAATATGCGGGATGCATCAAAAGTGGCGCAGGAAAACACGGAGCAAGTGGCCAATCTCAGTACCAACCTGCAGGGATTGGCAGATCAGTTGAAAACTGTGGCGGCGCAATTTAAGGTGTGAGTCTGAATGTGAGAACAGAGGTATTGCTATGGCCGACATGCGAATACCCCCCATAGCGGCGGCCCGTACCAAGGTTGAGCCGGTTAGCCAGACACTGCCGAAAGCAGTGCCAGTCGATCAGCAGGTTGAGTTGCCTGCAGAATCGCCCAACCAAGAGCGCAGAAAGCGTGAGCGACGTAAAGGCCGCGCTTATCGGCGGCCCCTGGTTGAATTGCGCAGCGGCGAAGACCGTCGACACAACAGCCTGGTTGATACCGACGCCTGACGCCGGTTATCGATCCCGCCGTTGGCGCATCCGCTCCCTGAAGGCTTCGCGTTGCTCGGGCGTCATTTCTCGTAACCTCAGCATAACGCGCTGTCTTTGTTCCGGCGACATACCGGACCATTTTTCCCTTATGCGCGCCTGCTGTTCTGGCGGCAACGCCTTGAAGCGTTGGTGAGCATCCCTGATTTTTTTCTGCTGATCCGAAGGCAAGGCCTTGAAGCGCTGATAGCGTTCTTTGATCTGAATTCTTTGTTCCTCACTCAGGCTTTTCCAGCGTTCGTGCTTCGCTCTTGCGTCGGCCCGTTGCTCTGGAGTCATGGCGCTATAGCGTTCAACCCCGCGTAGGAGCTGTTGCTGCTTGGCTTCAGGTAATGACGCCCAGTCATCCTTTACACCAGAAAGTACCTGTTGCTGTTCCTGGGACAGCTGATCCCAGGGCACCGGCGCGCCAATCAGGAGGGGGGAATAATGCAGGCAGCCAACGAGGAGAAGTGCAAACAATGGGGATTTATTCATTGGCTTTTTCCTCCTTTGGTTCGATTACACTGCCTGAAGGTGAGGGGGCCGATATGTCGTCCAGCAGCCATTCCCAGTCGAGCGGGGTCAAATCTGCCTCCTGCTCGTCTTCCAGGGTGCCTAAAAAGGCCAGAAAAGCAGCCTCTTCCTGACTCGCCAAGGCGGGCATTGCCAAAAGCCAAGTGCTCAAAAGCCACTTAACCAGCCTCCATTTCACTGAGCCACTGATAGAACTCAAGGTCATCAATCAATTCCCGTTCATTTTCGTCCATTATCATATCCAACTCAGCCGCAAGCTCTACCGATAGTTCTGTGTTGTGTGGGACATTCGAGAAATTTATTAACCCCATCACGCCCACCAGAAGAATGCTTGCCGCTATGGCCAGGTAAGGCCAATAACCGCGGTGCCTGGCATGTGACGCAACCGCACTGGCTCGCGCATGGGCAAGTCGGATGGCGATTTCGTCGGAAATCGTCTGCTCTTCCGGCAGTTGGCGCAAAAACCGTTCAAAGCCGGGATCAATCCCGTCTTCGCGTGGTGCGGGTTTATCGCTCATGGCCATAGATCTCCTAACGCTTTGCGAAGTGCCTGCAGGGCACGTGAGTAATGGGTTTTTACACTGCCTTCGCTGCAGCCCATGTGGACTGCGGTTTGTGCCGTATCCTGGCCCTCCCAACAACGCAACAGAAAGGCTTCTTTCTGGCGTTCTGGCAGTGCTTTCAGCGCGAGCTGAAGGGCCTTCATCTGGCGATCGTGTTTTAACTGCTGGGCGCCATCGGGCAGGGTTCCGGCGACCCAGGTCTCTGCATTCTGGCTTTCCTCGGTCTCGACCAATACCTTGCCTTTGGTTTTCTGCCGCCTGAAGTGATCCATGATGCGATTGTTCAGAATCCGGTAAAACAACGGCTTCCATTCGATTTCGGTTTTATCGCTGTAGGCCTTCACCAGTTGCATCATGGCGTCCTGTACCAGATCCAGCGCATCGTCGGTATTGCCGACAGCCGCACGGGCGATACCAAATGCCTGACGCTCGTGCGCCTGCAGGAACTGGTCAAGTGCCCGTGATTTCAAAATAGCCCCTATGGATTTTCATCGTTCTTAGCCAATATAACGCATAGATGACCAATTGGTTGACAGGGACTTGTTAATTAGTGGTCTGACACTACAATGCCGTGAACAGTGCTCGTTGCCCAACCAGGATATTCCGCATGTTGCAGTTGTTCATCCCGGCAAACAAGGTCCAGAAAGACCGTAAAATCATGCGTGAAACTGATGCGCGCATGGCGAAATACAGCCGCAGAGGCCTGATTCTGAACCTGGTGGCATTTGGCCTGTGCCTCGCATTGGGTGATTTTTATACCGAGGCGCCGAATTTCGCGCTGACGCTGGCTATCGGCTTGTTGATCATTACCTTGTGGCGTGGCTATTTCCTGTTCCGGTTTGACAGCCTGTACCCAAGAGCGCCTGGTCGCTGGCGAAGCCATTACTTTTGGGCCTCTTTTGTCGGAGCCGGCTGGTGGAGCCTGATCGTTGCCAGCATCACTTATACGATTGGCATGCAGAATGATACGTTGCTGATCTGGCTTTACTCCGTCGTATTTTATTCCAGTGTGGCCAGTGTCCTGTCGCCCTACAGAAAATTTCTGGGGATGTACCTTTTTATCGGTCAGATTCCGGCTGGCGCTACAGCGGTCATGCTGGGCACCTGGGAAGGTTATATTTATGGCGTGATGATGCTGGTGTTTTATCTCTTGCTGGATCATCAGGGCGAGGTGAATTCCCGCATCTATTGGGATCGCCTCGAAGCACAATACAACCTGGACCAGCACGCCCGTAATCTTGAAATTGAGAAACGCGATACACAAGCAGCGGCAGAACTCAAAAACACGTTTCTCAGTCGGTTCGGTACAGAAATCCGGACATCACTTAACGACATACTGGGTTCGCTGAGTTTACTGGCTGATAGCTCACTCACGGCGCAGCAAAAAGAATTTATTGCGTTGGCGGTAAAGGCAGGCGAGCGCCAACTCAACATGGTGGACGCTGCGATCGATTTCTCCAAAGTGACCAATCAGAATCTTGTGCTTGAAAAGTCTATTTTCAATTTATGGAAACTGATTGAGCATGTGGTTGAAGACGTCGCACACGATGCCTATCAGCAGGATGTTGAGTTAAATCATGTGCTCGATTCGGACACCCCGATCCGGGTGAAAGGCGATAATCAACGCCTTGAGCAGGTTTTGATCAATCTTCTCTCTCACGCAATAAAACATTCAGCGTTTGGAAGTATCCTGTTTAAGTCCGAATTTGTATTAAAAAATGATCAGCAAGGTGAATTGCAGATAACCATCATCGATGAGTACCAAGGCGCAACACTTCCGGCGCAACCCAACAAAAAACAGGAAAACGTAAAGGATGCTGATCCAGAAGAGCCCCTGGGCATCACCTTGTGTAAAGGTATCGCTGAATTTATGAATGGCTCCTTACAAGTTTATGAAGAGCCGGGGAAGGGCGTGCAGTACTTTTTCAACGTTACGCTTGAATTAACCAGCAAATCCCCCAAAGCCTTGGCTGTGAATCCACAGCTTCGCAATAAAAAAATGCTGCTCGTAGGCATCCCGCCTTCTATAGAAGAGTCGTTTCACATTGAAATGGAAGCTTGGGGCATGGATATTGAAATGACCCAGGACCCGGATCAGGCTATACAACTCATGGAGGATGCCGAAAAAGATGAAAAGCCTTTCGATGGCCTCTTAATATATACACTGGTTAAGTCACTGGATAGTTTAGTATTGGCCGAAAAGCTCGCGCAGCATCAGCATTTTCAGGCGACGCCCTTTGTCATTGCCTGTACGCTCGCGCAACGGGCAGATGAACGCGTTGATCGGATTGCGGCAGGGCAAACAGTCTTGTTAAAACCGGTTTTGCGCAAAAACCTGCATCAGGCTGTGTGCCAGTCCCTGTTAAAAGCCGATGAAGCTACGCTGGAGAAAGACAAAAGCGGACCGCAGGGCAATGGCCGGCGCGTGCTGCTGGTGGACGATCACCGTGTCAACCAGATGGTGTCTAAGGGCATGTTGGGCAAACTCGGTTACAAGGTGGTGATTGCCAACAATGGCCGCGAAGCACTCGCGGCGCTTGAAGAGCAGCCGTTTGATCTTGTTCTGATGGATTGCCAGATGCCGGAAATGGATGGTTATGAAGCCACCCAGGCAATCAGACGTAAGGAACAGGCGCAGGGCGTATCAAAGCCCTTGCCGGTAGTCGCAATGACGGCCCATGCCGGCGAATCTGATCAGGCCAAATGTTATGCTGCAGGTATGAGTGATTACCTGGCCAAGCCCGTGAGTTTTGAGAAGCTCGAGCAAAACCTAAGGCGTTGGCTAGGTAAAAACACCGATCAGGATTAATCTTTCAGGTGCAGATATACAGGGGCGTGATCCGACGGTTTGTCCATGCTCCTGATATCGTAATCTATCCCTGCAGATTCGCTGAGATTAAGCAGAGAGTCGGTGACCAGAATCCCATCGATACGCAGCCCTCGCTTAGGCGTATCCTCAAAACCACGACTGCGATAATCAAACCAACTGAACTGGTCATCCACAGCGGGATTGAGTGCACGAAAGCTATCGCTCAGTCCCTGCGCCAGTAAAGTTGACAGCCACTCACGTTCTTCCGGTAAAAAGCTGCACTTACCATCACGCAACCAACGCTTCCGGTTGGCATCGCCAATGCCAATGTCGGCATCCGTTGGGGAAATATTGAGGTCTCCCATAATCACCAGTTGGTCTGATGGGGTATGACTATTGCCGATCAGATTGGTTAAATCGCTATAAAAACGGGCTTTTGCGGGGTACTTGGTAGGGTGACCCTGGTTTTCGCCCTGCGGAAAATAGCCGTTATAGACCCATAATGGACTATCGCGGAATTGGAATTTCGCACCAATAAAACGACGTTGCGCATCATCCTCATCGGTTGGAAAACCTTTGATAACCGCTTCAGGCCTCTGGCGTGAGAGCAGAGCAACGCCGTAATGGGTTTTTTGCCCGTGAAAAATAACATGATAACCCAACGCCTGTATGGCTTCCTCGGGGAAGTCTTTGTCCTGGCACTTGGTTTCTTGTAACCCGATGAAATCCGGCTGATGCCGTGCAATGATTGCTTCAAGCTGATGCATGCGCGCCCGGATGCTATTGATATTAAAAGAAACGATCTTCAAAACTTCCCCCAAGCAAAAAATAAGCCCCTAAAGAGGGGCTTGATAAATACGGCAGAACGAATCAGTTAAAATTCGCAATTTTGTTAGCACTTTCCTCACGCTGAGTCACAATGAAATCGGCCAGAATTTCGCCAGCTTCTAACAGCAGGCTGTCTTTCTCAGTGTCAATTTGGATCGGACCGCTGAGCGCTTGTTCGTTTTCGGCATCATTGGCTTCCTTTAGCGCCTCGATGCTGGCGTAGGGTTCCTCACCTTTGGCCTTGCGACGCATGTTTTCTGCCGCCAGATTGCGTGCGTCAAGCTGTGCCTTTTCTTTCAGTCGCTGGCTTTCATTTAATGACAGCGTCTTTTTTTGTTTCAGCTCATTCATCAATTGCATCTGATCGGCCAGAAAGTTGAAATCTGGATTGGCAACTACCCGTTTTTCGTGGGCAGGATTAATCTGTGCCATGAAGTTGCTGATATCAAAATAGCGATCGTGAGCCACCGGGTGGATCTTGTCCCAGGGCAGGGCGTTATCGTATGCGCTTTCGCCTACTTCTGTGTCGTCGATAAGGTTGGGCAATGTAATATCAGGAATGACGCCACGGTGTTGAGTGCTGTCACCTGACACGCGGTAGAACTTGGACTCAGTGATCTTGAGTTGACCTTCCTGTAAACCGGTCAGTGATTGCACAGTACCTTTACCGAAAGACTGAGACCCCACAATAATGCCACGACCATAATCCTGAATGGCACCCGCAAAAATTTCAGAGGCCGATGCGCTCAAGCGATTGATAAGTACCAATAGTGGCCCGCGATACATGGCGCGTTCACGTGAACGGTGGTAACGGGAGATGGTTTCGTTCGACTGACGAATCTGAACAACCGGCCCCTGATCAATAAACAGGTCGGTCAGTGTGGTGGCTTCTTGCAAAGAGCCGCCACCATTATTGCGCAAATCCAGAATGATTCCGTCTACTTTTTCCTGTTCCAGCTCGAACAAAAGCCGGCGCACATCGCGGGTCGTGCTTTTGAAATTCGGATCGCGCTGGCGATAGGCCTCAAAATCCAGATAAAAGGCCGGGACATCAATGACGCCCAGGCGATAAGTTTCGTCACCACGCTTGAGTTCAAAGACTGCTTTTTTGGCTGCCTGCTCTTCAAGCTTGACGCGTTCCCGGGTGATGGAAACAATTTTTACGCCAGTGGCATCCTCGTTAGCCGGCTGTATTTGTAAACGGACCACGGTGCTGGGCTCGCCGCGAATCAACTGAACGACCTCATCCAGCCGCCAGCCAACCACGTCCACCATTTCACCATCTTTACCCTGGCCTACGGCGAGAATCTTATCAGAGGGTTTAATTTGACCAGACTTTTCCGCCGGTCCTGCGGCCACCAGCCGGACAATTTTGGTGAATTCATCTTCCGTTTGCAGAACCGCACCAATGCCTTCCAGTGAAAGCGACATATTAATGTTGAAATTTTCCAGCGTACGCGGGGACAAATAGTTGGTGTGTGGATCATAGAGGAGGGTGAGGGCGTTGATGAGTGTCTCAAACACATCCTCGCCGTCCTGCTGCGCCAGGCGGTTTGCCTGATTCTTGTAGCGCCGGATCAGCGTGGTTTTTGCTTCTGCAACGGTTTTGCCGCTCAGTTTCAACGATAATACCGCCGCTTTTACCCGCTGGCGCCAGAGTTCGTCTGCCTCAGCCTTATCCTTCGGCCAGGCTGCGTTTTCCCTGTCGTTGTCGAGTGCTTCATCCCGCGTGAAATCAAATTTGGTCTCGGGATCTTCCAATTCTGCAATGATTGAATCCAGCCGGTTGGCAACACGGTCGCGGTATAGGCCATAAATCTGGTAACCAATTGACAGGTCGCCGGATTTGAAAAAATCGTCAAATTTCTTTCTGTTTTTCTCGAACTTATTGACGTCGGAGGCGTAGAAATACGCTTTCCCCGGATCGAGCGTCTCCAGCAGTTTATCGAGATAGGCGCTGGAGAGGTTATCGTCCAGGCTGAGTTTGCGATAATGCCGTGTCGATAGCTTTTCAATTATTTCAACTGCGGTACGCGATTGGCTTTCGGTATATCGCAGCTCTGGATCTTTGGTGTTTGTTGAAGCCTGAAGTGTGCCGGTACAGGCGATGACCAATGCTAGAGTTAAGGCTAGGTATCTCATTATGACTCGGTACTCCGGAGCCCCGAGGGGAGCGTCAGTTCTCGACAACGGCAGAAAATTTCTGCCCACCTGCGGAGCTTAGCAAATACAAGGGATTACGACACCTTTGCCGGGGTAGAGCGCCGGTTTATTGCGACCTTTGCAACACCTTCACGCGGCAAATACACCAGACCCAGGTAGTTTTACTCCAACCTGCTCGTATTTTGAACAAGAATGTCGTGAGCGCAGGTGCCTGATTGCCGGATCCGCAGTATGGCTAAGCCAGCGGGCTGGTTAGAAAATATGCAAATGGTCGGGATGTCAGCGAGATTAAGGGTGTTCACAGCAAATACCCACTATTTATTCGGTGAATTATGGTTTGTTGTTTTTTTACAACCTATAAATTTTGGTCAGGTTTCTGTATGATCCGCACGCAGAATTCAAAGGATGGTGACCACGTTTGATAGGTTGGTCACTTAACGAAATACGGGGTTCAAATGACTAGTCAAACATCAAAAATTATCTACACCTTGACGGATGAGGCGCCGGCACTTGCGACTTATTCACTCTTGCCCATTGTGAATGCGTTTGCGGCGGCCGCTGGCATTGAGGTAGAAACCAGCGATATATCGCTTGCTGCCCGTATACTTGCGCATTTCCCTGAGTGCCTGACGTTTGAACAACGTGTCCCCGATGCCTTGGCAGAACTGGGCGCTCTGACTCAGGACCCGAATGCCAATATCATCAAATTGCCCAATATCAGCGCTTCAATTCCTCAGCTGAAGGCTGCGATCAAGGAATTGCAGAGCCAAGGCTATGGTTTACCGGATTACCCCGACAGCCCGGCAAACGAAAAAGAGCAGGACATTAAAGCCCGCTATGCCAAAGTGCTTGGTTCTGCGGTGAACCCGGTGTTGCGTGAGGGTAATTCCGATCGTCGTGCGCCGCGGGCTGTTAAAGAATACGCCCGTGCAAATCCGCACTCCATGGGCAAGTGGAGTCAGGCATCCCGTACCCATGTTGCTCATATGCGCGAAGGCGATTTTTACGCCTCCGATATTTCCACCACCATGACGCAGGCCGACAGCCTGAAAATTGAATTGGTGGAAGAGGGTGGTAAGACCACGCTGCTGAAGGAAGTCCCCGTTCAGGATAAGGAAGTGGTCAGCGCCCAGTTTATGAGCACCAAGGCCCTGCGTAAGTTCCTGGACGAAGAGATGGAAGGCGCGCGCAACGCCGGTTTGCTGTTCTCTTTGCACATGAAAGCCACCATGATGAAGGTGTCTGACCCTATCGTGTTCGGTCATGCGGTTGAGGTTTACTTCAAACACGCGTGGAAAAAGCACGAAAAAACCCTGAAGGAGCTGGGCGTTAACCCCAACGACGGTCTGGGCGCCGTGCTGCAGAAGATCGATAGCCTGGGCTACTCCAAGCGTTCGGAAATCGAGTACGACCTGCGCAAGTGCTATGAAGCGCGCCCGATGCTGGCCATGGTGGATTCCGATAAAGGCATCACCAATCTGCACGTGCCAAGCGACATCATTGTTGACGCCTCTATGCCTGCAATGATCCGTGCTGGCGGCAAAATGTGGAGTTCCGATGGCAAGCTGCAGGATACCAAAGCAGTTATTCCCGACAGCTGCTACGCCACTATTTATCAGGAAGTATTGAATTTCTGTAAGCACCACGATGCCTTCGATCCGCGCACCATGGGCACGGTACCCAATGTGGGCCTGATGGCGCAGAAAGCTGAAGAATACGGTTCACACGACAAGACATTCGTGATCCCTGCTGATGGCACCGTTCGCGTCGTGAACAAAGCCGGCGAAGTGGTGCTGCAACACGACAAGGTTGAACAGGGCGACGTATGGCGCATGTTCACCGCCAAAGATGCGCCTATTCAGGACTGGGTAAAGTTAGCCGTCAACCGCTCGCGCCTGTCTGGCATGCCCGCTGTTTTCTGGCTGGACCCCAAGCGTGGCCATGACCGCCAGATGATCCAGAAAGTGCAAACCTACCTGAAAGATCACGATCTGACCGGCCTGGACATCCAGATTCTGCCGCCAGAAGCCGCCGTGCGTCTCACCATGGAGCGCATGAAAGAAGGCAAAGACACCATTTCCGTTACCGGCAACGTGTTGCGTGACTACCTGACCGACCTTTTCCCGATCCTGGAACTGGGCACCAGTGCCAAGATGCTTTCAATTGTGCCGTTGATGAATGGCGGTGGTCTGTTCGAAACCGGCGCTGGTGGCTCTGCGCCTAAGCACGTACAGCAATTTGCTGAGGAAAACCATCTGCGTTGGGATTCCCTGGGCGAATTCCTGGCACTGGCCGTGTCGTTTGAAGACGTTGCCAATAAAACCGGCAATAAGAAAGCGAAAGTCCTGGCCGACGCTTTGGACGCTGCTACTGGAAAGTTGCTGGCAAACGACAAGTCGCCGTCACGCAAGGTTCGGGAATTGGATAACCGCGGGAGTCATTTTTACCTGGCCATGTACTGGGCAGAAGCGCTGGCAGCGCAAACCGAAGACGCCGACCTGGCGAAAGCTTTTGCGCCGCTGGCCAAAGACATGGCTGCCAAAGAAGAAGCAATCCTGAAAGAACTGGCAGATTGCCAGGGCGTACCGGTAGACATGGGTGGTTATTTCTATCCGGATGCCAAGAAGCTGGAACAGGCCATGCGCCCGAGCCAGACGTTGAATCAGTTGTTGGGCAATATTAACGCCTGATAGTTCAACGATAAGATAAGGCCCGCGCAAGCGGGCTTTTTTGTATGTCCATATGGCCTATGTTAACCGATAGTGTACGTGGGGGACTGTCTGTCTTGACCGCAACTGAATAACATATAATTTAACATAATATAGATTATGCGCAATGTGGGGAAAGTCGATCCTAGGGCTTGCCAGAGGCTTTTACGGGGGTTGGATGGTTACCGGGTGTGCGTCGTCGGATCTCCTCCTTCCACCCGGTAACCATCAAAGGGCTGTCGCTACTTGGTCAGGCTGGGATGATGGCTCGGGATCGGATGGATACCGGACGTTATAAACGTAAGTGGGTTGTCCGACATAATCTGCTTTTTTGTTCCATTTACCTTTCTAAGATATTGAATATTAACAAGAAATTTTGATTTCATTTTTTTGATATTTTAGTAAAACTACGATATCTGGCCTTGGCAATGAAGCCGCGCGTGGATACGAGTTACTTCAGTCGACTTCTTTGTCTGGGTAAGTCTCTCGGTGCGCCGTTCAGTGGTATGATCTGAAATTGCACCAATAAGGAGGCCTCCTCATGAAGCTCGTTAAGCTAATTCAGTGCAAATGTAGCGAGACGCCGCCGGAGCAAGGTATTCGAGTACTGCAGGATGAGGATGGCTTTTATTGGCTCGAACCTAGGGTCAAAGCTGAGGGTTACAGAACTCCATTTATAGATTTAGCTGAATTAGCACTGGCGCATGACCTAACAAATATCCATGTGGTCACGGAGAGTGCAATTTCAATAGACGTACCCATCACTGATCTTTAGGGGTGGTTGCAATCTCAGAGTCAATACTAGCTAGCCGAGCCGTCTTCTTTTGCATGCCTCAGTAGTACAATATTTTACCAAGGTGTTGATGATGGATATCCGCAGATTGAAACTTGAAAAACAGAACGAGCGTGATCGCCGTGTTATCGAGATCGCTGATGCACAGGATTACGATTTCAAACGACCCGAAGCTTCTCCCATCGCAGCACTTGTAAGGGCTCGCAGGAAGAAAATTCGGATCGAATTTCGCTAATTTGGGTTCTGGCTTTAGTGCGATGATCGTAGCTCGGTATTCGGAAAGGCCTCGTTTCAGAACGCATTGTATCGGGCTTCGAGTGGATACTGCCAATTGCCTGGAAGGTTTTTCAAAGGCTCCCATATCAGACGCGTGATACGTCATTTTCCGACAGTTCTATCTCCTATTTGGCCAGTAATCCGTTAAAATACCATTATTACGGATTATTAACGTACCCTATTTTGAGGCCTACAATGGCAAAATCTGGCCAGGCTCGGGTCCCTACGGCTGAGCAGCAACAACACCTTTTTCAGGTCATCCAGGAACATCGGCACCCTGAGAAAAATACGGCGATCATGCAGATCAGTTTCAAGCTCGGTCTGCGGGCTCAAGAAATTGCCCTACTGCAGATCAAGGAAGTGGCCAAACTGAACTCCCTGGGTTCGGGATTCAAGCTCCTGGAAGTAATGAGCTTGCCGGCTGCCTACACCAAAGGTGCTGACGCCATGAACCGTTCCAAAACGGTGTACCAGCGCAGAACGGTCAGCTTTGATGTGGAGACCTTCAACAAGATTATTAAACAAGTGGAAATTCTGGCCAAATCAGGTGCTGCCGTTAATCCGGAAGATTTCTATCCGCCGCTTAAGAAGCATAAAGGCAAATCCCGAGATTTACCCATGGTGGACGGCAGCCTTCGGGAGGCGTTGACGAACTATATACAAATGCGCATCGCCAAAGGCGAGGTATTAAAGCCCTCCTCCCCTCTTTTCATTACACAGAAAGGTGGATCATATTCGCCGAATACGCTTCAGGAGCACATGGCGCTAATGTTACGAGACTGGGCCGGTATTGAGAAAGCCAGCTCTCACAGTGGGCGTCGAGCATTGATCACCCATATCATTCATAAACAAAGGAAGTCAGTGAAAATCGCACAGAAGATTGCTGGACACGTAAACCCTTCAACCACTTTGATTTATGAGGATCCGCCTGAGGCAGTTTTAGAGGATGCTCTAAATGATCTAAATTAGTCTTCCATCGGTCAAATCCAGTCATTGAATTAAGTTAGCTCTCCCACAGGCATCTATGGGATGCGATAGATGCGGTTTTTAAATTTCTTTACCCATATTACTTATAACTTTTGTAGCATTTACAGCTGCTTTTGTATCCTAGAGAAGTTCACCTTCACCCCATTTTTATTTTTCTCTATTCCTACAATCCTCCTTCTGGCGAGTTTTGGCAATTCTGCCGGATCGCAATTTAGGTAATAGCATTTACCTTTTTTCAGAATTAATCCTTGATCTATCAAACTTTGTAAATCTAAGGGTTCAGCAAGGCGCTGAGCTTCTTCAACTAATTTATTAATCATATTATCGTCCATAGTTCCTCCTTAAATCTAATTCCATGCCAAACGGGAAAAATGAGCCCGCTAGAACACCACATTCTAGGTTCCGAAGTCTGATTTGGCTACGCTGTTACGTAGAAGGTCAATCGGCATTCTGAAAATTTTCACAAAAATTCAGATAACCTATTGAATCTACAGCTATTTCCAAGCGTTCTATATCCGACAATCCTGCCGCTGCACCTTCCGGTTCATGTCAACGGTACTATCACCATGGCGGTTTATATGGCCGGTTCGAGACGGTGACCATTTAATCGAAAACCATGTTGCGAAGATTCGGATCTATACCCGAAGCTTTGATCCACTTGAGTACTCTGTAGGCAACAAAAATATCAGAACCTCTTGTTGTTCGGTTCAGCACTTTGCTGTAGCAAGGTGCTGAACTATCTATTCCAAAGCTTTATGACTCACGGAAAAGTCAAGCTGGCGATAGCCATCAACCGAGCTTCATCGGTCGCATGGCAAAATATCAATCTGAAGGGGAAGTACCTGTTCTGACAGATTGGGGAGCTCCAGAATTTGAACATCTGATGGTGTCGTTCGAGGAGTAAGTGCCACTTTCTGAGAATTAATGCACCTTCCCACCACAGGCTAGAATTGACGGGCACTGATAGGGTTTTTGTCTTTCTAGAAGGAGATTCACTAGAACCCCTACAAAACAAGAACTTGGTCATTGAGAGAAAACTCACAAACACCGAGATCAAATAAGCTGCGGGGTTGACATCAAGCTAAATAAGTTCTAATAGAATAGAACCAATACTCTAAGGACTAGATCTATGATAATCAGGAAAACTCTACACCTAGTTTCAGCCTTCCTCCTGACAGCATCATTTACCACGCATGCTGAACAGGTCACCAAACCACATGCCCCACCAAAAGACAGTAGCTCAAAAGACTCCTCTCAACCCTCTGATGCAACACGTGAAATTTTAGATCTAAACTTTAATGAGTTAATAAAGGCAGTAAAATCCAGGAAGGAAAGTTATTATACAGTCAACGGATTATCTAGATCCTTTCGAATATCAGAATCATATTATGATAATACAACATCCACGGTCCACTTCGTTGGGTTTTTAGACAATAAGCCATCCAATAAAATCAGGCTAACAATTCCACAAAAATCAATTGCGATTTACGGCAACAACTTGGATTCGAGCGATCAACCATTATCTGGATCAATAGTGGACGAAAATAAAATAATCACCATAGAATCCAACGAAAACTCCACAATCTCCAATATATTTGGAGACACAGCCCAACAAAAAAGCAAAAGCCATGAACAAGAAAGAATAAATAAAATAGGGCTAATTTTTGACGCTTTAGGGGAGCACAAACCCGAATCTTATTCACTCGGAAAAAACGGAACACTTACCTTCGTACCAAAACCAGAAAAATTGGGAATTGATACAAGAATAGAAACAAAAAATGATGCCACCAAAAACCTCAACCGATTCCTATCATACAACCCAATTCCAGACACAATGACATTTTCATTAGAAAGTGAAAGCCCTAACGAATACGTATTCCAACAATACTATAAAAGTATAAAAATAAGATCAGCAAAAGTAAGAATAATTTTAGACAAAAATAAGAAACCGAAAAGAATAGTATCCAACATTTCAACAAATGAACCAAGCTCCAATCTAGAGTTTATTAGCGAGAATGAAGCAAGGACAAAATTCTACAACTTCTTCCTAAAACACGGAAAATCTGTAGACCTAAGCGACCCTAGATACAGGGTGGAAAAACAACTTCGGCCAACTTTCAACTCCGCGAAACCTTATGCCGAATACTATTCTCTCTATTTCGACAACTCACCTACAGATAAAGCCGAATTACTCACCCTTAATGTAAGATCCGGCGAAGTAAAATCCACAGATATCAGCTCACACCTAACCGCACCCAGAGTGTGTGACTACAATGACGGAAAAACAGCCAACTCTACCTTTGGCGACACACTAAGCTGCGGTAGGAGTACGTCAATTTTTACTCCAGAGGGCACATGTAATGTAACTCCAACGGACCCGAGATGCACGGCCGACAAATTTGTAAAGGCTTACGAGTACACAAGAAAAGCAGCGTTGATGTGGGAGGATTTGAAGCACCCAGGATGTTGCGATGCGGGAGCCAACCAAACGGAATCACTTCATGTAATACCCAATACAACTGACGTAGGTGCAGGGAATGCCGCATACCGCCTTGGATATGTACCAGGTAGAAATAATACTTACCAAAGAGTCGCGTCAATTTTGCTGAGTCCAACCACGGAAAGCTCAAAGGTAAATATGGGGCACGAACTTGGCCATGCAGTTAATGCAAGTGTGGCTCAAGATGTATATACCATTTGGCTGGATGGAGTCAACGCTTCTACTAGTGAGAAGCTAGAACATTTAACGGTACAGGAAGTAATTGCCGACATTCACACGTTGATTTTTCAAAACTACGACAAAACTCCACCTTTCAGCAATCCAACCTGGACACTTCCCGATAACAGATCCGCGGTCACCCCAAAACACTATCCTGAGGACATGGTAACTGGAGACTGGCACGCTAGCTCCCAGATAGGCTCCCACTTTTTTTATAAACTGGTCACCAATATAATGGCATTACATTCAGAAGGGCCGCTGAGCTGTTCATAGAAGGTCTAACCGTACTCTCAGATAGAGATGGGGATGGATTAGTAATGTTTAATGACTTTAGAATATCCATGCTATCCAGCACAAACATCGCTTCAGAGCAAGATGCGATACGATCCGCTTTCGAAGAAACAGGAATAACCGCAGCGGCAAGTGTAGGGTCTGCAAGTGGTGCAACAAGCTACCCTAATGGCGCCCCTGGATCACCGGCAGCACCCAGCTGGATTTCAGCCACTCCGCTGTACAGTTGCCAGAATAATAAATCCGTATACACCTCCGAATGGGAAGAAGCTTCTAATGCCAACGCATACGATCATTGGTATAGCATAGATGGAAGCAATTTTGTCTATTCCTTTACAGTATTTGGATCACCTCATTTAACTGAAAACTCCGCTGACGTCGATGTCAAAATAAGTTCATGCAATTCAGTAGGATGCAGCAATTTATCTTTCGCGAGCTATTTCCAAAGATATCTTTGCGATTAACAACTTTACACACACTGAATATTGCAACGAAGTGGATCCTAGGAGGCCCACTTCTTCATACCTTATACTGCTTGAAAAAATACTCCTAATTTAGCCACTCCGATTGGCCGCAATGGCCTAAAAAGCTGAAATGTGCTGCAGTATGCGGCGCACGCACTAGTCGATATGCGTGTCAGCACGGTTACCGGATCGACGGCACCCTCAGTTAGTGAGGAGCGGCTAACATTGAGATGTTCTAAATAACATTAATTAGTCTTCTTTCGGCCAAGAGCGGACATTAATAAAAATTATAAAAAGGCGATTTGTCCTGCTCGCGCTCATCAGAGGATTTCATCTTAGCGCTCGTCGCACCTTTTCGTATATTTGTAAGGTTTAGCGTAATCAGTTTATCGAAAACCAGCTTTTTAGGGCGAAACCGAAATATTGCAGGAGAGGCGCATCTCTCCCCTTGGCCAGAAGCGGACATTGGTACCCAAATAACTTATGCTACCTAATGTTTCTGAGAATCTTCCAGCATAGCGATACAAAACCGGAGAGTAGAGCCATTTAAACGATGATTAGCGCAAACTTCATTTTCAAAAGACACGCTATAGAGGTCATAGATATCATCAATATTTTTTTCATTGATAATCGCTTCTTTTATCTTTTCAGGAAGGATATGGTTGGTGCTTTTCTGAAATAATGTCTCGACAGCATCAAGCATCTTGTTTCTGGCTAAATCTGTATCTTTGCCATCATTTATATTTACGGTCACTCTCAAAGACCGGGCAGAGCGGCTATTTCCATCAATATAGTAAGCGATATTTGCTTTTATGAGCCCATCCCCAAATTCCACATATGGGGATGAAGCAAACCAGTCTCCTTGCAATTCCTTATAATACCCTGTTTCAATACCATGTTCTTTGAGAAATCCTTGCGCCTCATATGGCGACCATCCCTCATTTTTTGAAATAGAGGGCGGGGTTTTCTCAACCTTGCGCATGGCTCTGAAATCCTTCCATGCTTTGAATACATCCCGAAGATTATTGGTATCCCTAACTTGAAGCATCCATACCCAACGCTCAAGGTCTTTAATATGGAAGTTGAACACAATAAGAGCAAAAGCTTTAGTAAATCGTTTTACCCACTTATTTTTTATAGAAAATTGCAGCCTCACAAATATATTTTCATAGGTCGTGTAAATCACCAGAGCAAATATGAACGGCAGGTAGGCTAGTGTTAAAAAAGGCGGGAGCAAAAAATCTTCAGCTGTTTCCGGTTTAGTAAACACAAAAAAATTTGTGGCTAATTCATATAGCGCATAAATAATAAGAGAAAATCCGAAGATTGCCAAAATCGTTCCAAAGAGGGTTTCAACACTTTTATATTTCTCATCTGTTTGAGAATAAGCATGCGGCATGGTGATAAGAACCAATACTGGAAACAGAATTAATTCAGCCAAGAATGGCAGCACATAAAACCCGATCAAGAACTCGACCAACGCAATAAGTTTTATATTGTCTAATAAGGTCTTCTTAAATAGTCCACTATCTTTTTTGTAATTTTCAATATCGAAAAATGACAAGAAGGCCACAGCAAAAAACCAGATTAATGTACTTTTAAGTTGCCCTATATGCCACATATCCATTTCATGGAGAAAATAGACCACAATAGAAACATAAGATAATGCCAAGAAGAGTACCGACTGAATCTTCCAGACAAAGAAGGATTGGATAACATCTATCAATGAAGCCCTAACTTCTTGCATTCTAGGCGACAGCCCTACATAAAGTGCTAAGGCCGTAAACCATATCAATATTGACCATTCCCTATTATTCAGCACATCCATTACCTTGAATACTCATGTTCATACTAGCTGAATTATCCACCCATGCCGCTCTAGCTGCGCCCTTACATTAGGCTGAATCCGGTCCTGGTGTGCCGCCATACAAAGGAGCCTACGAGGTCTGCTAGCGGCTACGTACAATTGTCTGGCAAATTTTTGCTTCCGTGTTCCGGAAATTGACCCGTTTTCCGTGAAGGCCAACCTTCCGGATAGCGTCTCTATATCAAACTGGTGATTTTTTGTCTCCAGTACCAACGTCGCATCATGTGTTTCACCTTTCACAGAATGGATCGTTCCGATTTCTATTTCACGCCCGGTAGCTGAGCGATATACATTCGCCGTTCCGGCCGGGGAGATAACGTTATCGTCGCCATTGCTCTCTGAATAGACCAAATATTCTTTCACCAGCCCCTCTTCACCGTCAATTCCCAGTACAGACAACAACTTAGTGCATTGTGTCTTCCAGAGTTCCTTAGAGGGGGTTCCATCCATAATCCAGGACGTGAGCAGACCTTTAAACTCTTCGTGTGCTCCCATGGTCCTTAGATGGCTATCAAGACTGGTCGCGGAATAGTGCCTTGTATAGGCTCCGACGTTTTCAGTAACGCCGCCTCGACGTAGCAAATCCAGTATGCACTGCATGAGTAGTGCATACTGAAAGGCCGCATCAGCTTCCGTCGCCCACCACTCGCGTGATACTGCCTCAATGAGCAACTGGGGCCTCGGTGTCTTAACGGATTTTGCTCTATCGTAGCTGGGCCAATACTCGCTGATAAAGCCTCCCTGGCCTTCTGTGCCCCCCACAGCCTTTGCATAACGAGATTGATTGTTTATCTCCAACGCATCGAGCAACTCGCAAAATCTCTCCAACACATTTATTTTTGTAGCATCTGTATAGAGAAATATCGTGTGAGGCGTGTCATGTGAGGCTTCTTTAAACGCCTGAAGTTCGCCTATCCCGGTAACGCTCAGACCGGATATCTTGGCAGCTATATCCGCCGTAAATCTATGTGTGCTCTTGAGGGGAACGAGCGCGCTATTGGCATTGAAAGTCTCATTCGGACTCTCTCCACCTATATTGTCGAAAATGGCCTGATCGGGATCCCCTAGCCTTTGCAGCATAACATCATTGCAAAGGAACAATTCGTTAATGAGGTCGTCCTGAAATTTTTGTGTATCTTGCATTTCGTCCACAAGGACAAAGGAAAAGCGTTTTCTGAGCGCGCTTACAACCTCGGCATTCTCCTGAATGCACTTCTTTGCGAAATAGTACATCTCTGAGTAAAAGAAGTATCCTCTATCAACGCGTTCAAGAAATACTTCCGTAAGATTTTTATAAGAAGGTGAGTTCGATTCATTTTTAAAGCCTGGAACCTGAATCTCTCCCGTCTCATGGTGAATCTTTAGCTCGAATATAGATGCGTGTTTGTTTTTAGCTAAGAAGTTCTTCGTTCTATAACTAATCCTGCTGCTCATCAGCGCCGCGCAGGCATCATCATCTATCCGGACAGGATTCATCTCTATTGATCGCAAATAGGGTGATGCCAGGAATCTGTTAACAAACTCCTGAATGGTCCCAATAAAGTTTGGGTACTGCGTGAGCCGAAAGCCCGAAGGATAAGTCTCAATTCTAGCGATAATTTCATTACGGGCAACGTTGGTATGCGTCAGAACGCATACTCCTAAGCCCGCAGACCTTAGCTTCTTTTCAAGAATGAGGAGCTTGGCCGCAACAATCGTCGTCTTACCGCTGCCCGGGCAGGCCTGAACATCGTCCCAAGACTTGATAATAGCCCGCCTGACTTCGTCAAATTCGAGGGCCATCAACGGGTCTGAAAGCCTTTGGTTGTAGTCCAGGAGGAACTCGTCGATATCGTTATCAGTAATCCCTAGTTCGGACATCTACTCGCTTCCTGTACCGGCTGCTGCCGTAGCAGTTTCGTCAACAACGGGAGACGAGCTGAACGGCTCAGTAACATAAGCGATAGCGGCCTTAATGTACGCAGGTATCTTTTCCAGAAGCCGATCTTTACCTTCCGTGCCGGAATAGTCTTCAATCAGTTTCTGGCTTAGACGGTACGCCACATCGGTCTTGAGACTTCTTGATTCAATGAGCCCGTATATTTTTATGGCCCGAATTTCCGGTTCAGTAGGGAGGTCTGCGAAAGCCGGATCATCCTTGCTCTTCACGAGGTCATATATGTCTTCTGCAAGACCGCTTCGGATAAGGCAGTATTCAAATGTCCACTCATCTGACACAAAGACATGCGTATTTTGTAAATCTACGAGATTGAGCTTTACATCCTCATGCATGATTTCGAATGACTGGAGTGACTTTCTTTTGTCAAATGCGGCAGTCCCAAATGTCTCACCATCGGGGTCGGACCTAGGCAACCAGAAATGCTTGTTCCGTGGCTTGAGCGTCTTGAATCCCACCTCATTTACGTTGCTATCGGCATCCTTAGGCCAAAGATCAATGTCTCTTAGACAGGCAACGCGAATTGGTATCTTAGAGATACTGCCATTAAGAGCCTCCCTTCTGAGGAATATTTTTGCATATCGCGTGTAAGCAGTGTTGCCTACATTGACCACACTTACCCCGTAATTCTCTAAAGGCCTTCCGAGCAAGTTTGAAATAGTGGGGAGCAAGATGCTCTCGCCATCACCCTCGACAATGAGAACGGACTTCGCGAAGAACAAATTAGACTTTGTTACATCGAGAAACTTCTCAAGGAAGACATAGTCTTCCGAATCGAGCAATGTCTCGCTTTTTGTTAGCGGAAACGCGGACCCATTTGAAACAAGGATCATGCTTTCTAGGGGCGCTTTGGACGCCAAATTAGGGCTATGGGTGCTAAGGATCGTCTGGAATGTGGCCGATTTGGTGTCCGAGTAGGTATCTCTGATAAATTTTAAAAGCTTCATTTGTAACTGCGGGTGCAAATGAGCTTCGGGCTCTTCGATTAACAATAGCGGGAAGTCACTATTCTCCTGCTCAAGCAATATCAGCTCTGTAGCCATGAAGAGGATATTGCTATATCCAAGCCCTTGCATGGGTTTTGACTCATCAAGCACCAGACTCAAGCGTTGCAAAATATCCTGAAACGCACGTTCTCGCTCTAGAGTGTTCAGCGAGTCAAACTCCTGACTGCCGAGCATTTGAATAGACAAATCAAACTTATCTGTATTGAATGTAAGCTCTTTAACGTAGCGGTCAATATCCGACCGATTATCTTTTAGCCCCTGATTATTCTTTACTTCACTATTTGCTTTTATCAATCCCTTAAGCAATGCCTCGAAATGAACTCCATCACGTTTGAAGTGCTTCGAAGAGGAGAGTATTTGTGCTAGCCTGGAGCCTCGACCATAGGACAGCTCCGCCTCGGCATCTCTGAGTGGTTTCAAATACGTTGACGAAAGATAATCCCGAATTTCTCTTTCGATAGGGAGACCGTCACCATTAATTCCTGACCTCAGTTCAGTCCTGATTAAGCGGCTTCCCCGCCTAATCACATCGGTACGTCGGGCGGTCAAGGTCACATACAATACAGAATGCCTTACACCTTCATATCGCTCTTCATGTGTAAGATGTTCTACAAAGGTACGTGCCTGATCCGGCGTAACTCCGTCAAACTTTAGTTTGATTGAAAACGTATCAGAAGAATTGTGGAAATCGGATTCAGTTATGCGGGTCCATTCAGCGGAATTCGTATCCAGAGTGATCCGTACGGCATCTATTAGCGCTGTCTTGCCGGAATTGTTCTCGCCAACAAGCACATTAAGCCCCGGGTTCAAAGATAATTTTAAACTTTCAAATATCCTAAAGTTCTGAATATGTAGCTCAGAAACATACATTACCGATATTCCTATTATTAATCACATCGTCTGTTTTATTGGGTTCACGGTTAGAAGCATGGATGTTGCTTGTAACGTCAGCTTCTATGACCAAACTGCACTTCTCTCAAGGGGTCAACCAACGTCCGCTTTGGGTCGTTAACAGACCCTATACCGGATTTGACCTATTTAATTGTGGTGCCCTACCTTAAACTCCGCCCACACCGGAAAATGGTCCGACACGGTTTTACTGGATACCGTCCCGACACCCCACTCCCCCGTATAATCGCCCACCATACCTTCGGTAATCAGGATGCGGTCATACGCGCAGGCGCTGTTGGTGGACACATTGGTGTCGGCATCGTCCGGAATTAGCCAGTGGTACTCACTAGCAATGGCGTGGCCCACAAATTCAGCTGGACTTGCATAGTCACAGCCCGCATTAAAGTCGCCCAACACCACAAAATCGTCCTCACCCAGGTAGTGCGCTTGTGCCGTTTGTACCACCCTGTGTAACGCTTTGATCTCGGGCACTGCCTCTTCCGGCTTGGTGTGCACCGTAATCATGACAAACGTTAATCCGCCCTGGACACTGGCAAAGCGCGCCATAAACGGTTCACGCTGAAACAGGTCATCGGCTGCGTCATCAAACAGCTGCCCGGCATCGACTGGTTTGACCGTGTCGGTGTTGTAGAAAAACGCATACGGCTCTTGCGAGCCCTGGTCATCCGGTTGTTGCCCGCCCCGCTCGCTCAGTAAAAATGCGTAGTGGGTGCCATCGGCGTTGATGGTATTCAGGAACAATGTCGGTACTTGTTGGCTGGCGTCTTTGATTTCCTGCACGGCCACCACGTCGTATTGGCGGACAATGTCGGCAAGCTCCGCCATGACCGCGGGTTTACCGGCCTTGGTCATGCCAAATATCTGGATGTTAAAGCTTGCGATCTTGAGGATGCTTTGGGTGGTCCCTTCCACATAGCGGGCCCAGGCCTTGGCTACCCTGCCCCGTCGGCCATCAGCTAATTCGATCACGTAGTATTGCGGGATGGTGGCGACGTAGGTGGCGGATTCGCCGGGCGCGAGAGCCGCGATCACGGTGTCGGAGGCCAGCGCCCGGACATTCAGACCGGTGGTAACGCGATCAGACGGCGTAATGACATCGGCCCAGACGCCCTGGACCACCAGCAACCATCCCAGCAGTACCCGTCGTAGAAACGCGCGGCTCATTGTGCGCGCGCCTTGGCCAGACCGTGTTTTTGGCGGTACTCCGCCACCTGGGTGTCGGTGATGTCGCTGTCGAAACACAACGGTGCATAGCCACCGGCCCGGTTCCAGGCGCTGCGCTTACCGCACCGACTGCCATTGCGTGCCACGTTATACGGACAGGGGCAGTTGCCCGGGTAGGCGGCGATCGATGCCTGAATCAGTAGTGCGCGGATCTCCGCGTCAGTGGGCGCTGCAGCCGCCCACGGGATGACTGCCCCCAACATCAGACCCCATCCCCAAACTTTGAATCGTGTGTCCATACTTTATTCTCCGTTGTCTTCCTTTCAGCATGCGTTGGGCCGCTCCATCAGTGAAACGCCACCCCGTCCAGAAAATGCCCCACATCCACCGACAACACCTCCGTGTAAATCTCCGTGCTTTTTAGGGACCGATGCCCCAGGAGTTGCCCGATGGCTTTGAGCGGCCGGCCGTGCAGCAACAGATGCACGGCAAAGCTGTGCCGGAAGGTATGGGCGGTAATATTAAAGGGCACGTCCCCTCCTCCCACCCGGTCGACAAGCTTATGGATGTAGCGGTTTACGGTTTGGCGGCACATCGGAAAAATCCGATCGGTTTTTTTAAAATGGCCCGCCCAGAGAAAGCTCTGGATGCGGTCTTTTAACACCCGGTCCTGGATGGGCACATAGCGCTTGGCCGAGCGCGCCAGCATTTTTTTCGACGGCCGGCCGCTTTTCTGTTTGAGGGTCTGCAGGATCACGCCGAAATCGTAGCCGTCGTCCACAAAGCTCGTGGGTTTTAACGCCAGTACTTCCGAGACCCGGGCGCCGGTAGACCACATCAGGTCCAGCACCAGGCGCTGGGCCGGGTTGTCGGCCTGGGCCAGCAGCCCCACCACTTCCGGGTAGAGCAAATAGGCGGGCATGGCCTGGACGGTGTCGAGCACGAGCGGGCGTTTGGCTTGCAGGCGGGCCCAGTCGATCTCGACCCGTTGGATGGGAAAGCGCACGGCCGGCGATTCGCGGCTGGTAAATAGGCTTTTGGGCGGGGCCGGAAATGCCCCGTCACTGATTGAATATTGTCCCATTTGCGCCAGTCCTTCGGTGCAGAAGAGGCCTATTCTAGGCGGCCGGCGGCGCCCTGTACAGCCGTGCTAAAAAGATGATTAAGGCGCCAAAGCGCCTAAAAACTAGCCTAAAAACCAAAAAAACGCACCGGAGAATGCAGTTTAAACGAGCTGTTCCAAACTAGGCGGTAATGGTGCATTTAGAGCACACAGACGCCGATGGCCCTCACTGGCCCCGATCGGCATAATGAGCGCCCCGGAATCGGAAATCACCATGTCCAAGCCCCTGTTCGGCCGCTACCGCGCCGTTGTGTTCGATGTGTACGGCACCCTGTTGCGCATCCCCGAGCAACGCAGCGCACCCTATCGCGCGCTGTTGCGCTGGCTTGCTGCCCATGGGCGCCGGCCAAACGCAATGGACGCCGTCTGGGTCATGACTCAGAACCTGCCCTTCGACGACTTTGCGCGATCGCTGGGAGTACCGGCACCCCTCATAGAAACCTGGGCAGCCGCGCTGGACAACGACTTGGCCGCGGTCACGGTATTTGAAGACGTGGAGACGACACTGGACGGGCTCAGTCGGCGGAAGCTACCGGTGGCTATTTGCTCCAATGCTGCCCATCCCTACCGCGCGCCGCTGCACCGGCTGATCAGAACCGGTATCCAACACGAGATCTGGAGTTTTGCGGTTGGAACAATCAAACCGGCGCCCGCTATTTACGCCGCCTGCAGTGAGGTGCTGCAGTGTCCGCCTTCGGACATACTGTTTGTGGGCGACACGCCTGCCGCCGATGTAGACGGGCCGCGTAGCGCGGGATTCGGTGTCCGTCTCATTGACCGGCAGCAGCCGGGTGTGCCGGGCGAACGGCTGCAGCACCTGACCCAGCTTTTTCAAGACGACTACTGATCCCAGAGCGCTCACCTGATGGGTGGCTCGGCTCGGGATGGCATCAACCACCCGGTCCTGCGCTCTAAGAACCATCCGTGTGGCCTTACCTATTGACCAACTGGCGGCAAAAAATTGGGTCGGACGCGCGATCGCTTCTCACGCACGCTGGAGGTCGGATTGCAGCGCGACCATTTCTTGAAAAAAACGATCGGCCAATGTCAGGCTGACGCGGCGTGATGACTCTTCCCCGCTCAACGACACGAGTGGCGGAAGCGTTTCTTCGACCACGTCAATACCCGCTGAGACGGTCGGTGGTGATGGGTGCCCTGCTGATGTCACTGACTCAAAATGCGCCTGCACCAAGATCTCTTGTTCAGGCACGGTTTGCGCCAACGCCTGTGCAAAACCCACCAGTGTGGGCTCGGCGATGATAAACAGGTCTGCAATTTCCCCTGCCCCCTGCCGGCACCGAATGATACGCCCCAGGACCTGCCGGAAATGCAGTGCCGTCTTGATTGCGGACAGATGGCAGCACACCTGCAGCCGCGGTATGTCAGTGCCTTCGCTCACCATCCCCACCGCCACCAGCCACGGGCTGTCGCCCTGGGCAAACATGGCCAGGCGCGCCTGTGCATCGGGCTGATGACTCGCGACCAGGGTGGCACGTTGGCCATGGTCGTCGCGTAAACACCGTATTAGCTGACGGGCATGGGCGATAGAGGTGGCCACCACCAGTCCACCCGCATCAGGGGTACGACGCCGCAACACAGCCAAACGGTCCACGGCCTGCCCCAGCAGGTGCCGAGTCAGCCCAGGGTGGGTCAATAACTGACGGTACGCCAACGGCGATTCAGCAAACGCCTCGCGAAAACTTGCAAAATGCTGGGTGGGGCCGCGGGTACTTTCAACCTGAATATCCGCACAGTCGGTGGCGACGATGCGTGGTGCACGGCAGACCCCTTCCGCGATTGCCCGGCGTAAATCGTAGACATAATCGGGCACCACCTGAGAGTCGTGATAATGTGCCGACGTCACAGGGCGTTTATCGGACCGCCACGGGGTCCCGGATAGTGATAGGGTGAAGCGCGCGCCGGTCAGGATCTGCGCCATGACCTGCTGCCCCCACCGATTGCCCTCAGGCCCCTGTCCACCGCAATGGTGAATCTCGTCAAGAATCACCAGCACCCGGTGGTGACGGAACGCTTGCCAGCAATCTTCCCCCAGAAATGGCAGCTGCTGATAGGTGAAAGTTCGCCCCAATGCGCCGGCCACGCCGGCCATGGAGCGACCGGTATGGCGTGACAACGTCTGGCTAAAGCCGGCGGCCACGGCCACGGACGGCGTAAAGCAGTACACCAGGTCAATGTCGCCCTCGGCGACCAATCGCCGCGCCAATTCAGCCGCCATCACCGTCTTGCCGGCGCCGGGTGTGGCGACCGCCAAAAACTGCCGTTGACCGGCCAGGAAACGTGCTTGGGCGTGGGCGACGCATTCTGCCTGCCAGGCGCGAAGATGTCTCATTGGGTCGATTCGGCCAGTAAGGCCTCGAGCGCGCGGACTTTGCCCAGCAAACGGTAGTTCGCATCCAGTGTCGCCTGAAAGCGAGCCGTTGCCTGGGACTGCAGCGCTGGGAACTGGTCGCGCACGCGCTTGTATTCCTCAATCTCACTCAGTTGGCTCAGGCTTCTTAAACGATATTGCTCCAGTTCCCGACTGAGCAGTACCAGACTCTCATCCCGTTCGCCACTGGGGGCTGTTGTACCGGGCGCCTTTTGCGTACTCGGTGCTGGCGGGCTACTTTCCGGTTGACGTGTTGCTGAGGTCAGTTGGTCAAACGCGGAAGTCGCCTGGAATTGTCGTTTACGCTGTGAGCCTGCGGACGCTACGACCAGGCCCCGCCGCACCCAATCCCGAATACGCGTATTGATCCAGCGGCGCAAATTTGCCGGGTCATCACTTAATGCCGGGGCTTGTTCGATCAGGGCATCGCGCAGCGCCGTCACCGTAAACGGCGATGCGCCCTGCGCCGCTACCAAGGCCATCAAAAGGGCTGATTTATCAGGGAGAGACATGGAGAACCAAGGAGAGAGACTGCTAAAAATGAGGATTATAGTCCGTGGTCACATAATCCTCAACGCCATAACAATACCCACCATTCTGTGGGATTGGTTATGCACGATATTGCCGTGGCACTGGGACAACACGTCCGTCGGTTACGTAAGCAGCGGGGCTTATCGCAGGAGCAGCTGGCGCACCTCGCGCGGCTTGACCGCAGCTATATGAGTCGCATTGAGCGCGGATTAGTCAGCATCACTATAGATAAGCTTTATAACCTGGCGGGCGCCTTGCACTGTGCGCCCGCCGACCTGTTACCTCCTAGCCCATCGCAAGATCCGTCGTCGGCTTGACCGGCGCCTCCGGGACCGCCAATTTGGCGATCCGCTTTAGCGGAAAACGCGTGAACGCCCGCCTTCCTTTGCTGAAATCGTATTCACCCGTGAAGTTTACGTGCCCCCAGGTCAACACCGAACCGGCACGAATCTGTTCAAACATCTCCGCCTTCAGATCAGGATCGTCCAAACCCAGCGCTTGGGTTGAGAGTGTCAAATAGTTCCACAGCAAGATGGCATTTTGAATTATCGACCGGCACAGGGTCTGCTGCTCCTGCTCTCCTTGTTCCGCCACATGAAAGACTTTGCCTCGCGCCCAGAACACCGCATCGTGGAATTTGTTGGATAGTTCCACCAGATTGAGTTGCTTCTGAATTGACTGGCGCAGGTCCAGGTTCTGGTAATACTGCAGAATATGATGGGTTTTGATAATCCGGCCGAATTCCGTTAGCGCACGGTACAACGGATGATGGCGGCTGTACGTATTCAACCGGTTAAAAATTTTCGAACCTGATGAGTAGCCGAGCTTGATGGTTGCCACCAGCCGCAACATCGTGTCCCACTGGTCCAGGATGTGCTGTCGCTTGACCAACCGCCCGGGTAAGAACCGATAGCCTTGGCCCTGCAGTGTTTTCTTGGCGGAAAAAGAAGACAGCACCTGCTCCTCGACCCGTTTAATGCGTGGCGCAAAGCCAATGCCGGCGAGAAACGCTGTGCCGAACAACGCGTGTGTAAATCCGTGGGTATCAGTCACATGAATCCGCTGAATATCGCTCGTGTTATTCATTAAACCGTCGAGTACATAGGCCGCTTCTCGGTCAGCCGCGCTGATTACCGTGGAGTGAAACAGGCGCTGCGCTTCATCCACAAAGCTATAGACTGCAACACCCCGCTTCTGGCCGTAGTACTTGTAGGCATAATTGGCCAATACCGAGTCAACGCTGACCGTCACTTTCTTGCCATCGCTGCCAGAAAACAAGCGATTATTCTCCACGCGGTACAGCCGGGTTAACGGCAGTGCCTGAATCGTGTCCACTAAATACTGATTGATGGCGCGTAGGTTCTCATTGGTAAACCGTTGATCGACGGCCGTTTTGAGCGTGTTCTCATTAATCCCAATGGACATATCGGCCATGGCGGGTACGCCGATGTTACAGCCCAACGCTATCAGACCGGCAAACAATACCTGAGGATCGGATTCAGTATTTTTCTGTGCGCTTTGGTGTTTTAGCAAGTGTAAAAAGGGATGCGCGTGTTCCATGTCCCTCAATATTTTCAGTACGGCGACCTTGCCCTCCTCTTTCAATCGTTGCCCGATATAGCCCGTAGGCCCTCGCTCTAGCGGTGGTGTCTTCACCCGGTAGCGGCCATCGGGCCGCGCGATTAAATACCCATTGCTGCCCTCTGCAATGCTTTGGTTAATATCCGTATAGCCTTTGGACAGCGTGGCTGACAGGTTCCCTAATGTGTGCTCTCCGTCGGCCCACGGGGTGAGTTGCGCGGCCTCTAACAGGCTCGATCGATCGGACTGCCAGATGGCCTTGTCAATCAAGTACCGGTTGATATGCAAGTAGTTGAATCCCTCTTCAAGGTTGATTGTGCCCCCCCGAATGCCCTCCCAAAATCGGATCATCAGCACCATAAATAACCGATCCGGGCAAACGGCTCCGTCGACCTCTACTATCCCGCGCTCTTTCTTAGACAGAAAGGCTAGCGGCAGCGGCCGTCCTGCTTGGTATGCTTGTAGCGCACTAAGTAGTGGCGCGTCGTCGGTGTCGGGATCGAAACGCAGGCGCCGCACCAAACCACCGATACGCTGGTGCAGGCCTTTCGCTTGTTCTGCCAACATGGCATACAACATTGCCGTGTCCTCGCTGTCTTCCAAGTATTGTGCGACGGCTTTAGACTTGCCGGCCACCGCTTCCGTTTCCAGCAATATATCCATCAGTTGTGACCGGATTCTCTGCAACTTTTGTGCATCGGATAATCGGCTGTCTTCAGCGATACCGAGCAGATCCTGTGCCACTTGAGCAAGCCGGGATTGTGACTGATGCACAGCACCAATAGCGGCCAGGCTTTCACTTCGCCCCTTGAGCTGTAACTCTTGGGCTTTATTGGCGGCAGTATTGCGGGCACGCTGAATTGACTTCAGTATCAGCGCCATCGCGTGATCTACCCGTTTAAAGTATTGGTATTTAGTAAACGCCATCAGGTGTAGGTGCGCCAAACGACGGTCGCTTAATTGTCGGACCTGCGCGGGGCGGGCCTTCAATACCCAATGGGCATAGTAGTGTGTGGCTTGCTCTGTCAAATTCAACTGATCGAGCACCGGCTTGACCTCATCATAGAGGGTTTGCGCGTGAGTCAATTGCTTGGCCGCGCCCTGAATCTTTCGTGTTTTCTCGGACTGTTCCAGCGACTTAGCGAGCGTCAAAGGCGTATTGCCGTCCTCATCGGTATTGAGCAATGCCATGAGCGCGTTTGCTTGTGAATCATTGATATGTTCACCGAGAACAGACAGTAGGCCGTCCTCGACGGCACCATAGCTTTGCGCCACTAGTTCGCAGAGTCGCCCGTAGCTGGGGATCACCCAGTGATTCTGGTCGAAAAATGACAACATGGACCAGAACAACGTGTCCTGGCCGGATTGCTTCCGAGCCTGCCACTTGGCATGCGTCTGTGCTGTTAGCCAGTCCGCGGAGGTAGGCTGGCGCCAGCCGGTGAGTTCTAGGATCTTTGCGCGGTATCGGCTTGCCGTTGCGCCACCGAATGATGACAGCATGGTTTTCATTTTGGGTTTGCTGAGATTGCGTAGAACTCCCCGCAAATGGTAGGTCTGTGCAATGTATTGTAGGTCTTTCAGGCGAAACTGAACGGGCTCAAAAAACTTCCCCCGGGCACGGAAATAGCCATAGCTGGCGATAAACACTAATTGATTCACTGGCTTTTTCAGCGAATTTAGGTGCGCTTTCGCAGCCTGTGGCAAATCAAACAACGCCGCACGATCAGCCTCCCCCAATGTGGGGACTGCATCGAAATCGCGGGCGTCGGCGGCAGGTAAGATGGCACGTTGCGTTGACATGGAGCTTCCTTTTTTGTGATTATTGAAGCTCGTCTTGTACCAGAAATCGTCAACTGTTGACCCGCATCGTCTGGCACTCCACCAAACTGATCAATAAATAACCTATTTTTGTATCGTACGATACAAAATTTGGTTATTTATTGATCGAAATTGGAAGTTTGTACGTGGAAAACATTAAATAGTACCTAGAATTCTGTATATTTACGCTTAGTGTCTCCCGTCGATATCGCTATGAACCCTACTAATGCGCTCTATCAATCGTTGTTAGATGCCTACGGCCATTTCAATACCGCGCTGTTTGACGGAAAACTCCCCCCTGTCATGTTTACCGTCCAGCGACAAAAAGAATTGATGGGCTATTTCGCCCCTGACCGATGGACTTCATTAGAAGGTACCCGGTGTCATGAGATAGGGATTAATCCCGCCAACATGGGGCGATCACGCGTTGTTGAGGTGTTGCAGACACTGGTCCACGAGATGGTGCATTGTTGGCAGTACATCTACGGTAAGCCCAGTCGCAGTTGCTATCACAATACCGAGTGGGCTTACAAAATGATCGATGTTGGCCTTCAACCCAGCGATACCGGGCTGCCAGGTGGCGCGATTACCGGCCAACATATGAATGACTATCCCATCGAGGGTGGACGATTTTTGCTAGCTTGCCACGCATTGGTTAAGAGCAATGGTTTCAATTTCCCTTGGATTTACCGTTTCATGCTGCCCAATTCCTATGCAATTGCACATCAAGCAGTAGAGAGCTCGCCACTTAACACCAATCTGGAGCGGATCAAAACTGAAACCGCGGTTGTAATGTCGGACTTCAATCCTGAGGCGTTAAGTGACGAAGCCGTAACCCAGTACCTCTATTCCAGTTACCAGGACATATTACCGAAGGACACTCTAGTTCAACTTAAACCAGCGCCCAAAACCAAGTCAAAATACCAATGTCCTGGTTGCCAGGCCAACGTTTGGGGGAAAGCCGGTCTGGACATCGTGTGCGGGCGTTGCCAAGTACCGTTTGATGTGATTTGAATATGTCTGAATAGACATTTGATGCCAACATCTAGGTTAAAGACAATTTCCTCTTAGATGTGAATGTCAGGCTTCCAGCACAAAATACTATAGACTCCAGAAATATAAGTAATGTAGCAAGGTTAATTCGTTTCTATCAGTCAATGGCCACGGAGTCTCTATGGGTGCCTGTGGAAGAACCGACAAATTTGACAAGATTGGCTCTAACGCGATCACAGCGAGCCCTGTAGTTGCTTAAACTGTCCTTGTATCATCGCCTTTTCCTGAAGTATTACCTTATTCTCGTCAGTCAGAAATGCAATCTTGTCCTGGCTGGCTTTTAGTTCGGCTTTGGTGGTCTCCAATACTTGAGATAACACAGCCAATTCCTTGCTCACGTCTGCTTTCTGAATGGTCATCACTGCCACGTTTTCCGCCAATTTTTCATTTTTTGCTGGAAATCGAGATACTTCTTGACGGCGTCTTAAAAATCGCGTTTCAGATCCTGGACATCTTCTATCTTTCCATTGAGCTCCCTGTTTAGCGTTATATTGGCCTGTTCAAGTTTACCGGCGCTGCTGAGTAACTGTGCATTACCATCAAGTAACTCGGAAGCTTTGGACTCAGCCTGGGTAAGCCGGTGTTGTAGATCCTGGATCTGCTCTTTTAATCCTTGGGTTACCTACGGAACTGAAGGCGCTCCTGCTGACGGTCTTCCGAAGTGCGCTGCTGATAGTGATTAAATTGTTCTCGAATATCCTTGTTTTCCTGCTTGAGTTCAGAAACGCTTCCTTTCAGTTCAGTAGTCCTCGCAATCGCTTCGTCTCGTTGGGACTCGGCTTTAACCAGGCTGATACGCGCATCTTCCAGAGACTTTTCTACTTCACCTTTTTTCTTGTTTTTCCGTTCAATCTGGTTTTCAAGATCTTGTTGTCGAGCGGTAAGCTGCACGATAGTGTTTTTGGTATCGGTCAACTCTTTTCGTAGCTCTTGATTGAAACCTTAAAATTCCTGACGGGCCTGCTCGATACGATGGTCGGCTATTTGTTGTACCCCCTCATGCAGTGATTTTACCACTTCGATCAAGTCGTTCGGTAGCCCGCCGATATCGACCGCCTCTCCGTTATCTGATCGCCAGCGTTTAAGCTGTGGCGCGATGGTGATTTTGCTGCCGGTGCCGAGTCGCTCAACTCTCGAACCCTGATCTCCATCTAACGGCCAGTGCCAGTGGCACCACTATCAGGGCATTGTTTACCCCGTGAAAGATCCCTTGGTTCGAAAGGCAATGGAAGGCATTCGGCGCACCCATGGCCAGCCCAAACGCAAAGCCAAGGCACTGCTTCTGGAGCACATTGCCCAGATGGTGAATCGCCTCCGGTTTTTGCCAGGCAGTAAAAAGAAATATAGGGATATGGCGATGCTGTTAACCGGCTTTTTTGGGGCCTTTCGACGCAGTGAACTGATTGCTATTCAAGTCAGCGATCTCATGTGAGAGCCGGAGGGCTTGATCATTAGCCTGCCCCGTTCCAGGACCGATCAGCAGGCGAGCGGCTTAGCGCGAGCCCTGCCCTTTGCAGGGAATCCGGTCTGTTGCCCAGCCAGGGCAATCAAGCAATGGATAGATACGGCTGATATTGTTAATGGCCCAGTGTTTCGGCCTGTCAATTGCTGGGATCAGGTGCAAACCAAACAACTCAATCCTGGGGCCATCAACGACTTGCTTAAAACCTTGGGTCGGGCCTGTTTGTTTGATTTTGTGCCTGAGTTGAGTCGCCACACTTTCGGCGAGGCCTCTCCACGTCGGCAGGACGGGAGAAGGTCGATTTTGAGTTGATTAAGAAACAAGGTGGTTGGAAGAGCGACGCTACAGTGTGGGAATACATCGAGGAAGGCCAGCAACTATCCGACGATGCAGCGATCATCCTGATGGAAAAAATGGCCGCGCTATTGTCACCAGAGTGTTGAGGCAGCATGCTGAACGATGTGCAGAAGCAATTAGGTTTACCTGCTCAACATACTTGCTCTGCGCTGACTAATATGATGTTGTCTATGGGAATCTCCAGTTAATCTTAAATCGAATAACGCAGAAAGTATTGGAAATAAGCCAGTCGTTAAAGATTTCGATATACTGAGGCTATTGCCGATTTTTGTGGAGAGGGGCGATGACAACAGTTTTGTCTATACCCACAGCGTCATTGAGCGCTTCATCCAACAATTCAGCGCGCGACACAGAGACTAGGTCAGGAGGCAACTCTAACGAGCGCAAACGATTAGAGCTTTCTCAGGCTCATATTCAGCGTCATGTCGAATCTCATCTCGCGGTTACGACACAGCACAGTTCACCACCCAATTACCACTATAGGCCTTTCGATGGAGAACTTTTTGTCGTCTCAGGTGATATCGTGTTTGATACGTCAGCTGAGCCCAATAATCCCCAAGCAACGCTGAAAAAAGCCCAACTAATACGAATGGCGTCTATGGCACCCGCTGGTCCCACACTGCAAGATCGTAACGCCTCTCTACAAGCAATAATGATGGCAGTACAAGCAAAAGGTGAGATTAACTCCGCTTCGGTTGAGCCATTGGGTAGACACATCGATGTACTTGTGTGACAACTTGAGTTTCCTAACGAAATTCAGCGGTTTCAGATAACGCTTGCATCTCGACAGGCTTCCTCCTCAAATTCGAATTCAATGGTCGTATGCGCGAGTTCGAACTCGCCGAGGCGATCGGCAATTGCCCTTTTCAAACTAAGTTGCTGCTCCAAGGTTAATGCGCGTTGCAATACCAGGTGTGCGGTAAGCACATGGTGCTCACCATCCAGTGACCACAGGTGAAGGTGATGAACACTGCGGACATCCTCAAGCGAGGACAGGCTCCGATGAAGTGACTCCGACAGCGTTTTGTCAGGTGTTGCCTGAAGAAATAATCGAGTGGTACTCCAAAGGTTCTTTCCTACATTGAACACGATATAAAGGGTAAAAACGATAGACAGTGCTGGATCTAGAATAGGCCAATCTACAAAGAGCAGCACAATGGATACAATCAGGACAGCCACCCAGCCCAGTACATCTTCCAATAAATGCCAGTTCAAGACTTTTTCGTTAAGTGTTTTTCCATGGCTAAGTTTATAGGCAGAAAATCCATTGACTATGACACCCAGAATAGCCAAGCCCAGCATTCCTTCGACGAGGGGCATTTCAGGTTGCAACAGTTTTGGGATAGCCTCTGACAAGACCCAAACTGAACCGGCAATAAGTACCAAGCCATTGACCAACGCACCTAATAACGACAGGCGGCGGTATCCGTAAGTAAAATCATTATTCGAGCCCTTCTCGCTGACCTTGCTCAGCACCCAGGCAAGACCTATAGATAGGCTGTCTCCAAGATCGTGGACTGCGTCCGCCATGATGGCGGTGCTACTTGTCAGCCAGCCCCCAATAAATTCAATGACCGTAAAACACAGGTTGAGGAAAAAGGCCCAGCCAATACGTTTTGAACTGTTGGTGTGATCGTGATTATGCATGGCTCTTCCACCAGGCGATTCCAGTGCTGTGGCGCTGGTAAGGACGCAGCCGGCGCGCACAACACCGGGAGGGTTAATGACCGTCTATAGGTAGCGCCTGCTCAATGGGGCTGACGTAGACCCAACCGGATATGTTATCGCCGATTTTTCCAGCTTTACGGATGATAGTTGTCACCGCATCAACCTGGTCGTCTTCGCAGGCCAATGATAGTTAAACTTCTGAAATCACCGCGCCAGTTTCAGACGTATAGGCCAGCTCTTGCTCACCTAAGGGTTTCAAGGTGCCTTTGACATCAAGCATTGCCATGTTCTTGTAGCCTGAATCGTGTAGCGCATTGATTACGTCTGAAGTTCGTACATGATGAATAAAGGCTGTGATTAGTTTCATGTGCGTATTCCTATAAAGTGTAGCTGTTACGTAAGACGACACGCGGCATGAATCACATGCCGCGCGCTCAAGTCAGTTATTGTGCAACCGGTTCGCCATTTCCATTCATTCTTTTCGGTTTTCGCCATGCAAGACGATACAAGCCAGGCAACACCAACAATGTGAGTAGAGTTGAAGAAATGATTCCGCCAATAACTACGGTGGCCAAGGGCCTTTGTACTTCAGCACCCGTACTGGTGTTGAGTGCCATGGGCAAAAAGCCGAGCGCGGCCACCAAAGCGACCATCAATATCGGGCGTAATCTGAGCATTGCTCCACTCTGAATCGCTGACTCGATGGCTTCGCCACGATTAAGCGCGTCCCGGAAAGCGGATACCATCATAACCCCCGTCAGCACCGATACTCCGCACAGGGTGATAAAACCGACACCGGCAGTAATTGACAGCGGTATGTCACGCAGCCACAAAGCGATGACGCCGCCGGTCAGCGCGAGAGGAACGCCACTGAATACCAGTGCGGCGTCTTTAGCGGAGCTAAAAGTCATCATCAGCAACGCAAAGATCATCACCAGTGTCACAGGCACCAGCAGACTTAACCGTTGTGACGCAGACTGAAGCTGTTCAAAGGTACCGCCGTATGCCAGCCAATAGCCGGGCGGTAGCTTGACCTGTTGCGCCACTTTGCCTTGTACTTCAGCCACAAACCCTCCCAAATCGCGACCGCGAACATTCGCGCTGACCACCAATCGGCGTTTACCGTTTTCTCGGGAGATCTGATTGGGGCCGGGTGCCAGCGTCAGGCTGGCGACCTCACGCAACGGTACATAACCACCGTCCGGTAAGGGGATGGGCAAACGCTCCAGGCTGCTCAGGTCGGCCCGTAACCGTTCTGCCAAGCGCACGACGATCGAGAAACGTTGGTCACCCTCGAAGATAAGGCCGGCCTCTTCGCCGCCTGTGGCGGCAGCGACGACGTCCTGCACATCGGCAACGTTCAAGCCATAGCGATACAGGGCGGAGCGATCCGCTTCGACTGACAAAATGGGTAAGCCCGACACCTGTTCCACCTTGACGCCTTCAGCGCCCTCTATACCGTTCAGTACAGCGGCGATATCGCTTCCGGATTTCAGCAGTTGCTGCAAATCATCGCCGAATACCTTGATCCCTAAATCCGACCTGACACCTGAAATCAATTCATTAAAGCGAAGCTGGATCGGTTGGCTGATCTCATAGGCATTGCCAGGCAACAACGAAAGTTTCTCACCCATTTCTTCCAACAGCTGGGTTTTAGTTTTATCGGGATCAGGCCATTCACTTTTGTCCTTCAGCATGACATAGCCATCAGAGATATTGGGCCCCATGGGATCGCTGGCGACTTCGGCGGTTCCCACACGCGAGAAGAAGGTTTTAACTTCAGGCATTTCCAGCACGGCTTTTTCCAGACGAAATTGCATATCCAGGGATTGGCTGAGGCTGGTGCCGGGAATTCGCAACGCCTGGACGGCAATATCGCCCTCATCCAGGTTCGGAATAAATTCTGTCCCCATCCGGGTTGCCAGTACTCCAATGATGGACACAAATATTAGTGCTGCGGATAGCACCCAGACGCGAAACCGGACAACCCAGGCCAATATCGGGGAATACAGCCGCTTGGAAGAACGGACGATCAGGTTATCCTTCTCCTCGATGTGTCCACGCATTAGGAGGGCCACAGCCGCAGGAACGAAGGTCAGCGACAACACCAATGCGGACAACAGCGCCATGATCACCGCCATTGCCATGGGAGTAAACATTTTTCCCTCCACGCCGGTCAGCGCCAGAATCGGCAGATTCACCAGAATGACCACCAGCACGCTGATCAAACTCGGGGTGAAGACCTCACGAGTCGCCGCAAACACCGTTTGAAAGCGCTCGTCCAATTTCAAGGTGCGCCCAAGATGGTGTTGGCGCCCCGCCAGGCGCAATATGCAGTTTTCGACAATAATGACCGCACCATCCACGATCAATCCGAAATCCAGCGCGCCCAAGCTCATCAGATTGGCACTCACCTTGGTTTGCACCATGCCTGTCATTAACATCAGCATTGATAAAGGGATCACCATGGCTGTTAGCAGTGCGGCTCGGACATTACCAAGCATGATCAAGAGCACTACAACAACCAATATGGCACCTTCGGCCAGATTAGCCTGTACGGTCGCGATGGTTTTATCGACCAGTACCGTGCGGTTGTAAACGGGTTCAGCGATGACGCCCTCAGGCAGTGTTTGGTTGATTTCCTTCAGTTTGGCCGATACGGCCTCAGACACCGTTCGGCTATTACCGCCCAGCAGCATGACGGCGGTACCCAATACCGTTTCCTCACCATCGAGGGTTGCGGCCCCCGTTCGCAATTCTTTGCCGAACCCTACTCCAGCCACATCGGCAACCGTGATTGGCACCCCCGCCCGAAGAGCGACGATGATTTTTTCAATTGCGGGAATGTCAGCCACCTGTCCAGGAGCACGGATCAGGTATTGTTCGCCATTTTTTTCAATATAGCCCGCTCCCACATTGGCATTATTCTTCTCCAGTGCTGCCACCAGGTCATCAAAGCTGAGCTGGTAGGCCAACAGCTTTGACGGTTCCGGCGTAATGTGAAACTGCCGTTCAAAGCCTCCAATGGTGTTAACCTCAGTGACGCCCGGGACTAAGCGCAACTGTGGCCGGATTACCCAATCCTGCAAGGTCCGTAGCGCAGTAGCATCATACGGCTCTCCGCTGGCCTGCAGTGCGTCTGGTTTGGCATGAACTGCATAGTGAAATATTTCACCAAGCCCCGTTGCTACTGGTCCCATCACCGGTTCGATACCGGCAGGCATTTCACTCTTGGCCTGTTGCAGTCGCTCATTGATCAGGTTGCGGGCAAAATAGATGTCCGTGCCTTTTTCAAACACCACTGTCACCTGCGAGAGTGCATAGCGGGACAGGGATCGGGTACTTTCCACGTGGGGCAGCCCAGTGATGGCTAATTCCACCAGATAGGTGACGCGTTGCTCCACTTCCAGTGGCGAATAACCAGGCGCTTCGGTGTTAATTTGTACCTGGACGTTGGTGATGTCGGGCACCGCGTCGATGGGTAAATGCTGATAGTTCCAGACGCCTAAGGCGCCAACGACTAGCACCAGAAACATCACAACCCAACGCCGGGCGATGGAAAATTGAATCAGTTTATCAATCATGATGAACTCCCGAGTTGAGTTCATGAGACCCGTGCAGTGGGAAGGATCTGTCCGTTACCCTAGTTAGAGCGATTAAAGATTGATTAGTGTCCATGTTCAGCATCCTCCTTGCCCAATTCTGATTTCAGGACAAAGCTGTTTTTGCTGACATACACTTCATCAACAGCCAGGCCAGACAAGACTTCGCTCAATTCGCCGTCGGTACGTCCGAGCGTCACCGCACGTGGTTCAAAACCCTCCTCACCCTGAACAAACACGACGGGGTTATCTTCCACGATCTGCAGGGCCTCGTTACGGATCACTACCGGAGCGGGGACTTCATCACGGGTGATTTGCGCATTGACAAACAGCCCGGGTTTCCATCGGCCTCTGGGGTTGTCTATCAAAACGCGAGCTGTAATGGCCTGGTTGCCACCCTGGCCATGTGGTGCAATATAGAAAATTTCTCCTTCTGCGATTTGGGTTGAGTCGAGACTGAGCACGCGAACTTTTTGGCCTAAACTCACCTGACTAACATCTTTGGGGAAAACCGACAGTTCCACCCAAACCGTTGAGAGATCCTGAATAACTAACAATGGTGTATCGGTAGTTTGCTCGCCAACGTTCGCATTACGCTGAGTAACGACACCATCGAGTGCGGACGTTATCGAATAGGTTTTCAGGCTTTCATTCGCTTCTACGGTCAGCAAGGTTTCGCCTTTACGAATCGTATCACCCGTACTTTTTTTGACTTCCCGAATAATGCCATCGAAGCGTGCTGTCACCGACTGTTCGCGCTCTGCGTTGGTAGCCACGACGCCATACACCGGTAAGACATCGCGGATAGTCCCCGAGGTAGCGGTTGTCAGCGTAATACCAGCATGCAGCATCTGTTCCTGTGTCAGTTCTATGTGGCCTTCTTCGTCGTGCTCTGTCTCTTCTTCGTGGCCAGTCTCTGCAAAGGTTTGTACAGACAGCAGTGCGATCGCTAAGTAACTGATAAGAAGATGGGTGATGGATTTTTTAATATGCGTTTTGGAGTTCATTGTGGTAATCCTGAAAATGTGTCGTCTTCCCCATACTGGGTCAGGGCCAGAGGCTCTGCTGTCAGCTGCTCAATTTCTGCGCCATAGGTTAAGGCGGCTGCGGCTGCTTCGATCTGAGTGCGTCTGGCGCTCAATAGCTCCTGCCGTGCACTGACATAATCGAGGTACCCGTACCGGCCTCGCTGATACGCCGCTTGAGTTTCAACCAGTGCCTGTTCAAGGGCTGGGATGATGGCGGTACGCAGGGCTTTTACCGCAACAATGGCTTGCTTGCGGTTGTGAAAAGCTCGAAACAGTTGCGTGTGCAAATCGAGTAACATCACCTCACGCTCTGCTAACACCTGATTTTTCTCAGCCAATGCGGTGGAAACGGCGCCGGCATTTCGCTTAGCTGAAAACAGCGGCATACTGAAGCCAGCAACCAGAGCGGTGTCATCTGTTTCCTGCATTCGACGAACGCCCACCGACCAACTGATGTCGGCGCTGGATTGGGTTTTTGCAAGGCGTAATTCAGCGTCTTTCAGGCGGGACTGAGCCGCAAAAATTTGTATCGCTGGATTCTTTTCCACTTTTGCATACAACCTTTCAAAAGCAACATCCTCGCCGAACTGGAATAGATCCCCTTCCACTTTGTCAAACTCTGGATTGGTCGATCCCCAGAGGGCAGACAATGCCACTTTCAAATAAGTAAGTCGTTGTTGCTCCGCGAATAAAGCGAGCTTTGCTTGCTCAGCAGCGGCCTGCGCACGTTTCACTTCAGCCTCGGGCGTGGCTCCTGCAGCAGCCCGCTTTTGCACAATGCGTAAGCTTTCGTTTCCCAGCTGGGCAGCTTCTTTTGCCAGTTCAACCTGCGCCTGTGCTGCGAGCACATCAACGTAGCGGCGTGTGACTTCACCTAACAGGGCCAGGGATTCCACTTGTCGATGGGCGTCGAGAAGTGACCGACGGTGAGATACCACACCCTGCCGAGCCAAGCGCTTATCCCCCATTTCGATTACCGAAGACAGAGCAACGGTTAGCTCGGCACCACTGACGCCCGTGAAATCCCCGCTGCCTCCGACATTTTCTGCGTCAAAGCCCACTTCATAGGCTGGCCGCAACTGGGCCGTTTCTGCCAGCCCTTGAAGTGCGTCATAGCGGTAGGGAAAAATTTGAAGAGACGGGTTTTGTGACAAAGAACGCTGCACCGCATGGGCCAGCGTGATCGTTGAGTCCCCAGGTGCGGCGTTAAGCCCCGAAGAAAAAATAAATAATAGTAAACTGAACAGAAAACAGCGGTTTCTGATATTCCGCCGATCCCATGCGCTTAAACGAAGCGCAGTACATATTGGTAACATGTGGTAGATCCTACTTATTTAAGGTAATTCAAGCCGAGCGTTGCAGAAAAAACCGCAACACGAGGAAAGACTTAATCAGTAAAATCAGGCGATGGGAGGGCGGTACAGCGAGGGGGGGATACCCAAGGTGTAGATGGCGTTATAGCTGACAGGTCCATTTCCTAAAAACAAGGCAACCAAGTGTAATTCAGATTCTGCAAAAATCATGGCGCCATGCCCATGACAATGGCAACAATGGTGGCAATCAAAGGAAATGCTACCCAATGTAGCACTTGATTTAATTTCTTGGTCTGTCTCGGGGTTATGAGTCGGTTCTTGTTCGTGGTCAAATGTTAGATGTTCAGTACCCGATTGATGTAATTGGTGCGCATCCGCCGAGGCCACCACCGACTGCACCGCAAGCAGGGCGATCATCAGGTATGTAATGGCGTGGCGGATCATCATGGGTCGGGCTGACTTCTTATTGCAAAAGGATTCAAATACAAGTCTCGATAGACTATTAGATTACAGTAAACTTCCAAAGTGGTGTAGTCAATCGTTACCCCTTAGCACCATAGGCTTAAATGTTTACTTCACATCACAACAGCCGTCAGCTTTCATCTCAGTTCCTTCTTTCAAACTCTTTTTCGCCTGAATCAATATACCGGAGGAGGAATGCACGACAACCCCAGCGATAAGCGCCGCTATCACATAATCCGGCCACGCGGACGAACAAGCCTCCACCAGCCAGGCAGCAACCAACACACCCACATTGGCTAACATATCATTGCGCGAACACAGCCAGCTTGCGCGCATATTAACATCACCACTTCGGTACCGATACAGAAGCGCAAAGCAGGCCGTGTTCACAACCAACGCCAGCGCAGCGATCCAGCCCATGATATCCGTTTGGGGTGTACTTCCCTCCCCGATTCGCCAGCCAATGTGCAGAAACACACCGATGCCCAATAGCATTTGCAAGCTCCCATTCAGCAGGGCGGCTTTGGCTTTCTGGGCAAGGGCTTTACCGACTGCATACAGACTCACCGAGTACACGAGCACATCAGCCAGCATGTCCAGGGAATCGGCCATTAAACCGCTTGAACGCGCCAGCCAGCCAGCAGCGAATTCGACAACAAACATCACTGCATTCAATAATAGAACGATCCAAAGAAGGATACGTTCCTGGCAGTTTCTCGCTTCGGCGGCACAGCACTCAGACATACAAAGGGTCGCTTCCAAATTGAAGGCTGTTATACTAAACCTTCAACCTACTGGAAGGTCAAACCCTATGAAGATTAATGAACTGGCCAAACGCACCGGGATGGCCAGCAAAACCATCCGCTACTACGAGGATATAGGCCTGCTGCCGGAAGCACACCGGAGCCCAAATGGTTACCGCGACTACGGCGAAAGGGATGTCGAGCGCATGGTGTTTATTCGTCGCTGTCGCGAATTGCAAATTCCGCTGGATGAGCTCAAGGTGCTGGTTAGGCTGCAAATGGATAAGCAAGCGCCATGCGCTGAAATTGATCAAATTATCCGAGATCAGCTGGAAAAAATTCGCAGTACCATTCAGGAGCTGATGCGCCTGGAAGAAAGCCTGAATGAGTTGGCACAGTGCTGTCGCTACGATACGGTGTCCGAGTGTCGTATCGTGCGTTCGCTCAGTGGACGTGAAGAAAGTGAAAGAACGAACCAATGTTTGGGGGAAAGCCGGTCTGGACATCATGTGCGGGCGTTGCAAAGTATCGTTTGAAGTGGTTTAAATACGTCTGAATAGAAGTTTGATGCCGGTGGCAGGCATCATCCATCGCACCCAGTATTCACTTTTCGGAAAAAGCTCAAATCGCTATATCTGTGCGTTTGCAGAGTTATTTTGCAGTCATTCAGGATTGCATGGAAGAAGATAATTATGTCGAAGACAATCTATTCTAAACACGAATGCAGAGGACCCGGCACCAAAATACTTTGGACATCTGAAATATTCGTATATGTAGCAGGATTCGTTCGTCTTTATCGGTCAATGGCCAAAGAATTGGTAGGCAATAGCACAGTAAAAATCGTATAACCGCATTCACTAGAGGCGCTAATGGTACCGTCATGCGCCTCGACGATCGACTTCACAATAGCCAAGCCCAATCCCGCGCCATCGCTATGGCGCTGTCGCGATGGGTCAATCCGATAGAATCGATCAAATAGTTTCGGCAAATGTTCCGGCGCAATGGGTAAGCCCGGGTTAGCAATGGTCATCCTAGCAAGCCCACCTTCGCTCCTGACGGCTATGTCAATCGTCTGATTTTCCGGGGTGTATCGGATTGCGTTTGACAGCAGATTAGAAATCACACGCCTCAACATTGATTTGTCCGCCAAAATAGAGGTCTTCTCACCCTGCACAGATATCTTCACATTACATTCATCAGCTAGTGCTTGAAAAAACTCTACCGCTGCCTGCACCTGCTCCATCAGCTCAATAGTTTCCCACGTGTATTTCAACAATCCATTTTCACTCTGGGCAAGCAGCAGCATATCATTGACCATTTTCGTCAATCGTTCCTGCTCCTCCAGATTGGAGTACAAAATTTCCCGGTATTCTTCAGATGAACGCGCCCGTCCCAGTCCAACCTGTGTTTGAGTTGCAAGATTACTTAAAGGCGTACGGAGTTCATGCGCTATATCCGCTGAAAAATGAGAAAGACGAGAAAAACTGTCTTCGAGTCGACTGATCATTTGGTTAAAGGCGTCGGCCAGCGGTTTCAATTCCGGCGCCAGCGTTGTGGTTTCAAGCCGAAAATCAAGCTGGTCTGCCTTGATGGAACGAATGGATTCACTCAATAGGCGTAATGGTGCATGCCCGCGGTGAACACCAAGCCAAGCGGCAAACAGGGTTAACAAGCCTGTCATCGTTAATATCAGCGAAAGATTGCGCTTGAAATCTCTCAGAAATATCATGTGAGATTCCATCGAGATAGCAGACGCGATTCGATACATTTTACCATTGATATCGACAAGGCTTATCGCACCACGGTAAGTGGTCTGACCGATCACCCACGTTGCCACGTTTTGGGGTCGAATTTTCCTGAAAACAGGATCGTGCGCGAGGGATTCAGGCAGTGAGATCTCGGGTGAACGAAAGATCAATTTACCAGACTCGCTCCAAATCTGATAATAGACACCGTGATGCCCTGTAATGGCATGGGCAAGCGAATGGTCTGTATCTCCAGTTGAGTCAAACTCAAGCTCCAATTTTTTTGCAACAGCTTGGGTAATTACAACCAGCTCTTCGACATCCTGCTCAATAAAATGTTGATCAACGGCATGCAGGACTAACTGCCCGACCGCAATAAAACTGATGACAATAACCATTGCGACAAACACCATCACCCGATTTTTGAGTGACAAATTACGGATGAGGGAATCATGCGGCGACACGCGATTACTCCTCAACGTCAAGCTTGTAACCCATTCCACGTACGGTGTGGATCAGCTTGGATTGAAATCCCTCATCCACCTTGCTTCTTAAACGGCGAATGGCCACATCGATGACATTGGTGTCTGAGTCAAAATTCATATCCCACACCTGCGAGGCAATCAGCGAACGCGGCAGCACCTCACCTTGTCGGCGAACCAGCAGTTCTAACAAGCAAAATTCTTTGTGGCTGAGGTTGATTTTCTGGCCGGCCCGAACCGCTCGGTGGCGGTGCAGATCAAGAGTTAAATCGGCCACTTTAATCTGATCCGTCAATGCTGGAGTAGCCCCCCGGCGAAGCAATGTGCGTACCCGCGCCAGTAATTCTGCAAAGGCAAACGGCTTAACCAGATAGTCATCTGCGCCCAGCTCTAAGCCTTTGACGCGGTCATCGATGCTGTCGCGGGCAGTGAGGAAAAGCACCGGGGTTTGATGGCCGGCTTCCCTGATCGATTGCAGGATGCGCCACCCGGTAACATCCGGTAGCATGACATCAAGCACCAACAAATCGTAGGACTCCGTCATGGCCAGATGATGGCCATCAAGCCCATTGCGTACCAGTGTTACCATGAAGCCTGCCTCCGTCAGGCCCTGCTTCAGGTAGTCACCGGTTTTCACTTCATCTTCAACCACTAACAAGCGCATGGCACTTTGCCCTATTCCGGTACCTTGGTGTAATTCATGATACTTAAGCACTGCAATCAAACAGATGACATAAAGATTACAACTTTGTCATGTTGAAGTCATGCTGCTGACAGGCGGCTAACGCTACTCTTTACCAACAAATTAGCCAATCCAGACATCTGGAAGATCTATTTCAGGCAAGCCCCTATCTTAGTCAGGAGAAATCCATCCATGAGGAGCCGTAGTCAAATTATCCCACCTAACATTTCCCGGCGCCGCTTTGTGCAGGGTTTAGCCGTTGGTGGTGTGCTCGCGGCCACACCTGCGTGGTTAAACGCCGGCGTCGGTGGCCTTTCTCGCCAAGGGGCGGCCCCCGTTCTCAGCGGCAAGGTGATTGACCTCGTTGTCGCCGAGTCACCGGTCAACTTTACCGGCGCGCAACGGATGGCCACGACCATTAACGGTTCGATTCCCGCCCCTACCCTGCGCCTGCGTGAGGGCGATGAGGTCACCATTCGAGTCTCCAATCGCCTCTCAGTGCCCACCTCCATCCACTGGCACGGTATTCTTTTGCCCTACCAGATGGACGGCGTACCCGGCATCAGCTTCAAGGGCATCGCCCCCGGTGAGACCTTTGTCTACCGCTTCAAGCTCCGCCAAAGTGGCACCTATTGGTATCACAGCCATTCGGGCTTCCAGGAAATGACCGGGATGTACGGTGCATTGATTGTCGAGCCACGCGCAGTTGAGCGACACCCTGCCGATCAGGATCATGTGATCCAGCTGTCTGATTGGACCGATGAAGACCCCATGCGGGCATTCCGCAAGCTCAAGGTACAGAGCGATATTTACAATTTTAACCAGCCCACCTTCTTTGATTTTGCACAGGACGTATCAAACACGGGTTTTGCCGCCGCGCTTGAAAAGCGCCAGATGTGGAATCAAATGCGCATGAACCCAACCGATCTTGCGGATCTGTCGGCGGCAACCATGACCTATTTGATGAATGGCACAGCGCCGGCAGGCAACTGGACCGGCCTGTATAAGGCAGGCGATCGGGTGCGGTTGCGATTCATCAATGCCGCCAGTAACAGCTTTTATGATGTGCGGATCCCGGGCCTCAGAATGACCGTGATTCAGGCCGACGGCCAGGACGTTGAACCCGTCGCGATTGACGAATTCCGCTTTGGTCCTGGCGAAACCTATGACGTGTTGGTAGAGCCCAAAGATGATGCCTACACCGTTTTTGCGCAGAGCATGGACCGCAGTGGTTACGCTCGCGGCACACTGGCCACACACCAGGGGTTGACGGCCCCCCTGCCAACACTCGACCCGGTTGAGTGGTTGACCATGGCAGATATGATGGGCGCCATTAACCACGATGGCATGGATCACAGTGGGATGGACATGGGTAACATGGATATGAGCGGTAAGCACACTAGCCACATGCACGGTGGCATGTCCATGGATCATAGCCAGCACAGCGGTCACGCGATGCCTGGCGCGCTCGCCAAGCCCTCCTCCACCGTTCGCCATGCGAGCTCAGAGTATGGCCCTTCAGTAGACATGCGGGTGGATATGCCCAGCACCCGACTGAACGACCCGGGAATTGGCCTGCGTGACTTAAGTGAGAAAGGGCTGCGCCCCAAAGGGCACCGCGTCCTGACCCTGGCGGATCTTAAATCCGTTGCAGGCATTCTCGAAGATGATCGTGAACCGTCAAGGGAAGTCGAGCTTCACCTCACTGGCAATATGGAGCGTTACAGCTGGTCGATCGATGGCTTGGAGTTTGGCAAAAGTACACCGGTCTCCCTACCACACAACCAACGCATCCGGATTATTTTACAAAACGACACCATGATGACGCACCCCATGCATCTGCATGGGATGTGGAGCGAACTTGAGACCGATCAGGGCGAGCTCCGGGTACGTCGCCATACCATTCCGGTGCAACCGGCGCAGCGCATCAGCTACCTGACCACCCCCCATGATCTGGGCCGATGGGCGTGGCACTGCCACTTACTGTTTCACATGGACGCGGGCATGTTCCGCGAGGTGGTGGTGTCATGAAGCTGGTTAACGTCGATTTGCCATCAATCCGGGTGCCACTGAACGCCCTATTACTGTGCGCAAGTTTCGCCTTCGCGGACGCAGCGATGGCGCAGATGGATCACAGTAATATGAACGCGCAAGGCGGCAGTGCACCGGCCGATGCGAGAGATCCGCATGCTTACGCGGACGGCTACACCTTGACTGAAGGCCCCTACGCGCAACCAGGGCCACGGCAATTAAAGCTCGCCGATGAACACAGCTTCTGGTCGGTGCTCGGTGATCGGCTTGAGTATCAGGCGCAGAGTCAAGCCACCGTTTACGATCTGCAAGGCTGGTATGGCACCACCTATGATCGCTTGGTGATCAAGGCCGAAGGCGATATCGTTTCCGGGGCTTTTGAAGAAAGCTCAACCGATTTGCTGTGGGGGCATGCAATCAGTGCGTATTTTGATACCCAGCTCGGTGTCCGATTGGATCAATATGACGAAGGCACAAACCGGGAGTGGTTGGCGCTCGGCGTACAAGGGCTGGCGCCCTATTGGTTCGAACTCGATGTGGCAGCCTATATTGGCAATAACGGTCGGGCCGCTCTATCTGCCCAGGCCGAGTACGAATTATTACTCACTCAACGGCTGATCCTTCAGCCCCGCGCAGAACTCAACGCCTACAGCCAGGCGGATCCGGAGAATCGCCTGGGTTCCGGGCTATCGGACCTCGCACTCGGAGTGCGCCTTCGTTACGAGTTTAACCGGCAGCTGGCGCCCTATATTGGCGTTGAGTGGACCAATACCTATGGTGGTACAGCAGATTACCGGCGTGTGGGCGGCAAAAAACCTGCCGACACCCAGTTTGTGGCTGGCTTGAGATTCTGGTTCTGACCCTGGTGTAGTTCAAGAATTCAAGCCAAATTATCAATCCGAAAGGAAGACTGAAATGAAAAAGCAACTCGCAATTTCCCTGATCGCTATCGCTGGATTAGGACTCACCGTGACGGCGCAGGCCCACGACCCGAAAGAACATATGAAGGATGCAGAGAAACCCGACTGTGCCGCCATGCAAAATATGGATCACAGCAAAATGGACATGAAAGATCCCGTAATGCAGGCAATGATGAAGCAGTGCATGCAGGACATGCACAAAAAGGACAACCCTCACAAGAGCCTGGATGGCAACACGGGTGATGCGTCTGATTCGCAACCCAAAACCGATGAACATTCCGGCCACCAACACTAAGTCCGCCAAATAGGATCTCGTCTATGCCAACGCCCACTGCATTTTTAAAAAGCTTTCTTATCATCGTTGTGACAACGCTTATCGGCGGTGGGCTATTTATCTATTCGGGTTCTTATCCCATGGGCGCAGACGTGCCACATAATCAGCTCACCTATTGGCTATTGGAAACCCTGCGCGAGCGTTCCATTGAAAGATCGGCAACAGACATCCAGATACCTGGTGATTTGAATACGTCAGATCGCTTGTTGGCAGGCGGCGCAGATTACAATGATATGTGTGCTGGCTGCCACCTGAAACCTGGTAAAGAAAGCAGCGATTTCACGCTCGGCCTATACCCCGTCCCACCGAATCTCACGATCACTGAATCCCTGCATCCCCGTCAACAGGCCGCAGATCAGGCTGATGATGAGTATGCAAGTGCGGCGGCAATAAAACGCCAATTCTGGATCATCAAACACGGTATCAAAGCGTCTGGCATGCCAGCCTGGGGGCCGACGCATGATGACCAGCGAATATGGAATATGGTGGCTTTTCTTCAGCGCCTACCCAGTCTGTCCGCACAGCAATATCAGATTTTAACGGCACGATCCGACGATCAGTCTCACCACCATTGAACCAATGATAAGGAGAATAATTCAATGAAGAAAATACAACTGGCAGCCATGGCCTTAGCCCTGTTCGCCTTCCCCGTATTCGCAGACAACAACGGCCCGAAAACCGCAGGGCCAATGACAGGCACAGAGTCAGCCCCAGGGAAAGTCGTAACCCTTTTCCATAAGGCATTGAAAAGTGGTGATACAAAAACAGCGAGATCCCTGCTGGCAGACGATGTCATCATATTCGAAGGTGGGCGAGTAGAACGCAGCGCGGATGAATATGCCCACCATCACATGCAGGCAGATATGAAATATCTCAAGCACATGGAAACCCAAACCCTCGAACACCAGGTCATTATCAGCGGTAACAGCGCGGTGTCCATGTCGCGCAGCCACACCAAGGGTGTCTACAAGGATAAGCCCCGTGAGCATGAGGGAATGGAAACAATGGTGTTAGAAAACAAAGGTGGAAACTGGCAGATAAAACATATCCACTGGTCTAATTGATCGACTTTACTCAGCAATTCCTGAAATATGAGAAAAGTATTTCGAGTGCACCCGACAGCCTAAACCAGCTGCTATCTACAGGGACTTGCAAGCAAGGGTGCTCTGCCCTCGCCTGCATTCCCTCTCTTCTATCAGCTTCATAACAATGCGAAACAACCAGACCCAGATGATACATCGTAGAATTAAAGACGATTGTAAACCAGCGCAAGCAACCATCCAAATAAACCTGCCACCGCTACCCAGGCAACCAAACCCAGTAACACACCAGCGAGAGAAAGGTGCCAACCCATACCCTGTAATTGCATGTGTAACATATCACCAGACATGGAAATCATCATATTCGGCATTGCCCATACCAATGCGCTGCATATAATCCAAAAAACAGACGCACTGATAGCCCATGCGATGCCAAATTTAGTCTCATTAAGCCTCATAAAAACATCCTCTCTATCATAACTCAATTCATTATTATAAACCGACCTACCTACGTTTTTTTGGAATTGGTGATTGATGACAACTCCACGCCTCGTGACTCACGTTATCTTTCACATTTCCATCGACAAACTTGTAATAATCTTCTTTAAATTGCGTCCACCAATCGTGACCGACGCCGATGTGATGCTTAGCTAATACGTCTTCTATACCATCCAAGCAAAGCCGCGATGCATCGTAGGCAAGATTCAAGACCTGCGATTTTTCGTCGAATGACACCCCGTCCAGACCGTACAACGTATCGATTTCGCCTATCGCCTCTTGGATATTGCCAACACCTCCAGAGTCGATCTTCAAATGGCGAACCACGAGGTTAACTTCGGACACGCCTAAACGGTGCTCTTTTTTACTCATCGTTTGCCTCCTTCATATAAATTACAATTTTTGTAAAACCTATTCCGCCACTCAAAATTCTATTTTTTGTGCTTATGCACGCGAGATTTTTTGGCTTCAGACTGATGATCCATCATTTGCCCCATCATCATTTGCATCATACCCATGCACCCTTCCATCATCTCCATGCGTTTCATCATGTCCATTTCTTCCATTTTATCCGCATACCTTTGTTCATCATCTTCATACCGTCCTGCATAGCCTGCATATGTTCATCCATTAATTTTTGTCGCTTCTCAGGATCGGTTTCGGCTTTTATTTCTGCCATCATAGTATGCATTTTTTCATATGATCATGCATCGGCATAATCTGCTCATGATTCATCTTCCCCATCATCATGCCGCTGCTAGCGCCTTGGTTTTTATCACCGTGATCATGGGAATTTTCTGCAAATACCGGTGAAGCGATTGCCGTAGCAATAACGACGGCGGAAATCAGGGTTCTCATAGAATTACGTTTCATTGGTATATCCTCAATAGTTTGAAATGGTTTTTTCGGTAGCAAATTTTGGTATCCACCCAGGGGTCGATTCCATATAGCGAAGATACATATCGCCAAATTCCTCAATCGCCATACGCTCTTCACGATTGGCCAGTCGCACATAGACAACGACCAATATGGGAAACATGACCAATGTCGGCAGCGTCGGCCACTGCAATAGAAAGCCAAACATAATCATGATAAAAGCAATGTACTGAGGATGTCGGCAGCGGGCATACCAACCAGTGGTCGCCAGGGAGTGAGTTTGATGCGCTTTGTGCAGCACGTTCCACGCCGCCGCGAGCAGAAAGAAGCCGAGCACGATCAGGACATTGCTGGCAATATGCAGTGGATCAAAGTGCGGATCACCTTCAAAACCGAGCATGGTGTGCAGTAAATGGCCATTTTCATGGGAGAGGAAGTCCACACCAGGGTACTTTTCCACCAGCCATCCAGACAGAAAATATATCGTTAGCGGAAATCCATACATCTCGGTAAAGAGCGCAATAATAAAGGCTGAGAAAGCCCCAAAACTGCGCCAGTCGGTTTTGGTTTGTGGCTTGGCAAAACTGAACGCAAAGAAAATAAATATTGCCGAATTCAGTATCACCAGAGTCCAGAGACCATAAGCTGAATCACCGTGCATTTGTCGCCCTCCTATTTTCTACCGGGTCAATGGTGGTGCCGATGTTCGCTATCCCGGCGCCCATCTTCTAATCCACGCTGGTAAGCATCTTGATCTGACTCACCCTCATGCTGAGGGCTCCCACCATGCCCCCCGTGGCCTCCGTGCATGAAAAGATGCATAAAGGGACATGCCAGTAAAATTAGATAGGGTAAAAACTGCCAGACATGCTGGCGGTGTTCAATCAACAGAAAATAAGTCGCTGCGCCGATAAGTCCCAATGCCGCCAGCCCTTTGGGTGTTAACCAGAATGATGATTTTTGCGCTGCCATATCACACCTCACGGATGAAATTGAAAATCGCTGTCTATCGCACTGCGTTTATCATGAATCCAAAGCAAGTCATTCACCGGAACAAAACATACCAGCCCTTCGCTATCGGCATTGACGTGTGCCGTTTCCACAATCAGTTGCGCGATATCCCCGGCTTGTTCAGACTTGGTGTATATCTCCATTTGAATGTGCTTAATCAAATGATTCTCGTTGAAGCTGTTGAAGTATTCTCCACGACCGCGGACCGGATGCAGGGTGAAGCCTTTAACCCCATGCCTAATCAGTGCTTCTTCTACGTCCTTCTAACGAAATTCGTCAAAAATGGCGGTCACTTTTTTGAATATTCATACTGATTTCAATCCTTACTTTCTTTTTTGAACATTCTCTAATTCACCGTGAGTTGGCCGCGATACATCTGCATCTGACAATGAAAGGCGTATTCACCAGATTTCAGTGCAGGTATTTGTATGGACTTCAGTTTATTGAGGGGCAAGGTGTCACTGATTTGCAGTTCGGGGATCAGTAACGTTTCTGAGCAGGGTGATTCATCTTTACGTATGAACTTCAGCTCAACCGGCTCACCCGCAGGCACTTTAATTCGGGATGGTGAATAGGTGCCGTTTTCCACGGTAATCACCAGATCATTTTCTCCCAGCTCTGCCTCTATTGGTTTGTACAACCAAAACCACCATACGATGAGCGCAATTAGAATAATGCCGGCGATATTGATCAATAACATGTCTATTCTCCTAAAAAAGGTACTGTCGAGACTGCCATTAGTGTTCTTGGGCCTTAAAAAAACGTAAGCGGTTGGCATTGGTCACAACAGTCAACGATGAAAATGCCATCGCGGCACCGGCGATTACAGGGCTTAGCAACAAACCGAAAAATGGATACAGCACACCTGCCGCGAAAGGAACACCTGCCACGTTGTAAATAAATGCACCAAATAGATTTTGCTTGATGTTGCGTAATGTAGCCTTGCTGACCGCAATGGCATCGGCAAGCCCATGCAGCGATCCGCGCATCAAGGTGATATCGGCACTCTCTATGGCCACGTCGGTTCCCGTACCGATGGCGAAACCCACATTGGCAATTGCCAGCGCTGGCGCGTCGTTGATGCCATCGCCTGTCATGCCGACCACTTCACCTTCCATCTGCAGTTCCTGAACCTTTTTGGATTTCTCCTCCGGTAACACCTCGGCAAAGAACTCTTTAATGCCCGCCTTTTCGGCGACCGCTTTTGCCGTGGCGCGGTTATCGCCCGTCAGCATGACGACGCGAATACCGTTGTGTTGCAAACGTTTGATGGCGGCGATGGAGTCCTCCTTGATGGGGTCTGCCACAGCGATAATCGCGGAAAGTTGGTTATCCACGGCGAAATACATGGGTGTTTTAGCCTCGGCGGCCAAGCCCTGCGCTTTTTCAACAAAATCGCCGAGTTCAATATTGCGCTCACGCATCAATTTTTCATTGCCGAACAGCAACGTTTTGCCATCCACCTCCGCTTGCACGCCGTGGCCGGCGATAGCGTTAAAATTGGAGACTTTCCCGGTTTCGATACCCTTCTCCTGGGCCGACTCGACAATTGCCAGCGCCAGGGGATGCTCAGAACCCGATTCGAGCGTGGCTGCTAGTTTCAGGATAGTGTCCTCGTGCTGCTCGCCTGCGACCAAAATATCGGTGACCTTCGGCGCTCCCAGGGTGATGGTGCCGGTTTTATCCAGAATCATGGCTGATATTTTCGATGCGGTTTGCAAGGCTTCACCGTTGCGAATAAGCACACCAGCTTCTGCCGCTTTGCCCACACCCACCATGACCGACATGGGCGTTGCCAGGCCCAACGCGCAAGGACAGGCGATAATCAGTACCGTGGTGGCCGATACGATGGCAAACGCCACAGCGGGATCTGGGCCAAAGTTGAGCCAGACCAACGCACTGGTGACGGCGATAATCATTACGACGGGTACAAAATACGCGGAAATCACATCAGCTAAACGACCAATAGGCGGCTTGGAATTCTGTGCGCGTTTGACCATGTTGATAATTTGCGCCAGGGCCGTATCTTTGCCGACACGAGTGGCCTTAAACAAAATGGAGCCGGTTTTATTGATGGTGCCTGCTGCTACCGTATCGCCCACCGTTTTCTCCACGGGCATGGGTTCACCCGTCAACATGGACTCATCAATAGCGGTATGGCCTTCGATGACCTCACCATCCACGGGAATTTTTTCACCCGGACGTACACGAACCACATCGTCCATCAGCACCTGTTCGATGGCGACATCCAGTTCCTTTTCGTCACGTATGACTCTGGCCGTTTTGGCCTGTAGGCCGATTAGCCGTTTAATCGCTTCCGACGTGCGCCCGCGGGCTTTGAGCTCGAGAGCCAGCCCCAGATCGATCAAACCAATAATCATGGCAGTGGCCTCGAAATAGACATGGCGCGCCATTTCAGGGACGGCATATGGAACGAACACAACAACCATGGAGTACACCCACGCGGTTCCTGTACCCAATGCAATCAGTGTATCCATATTGGCTGAATGATTTTTAAAGGACTGCCAGGCCCCCACAAAAAAGTGTTTGCCAGAAAATACCATGACGCCAAGTGTCAGTAGTCCAACGGCCAGCCACGCAATACGCTCTCCAGTTGTGCTTACCGTCATCTCGCCAACAACAACGCTGTAGATCATCAAGGGCACACCCAGTGACAATGCGATGGTCATCTCACGCATTAGTCGTTTGTAGTAAGCCCAATCTGCTTGTTCTTTTTCCGCCAGCGCATCATCTTCGCTCTCAGCAGCCGCGATCTTGGCGTTGTAACCGGATTTTTCCACCGCCTTTACCAGATCAGCAGCATCGACATTACCCGTCACACTCACAGTGCGCTGAGCGAAATTCATCTCGGCATTTTCTACTCCAGGAACCGCCTTTAACGCCGACTCGATTTTTCCAACGCAACTGGCGCAACCTGCACCTTCAATAATAAGTTCCTGAGGGCCTGGGTTATTCTCTGAACTGTGGTGATGAGCCTTATGTGCATGATGATCATGAGGCGTAGTTGTCGTACCGCCTTCATGGCAAGAGACGTCGCCAGATTCCGTTTTCATTGTACTCATACCCTACTCCCAGTAATTTTCTAGGACTTTTATCGGATGACCGCCGCAGGAAAGCCAACGACTTGCAATACTTCAACTAGATGATCTGCATCGACTGCACCAACAACTGAAGCGACACCGGTTGCCAGATCCATAGAGGCCTCACTGACCCCGAAAACGGATTTCAGCGTCTGTTCTATACTTTTAACGCAACCACCACAGGTGGCTCCCTGCACTTGTAATTGGTGCAGGGGGTGCGATGATTCTCTAACGCTTCTGGCATCCGTTTCCGCAGTGGAAATAGATGACCTTCCGGAACAGCAGCATCCACCTTTCTGTTGATTGGCGTTTGCTATTGGGTGTGCATTCATATTCATTCCTCCGCGGTGAACTCTTCGATTAAATGGCACAGCATATGGCCTGTCGGTGATTTATCCGGCTTTTGATTCCACTCCAACACAGCTTGTTGCATGCGATTCTTTAGCTTCAGCGTTTCAGCGAGCCGCTCTTCGGTTTCATGCAATCGCTGATCAATAAGGCGACGCACGGTCGGGCAAGGTGTTTTTTTCTTGTCCGCATGGCCGATAATCTCCTGAATATCCTCGACCGAAAATCCCAACTGCCGGGCGCTCAACACAAACCGCAAACGCTTAACGTCGTTGTCGCTGTATTCCCGATAACCATTGGCCTTGCTTTTGGTGGGATTTAGGATATTGATGCGGGTATAAAACCTTACCGTGTCTGCCGTAATGCCCAATAGCCTGGCAACCTCGATGACTTTCATGCCACCCTCCTCTTGATCCAGTCATGCCACCCTAAGCTTCAGCCGGAATCAGGACCTTGATCTGAGTCAGTCACTGGTTATATACCAAGGAGTAACACCCTGCTTTATAACCGTGTGCTGTAGAAAGTTATACACCTGTGTCATGGACACAGGTCAAGCAGTTTTAGTGCGTGGATTCATGCCATCTATTGGCTATGTTATTGAGGGGAGACTGACACCTGGATGACCCCAACATTACACACCTGTAATGTTGGGGAAGATTATTTGATCCAGATCAACTCGAATGACATCTGGCCAGATCACTTTCTCAGGGCTTTCTCCAAAGGAGGTAAACGGCTGATAACACGAGTAGAGTCAGAATGACCGCGCTCCGCATCCCACCGACCATGGGCGCGGCAATACGACTCATCACCTCCGAGCCGGTCCCGGTGTCATACATTATCGGCCCAATGGGAATTTAATAGATGACTAAAAGTTGCACTCGGTTGGTAATTTTCACAAGCCTGCTAGGGAGGCAGAAGCTTTATTGCTTAAACTTCTTATCAATTTTTGGCGCCGAATGACGCCGCTGCTTTGAACGCCAGCGAAAGATAGAGGGCTTATTTCGACCGCGCCATAGAAATTACAGGTTGGCGACAAACCTCCCAGCGTATCGGCCAGTTGTTTTTATCCCATTCCATTTTCGACACAGTAAAGATGTTTGAGCTTCTTTTTTGGCCTAAACCCGGCTATAGACAGCTTCAATTGTCGCTAAAGCTTCATTGTGTTCCAGCGGAAGGACTGAATAGCTCAAAATTCTATTATTTATAATAAAAACAATATGTTAGCGCCATGATGGAAGTTTATGGCGGATTATGTCGAAAGACCCATCATTATTTGACTCAGAGATTCACGTACTTCTGAACTGTATGAAACCCGATCCCTCAGGAGCCATCGCTGTGCTTACAAGGCAACACCAACAAGCCTCAAGCCTCAAGCCTGATACTGAATCACGTCGACAATCTGGAGATTAAGCACAAACAGCACTGGATGTTTTGTCTCGGGCTGCTCAAGATCCAACGCGCTCGGGTGTATACGTTGAAACGCTTGCTTGGGTGTTTTAAGGATGAAACGGAATCATTTGGACTCGGCTCTGTCTGGTTCTTTTAATACAATTCTGAATAAGACACTGAAGGAAAATTCGACCAGTCTACTAATATTAGTTTTTACTAACATTAAGAAGCCTGGTTAACACACTGTTTAAATTAAGAAATATTTATCTGCTGCAACTTGCCTGAACTTCCTGCCTGCTTTCCCTTATAACCAAATACTGTAGTTTCTTGCCAACCACTTAACAGATTGCGCAAATAAAATTGACAACGTTGTCCTGCAGTCTCTAGCATTATACAACGTTGTCTTTCTGCGGGCTGTTGTAGTCACAGGGAGGAGGTATGTGCCGGCAGATTGTTTTCAACCAATAACAATAAGCAACTGACGAGGTCGACACGATGTACACAAACAGAAAAACCAAGCTCGCGCTGGCAATAGTCGCCACGGCGTTCAGCTTTCCATTGTGGGCCGCTGCGCCCGCTAAACCAGCGATTGCCTGGATGCCTTCGAATGTAGATTCTGGTGCAAACATAACCACCCGCTGGGATATGTGGTGGGGCGAAAACGGTACCAGCTGGCAACTCACCGACAATGGTTCTGCCATTTGCTCCGGTAGCCTGGTACCAAATGGACAGAATCAACAATCAGGGTCTTGCACCACAGATTTCGCACCGGGTAACCATCAATTGAGCGTTAGCCTATGCAATGCCGATGGTTGCACCAGCTCAAATACCGTGTCGTTTGCTGTAAGTGGGGCTCCGACACCTACACCAACTCCGGCACCTACTCCGGCACCTACTCCGTCACCTACTCCGGCACCTACTCCGGCACCTACTCCGGCACCTACTCCAGCACCTACTCCAGCACCTACTCCAGCACCTACTCCAGCACCTACTCCAGCACCTACTCCAGCACCGGCTAATGCCCCCGCTGCACCTGCAATTGCATGGTTAGGTGATCAGTCCAGCACCAGTTTTCCGCTCAGCTGGAACCTCTGGTGGGGTGAAAACGGCACCGTGTGGAAGGTGAAAGATAATGGTGCGGTTATACATACCCAATCCATCGCCGCTAATTCTCCCAATGCCCAAAGTGCATCGGCCACGATTAAGGTTACCGGTACCGGTAGTCGATCCTTGGTGGTCGAATTATGCAACAGTGATGGCGCCAACGAAGTGTGTACGCCCTCTTCTGCCGTAACGGTCAATGTTTCCGGTGGCGTTACCGACCCCGGTTGCACCACAGATTGCAATGCCGGCAGCTCCCCTTGGGATTACCTGGATAACAGCGAATGGCTGGCCAGAAAGTCCGCTGGCATGGGCGCCAATAACCTGCCTTACGACAACACCACCAATAAGATGGTGGGCGCGTATTTCGTCGAATGGGGCGTTTACGGACGAAAGTTCTATCCAAAAGATATTCCGGTAGAGAACCTCACCCATATTTTTTACGGCTTTATTCCTGTATGCGGGCCTAACGAATCACTTACCGGATCCGCCAAATCCGCACTTACCTCTCAATGTTCCGGAAAACCGGATTACACCGTAGTTGTTCACGATAAATTTGCCGCGTTGGAAAAAAATGATTTTGATGGCACGGCAAAGTGGGATGATGACGTGAAGGGTATTTTCGCGGAAATGTACCGCATGAAAAAAACCTACCCTCACATCAAAGTCCTGCCATCTGTAGGCGGCTGGACCTTGTCTGACCCGCTGTATGAGATCGGCATTAATCCCACCGCACGGGCAACATTTATCGCATCGATTATCGATTTAATTGATACCTACGACTTTTTCGATGGCATCGATATCGATTGGGAGTTCCCTGGTGGCGGTGGTGCAAACCCGGCGCTGGGTACACCGGCTGATGGAGATGGTTTCGCGACGTTGATGATAGAACTGAGGGCTGCGTTGGATGAACTCGAGCTCAAGAACAATCGGAAGTACGAGTTAACGGCTGCCATGAGTGGCGGTGTGGAGAAACTGTCCAAAGTTAATTGGGAGCAAGCGCATCCGGCGATGGATTACATCAACCTGATGACGTACGACTACTACGGCGCCTGGAGTACGACTTACGGTCATCAAACCGGTATTTACGATACTGCTGATGCCCTGACACCACTGGATGGATTTAATGCCAGCGATGCAGTGAGTCACATCATCGCCCGCGGTGTGCCGGCTGGCAAAATTGCCATCGGCGTGGCCATGTACGGTCGTGGCTGGGAAGGCATTCAAGGCGGCGATCAGTCAGGTCCTTTCGGTGCCACTGGCGGCACCGCAATTACCGGCAGTCAGGAACAAGGTTTCTGGGAAAAGGGCATCATGGATTACAAAGGGGCTGAGGCTCACATGATGGGCGGCGCTAACGGCACCGGCATCAACGGTTTCACCTTGTTCTGGGATGATGCCGCCAAGGCTTCCTATCTCTGGGATGCCGCTACCGGGCGTTTTGTGACCCTCGACACCCAACGCTCTGTCAAAGCCAAAGGCAATTTCGTTTTGCAGCACAACCTGGGGGGCGTCTTCGCCTGGGAGATTGATGCAGACAACGGAAACTTGCTGAACGCCATGCACGAAGGTCTTGGCCATCCGGCAAAGTAATTCAGTGTAAACAAGCGGGCCACAAAGGCCTGGCCCGCTTTTGCCATAACAATAAAAGGACACAATCATGTTAACGAAAAAATTTCTCGCGCTGGCGATAGCGTCGGGACTGGCTGCGCCTGTGTTTGCAGCGCCCGGCACGCCTAATATCGCGTGGCTTGAAGCGACGCAACAATCCGGCAGTGCCATCAAAGTGGACTGGAATATGTGGTGGGGTGAAAACGGCACCACCTGGACCTTGTATAACAACGGCAATGTCCAATGTCAGGGTAGCCTGACGCCAAACGGCCAGAACCAGCAAAGCGGCAGTTGCACCAGTGCTTACCCCGCCGGTCAGAACAAACTGCAGGTTGCGCTGTGCAATACCAGTGGCTGTACGGACGGAAACACGGTAACCATCAATGTGGTTAATGGGGGTACCGTGAATCAACCGCCGTCAGTATCGGTTACGGCTCCTTCTACAGCGACTACTGGCGACACCGTTTCGCTGTCAGCCAGTGCGTCGGATGCCGATGGCAATGTCGTCAAAGTTGAATTTTTTGTGGACGGCCAGTCCGTCGGCGTTAACACCGCGGCGCCTTACAGTGTTAACTGGACCGCCAGTGCCGGCACCCACAACGTGCTGGCTCGCGCCACTGACAATCAAGGCGCCAGTACTGATTCTGCCTCGGCAACGATCAATGTAGCTTCCTTGCCCAATCAGGCGCCGACAGTATCGATGGCTACTGTGCCAGCCGATTTGCAGGCAGGTCAGAGCGTCGCGTTTTCTGCTGACGCGAATGATGTAGATGGCACTATTAACAGCGTGAGATTTTATGTTGATGGTTCGCTTATCGATACCGATACCAGTGCACCCTTCACCGCAAATTGGATTGCAGTAGAAGGTAACCACACGGTATCTGTCATTGCGATTGATGACAAAAACGCTGAAAGTGAAATCAGCACGCAAAGCTTCTCGGTTGCAGCCGACACCAATGTTCCTCCCAGCGTGTCATTGGGCGCCTTGCCTGCCACGGCACTGGCGGGTGAATCCATTTTGTTAAGTGCGAGCGCGAGCGATACCGATGGCAGCATCAGCAAAGTGGGGTTTTATGTGGGCGGACAATTGCTCGCAAGCGACACTTCCGTGCCCTATGAAGCCAATTGGACCGCTGTTGCGGGTACGCAGACGGTCATCGCCAAGGCCATTGATAACGGCGGCAAGTCCGCACAGAGCAGCGCAACGATTGACGTAACACCGGATGGTTCCGTGAATCATGCAGATTGCAGACCGGATGGCCTCTATTCCACGCCCGGGGTCCAAACGCCCTATTGCACCGTCTACGATGCAGACGGTCGGGAACTGATGGGCAGCGCCAAACGTCGTATTATTGGTTACTTCACCAGCTGGCGTACCGGCTCTAACGGTCCAGCCTATCTTGCGCACCAAATACCCTGGCAGCAACTGACCCACATCAACTATGCCTTCGCGCATGTGGATGGTAACAACCGGGTATCAGTAGGCGCGAGCGTTGCCGGAAATGCGGCAACCGATATGGAGTGGCCGGGTGTTGCCGGCGCGGAAATGGACCCGACACTGCCCTACAAAGGCCATTTTAATCTGCTGAATAAATACAAGAAGCAGTACCCGCACGTGAAAACCCTGATTTCCATTGGCGGCTGGGCCGAGACCGGCGGTTATTTTGGTGCCGATGGCAGCCGGGTGGCTTCAGGGGGTTTCTACACTATGACCACCAATGCCGATGGCTCGGTCAATACCGCCGGGATCAATACCTTCGCAGATTCTGTGGTCACTTTTCTGCGTGAATACGGTTTTGATGGTGCGGACATAGACTATGAATATCCCACCTCAATGAAGGATGCAGGTAATCCAGCCGATTTTGCGATTTCCAATGCGCGCCGTGCCGGATTGAATGCGTCTTACAATGTGTTGATGAAAACCCTGCGCGAAAAACTGGATGCGGCGGGCGCAGCCGACGGCAAGCATTACATGCTCACCATTGCGTCGCCCTCTTCCGGCTATTTGCTGCGCGGCATGGAAGCGTTTGAATCGGTGCAGTATCTGGATTACGTCAACATCATGTCCTACGACCTGCACGGCGCCTGGAACCAGTTTGTGGGCCCAAATGCTGCTTTGTTCGACAATGGTGAAGATGCCGAACTGGTGCAGTGGAACGCCTATGGCGGCCAGTATAAAAATATTGGTTACCTGAATACCGACTGGGCCTACCATTACTTCCGAGGCTCGCTGCCTGCAGGCCGTATCAATATCGGTGTGCCCTATTACACCCGTGGTTGGCAGAATGTGACCGGGGGCACCAACGGATTGTGGGGCCAGGCTGCGTTACCCAATCAGGCTGAATGTCCGGAAGGCACCGGCGCCGGGGAAACCAACAAATGCGGCAACGGTGCAATGGGTATCGATAACCTGTGGCACGATAAAGACACCGCCGGCAACGAAATGGGTGCAGGCTCTAACCCCATGTGGCACGCCAAAAACCTCGAAAACGGCGTCGCAGGTGATTACCTGACAGCTTACGGGTTGGATCCTGTGAACAATCCCGCGCACCAACTTATTGGCACCTACACCCGCCATTACGACGCTACTATGGTTGCGCCCTGGCTGTGGAATGCCGATAAAAAAGTCTTTATATCCACTGAAGATGAGCAGTCCATTAACCGGAAAGCCGAGTATGTTATCGACCAAGGCATCGGTGGCATTATGTTCTGGGAGTTGGCCGGTGATTACGATTTCAACGCGGCCAAAGGCCAGTATGAAATGGGTCATACGTTAACAAAAGCCATTGCTCAGAAGTTTGCCGCGGCCACACCCTATGGCAATCAGCGGGCAGAAATCGCGATGCCAGGAGAGGCCATTGATATCGGCGTAAAACTCACCAACTATGCGTTGGGTGATTCAAACTATCCCATTACCCCCGATCTGATTATCACCAATAATTCCGGTGTGGATCTTCCCGGTGGCACCGAGTTTACCTTTGATTTTGCCACGTCTACGCCGGATAACATGGCAGACCAGAGTGCGGCAGGTTTAACGGTTATTACCAATGGCTCCAACGCTGCCGGAAACAATGTGGGTGGACTGGAAAACAATTTCCATCGGGTGAAAATCAGTACCCCAAGCTACCTGACCCTGGCCCAAGGCGAGGAATGGAAGGTGGTCCTGAAATACTACTTGCCTGTTTCCATGCCTTCCAATTGGGTGGTGAAAGTGGGCGCTCAGGAATTTGCCTTGCTGCAGGAATACCCGGAATTACCGCTGGGAAGTATTGATGCAGGCACTGGCGGCGGTTCCGGTGGCGGCACCGGCGGAAGCTGTGCAAGTGCCAACGTGGATCCGGTGATTTACCCGGCCTACCCTGACTTCCCGCAAAAAGACTGGGCCGGTAACCCGAGCCATGCCAACGGCGGTGACCGCATGACGCACAACAATGCGGTGTACCAAGCCAAATGGTGGACGGCATCGGAGCCGGGCACGTCGGATTGGGATCTGGTGTGTAGTTTCTGACCGGATAGCACCTTAAGAGAACAGGAATCGGGTGTACAACACCCGATTCCATTCTCAATTCCTCGCGATCACTCTACGCGCTTGTAAACCACGCCTGCCTTCATCACAAACGCCACATTTTCCAACACACGGATATCTTTCAGCGGATCACCGTTGACGGCGATAATGTCGGCATGAAATCCCTCTTTGAGCTGTCCTAAATCCGCTTGTTTAAGCAGCGCAGCACTGTTGATTGTAGCGGCCTGAAGCGCTTGCAATGGCGACATGCCAAAAGTCACCATGGTGTGAAACTGCTTGCCGTTATCGCCATGGGGATAAATTGCCGCGTCTGAACCAAACACCATATTCAGTCCGGCCTTAACTGCACGACGGAAGCTCTCCCGTTGTGCCGCCGACACCTGCTTTTCTTTGTTGATGTTTTCTTCCGGCACACCGTTTTGCTCGCCAAACGCGAGTGTGTATTCCGTATTGTAGATATCGCAAGAAAGAAAAGTGCCGGCTTTTTTTGCAAGTTTTATCGCTTCATCGTCGAGAAAACTGCAATGCTCGATACTGTCGATACCCGCGCGAATGGCCGCTTTAATACCGGAGGTGCCATGAGCGTGGGCCGCGATAATCATGCCCTGCTGGTGAGCTTCCTCTGCCGCAGCACGTAGCTCTTCCTCTGTGTATTGCTGGATACCTACCTGGGTACCTTTTGAAAAAACTCCACCGGTCGCGCAGATTTTCAAGGTATTGGCGCCGTACTTAATATTTTCACGCACTTTGGCTTTAACTGCCCAGGGGCCATCGGCCACACCGGCGGCTACCGACTTCATTTCGGGGGCTGAAAAATTATCGTCGCAATGGCCCCCGGTTACCGAGAGCGAGTGACCAGCAGACCATACGCGAGGGCCTTCAATCTCTCCTGCCCTGATGCCATCGCGCACGGCAATCACCGCATAGCCGGAATCGCCCAGATCGCGCACGCTGGTAAAACCGGCCATCAGGGTTTTATGTGCATTCTTGACGGCTTTAACCGTTTGGCGAGGAATAGAGTAATTCATGGACGCGAGGAAGTTGTCTTCTGCATCGCTTGTCAGGTGGACATGCATATCCATTAAACCAGGAAGCAGTGTCAGGCCCTCTAAGTGAATCGACGTGGCGCCAGCTGGCGCAGGCAAGCTTTTCGCTGTGCCAACATGGGTGATTCGTCCGGCTTCGATAATCAGGGCGGGCTGCTCGGTGAATGTTCCAGACGCAACATCAAGGGCTTTTGCGGCGGTGAGGTAGGTCAGATCGGCGCTGGCCTGGCTCGCCATAATGGTAGCCAGACCGAAAAACAGGGATTTGAACACGGTGTGCATGGGCTTTTTACTCAGAGCGAATGTGGCCTGAGCTTACACCAGTCTTATGTATGAGACGAACCTGCGTCAGCCACCAATGAATTCGTAGAGCACCGCTTTGATCACAAAACCGAGCAGGCAAAGGCCGAGCACAATAAAGAGAATGATGGTGCCGAATCTCCCCGCTTTGGACTGTTTAGCCAGATCCCACACGATAAAGAGCATGAAGCCGATGAGCGCGGAGATACCCACAATCATGGTCAGGTTGTCGAACGTTTCTGGATCCATTGGGTTTCGTACCTCCGGTAGCGTTAGTGATTACCTGTCGCGCTTCAGCCATGGGAATACGCGTCAACAAAGGTGGCGCCTTCTCCTTTGAGGATGGATTCCCGCGCCTGTACAGGGCTTTAAGCCTACGCTGCGCCGCCAGGAATTGCGGGCATAAAAAAGCCCGGGCATTGCCCAGGCTTTCTTATCGTATTGGTCGGAACGGCGGGATTTGAACCCACGACCCCCACACCCCCAGTATGGTGCGCTACCAAGCTGCGCTACGCTCCGAAACTCGCTAAGCGTTTGATTTAACTATAAAAGTCAGCAATTCCGCTCAACTGAGGCCGGCATAATACCCTGTTCAGAGTGGATTGCAAGCCTTATTTTGTAACCCTAACCTAAGTACCAAGGGGCCAGACCCCTTGCTGAAACGTCAGGGTTTCAATACCAACAGCAGCTCTTCGAGCTCGCTGATCATTTGTTGGATCATTGCCCTGAATTTGCTGTCGTCAGCGGATTCCGCTGCCACCGGAGTGTCACCGGACATTTGTTGCCGGGCACCACCAATGGTAAAGCCCTGATCGTACAACAAAGACCGGATCTGGCGAATGGTCAGAACGTCTTCGCGTTGATAGTAGCGGCGGTTTCCGCGCCGCTTCACGGGATTCAGCTGTGGAAATTCCTGCTCCCAGTAGCGAAGTACGTGAGGTTTAACCGCACACAGTTCGCTCACCTCGCCGATCGTGAAGTAACGCTTCCCCGGGATTACCGGTAATTCATCGTTATTACTCGGTTCGAGCATGTTCCTCTACTCTCGCCTTAAGCTTTTGGCCAGGTCTGAAGGTGACTACGCGCCTGGCGGTGATTGGGATCTCTTCCCCGGTTTTGGGGTTGCGCCCAGGGCGCTGACTCTTGTCGCGCAGGTCGAAATTGCCGAAACCCGACAACTTCACCTGTTCGTTGGTTTCCAGTGCATGGCGGATTTCCTCGAAAAAGGATTCCACCAGCTCTTTCGCCTCCCGCTTGTTGAGCCCGAGCTCTTCGTACAGTTTTTCGGCCAGATCAGCTTTCGTTAATGCCCCATCAGGCATCTGATCACCCCTTATAACGGTGCCCTTTTACCTCAAGGTCGCGTTGAACTGGGCTTCCAGCGCAGTTACCACTGCAGCGACAGAAGCATTGATTTCATCGTCGTTAAGAGTGCGTGAAGGATGCTGATACGTCAAGCCCAGAGCCACACTTTTTCTATGTGGATCAATACCTTTGCCGCTATATACGTCAAACACCTTTAAGTTAGTAAGGTAGTCTCCGGCCGCGGATTTAACGGCTTCCAGGAGGTTTTTAGCGCCAATTTCGCGGTCAATCAGCACCGCCAGATCACGTCGAACCTCAGGAAATTTAGACAGTGGTGCAAATTTTGGCTGCACACCACTGAGCAGCGCCTCCAGATCCAGTTCGAAAACAAAGGCAGGGTGATCCAGATCGAGCGCCTTCTGGGTATTCGGGTGCAAGGCGCCAATCACGCCAATGACCTGCCCGCCCTTGATGATATGTGCAGTCTGGCCGGGATGGAGTGCCGGATGCTGTGCGGGCACAAAGCTATAGCGCGCGCTTGCGCCGCCCAAGGACAAAATGGCATCCAAATCGCCCTTGATGTCATAAAAATCAACGCGATCTTTAGCATGGGCCCAGGATTCGGTATCTCGTGTGCCATACACCAGCGCTGCCAGTTTTGGCTTCTGGGTCAGGCCTGCAGGCCCTGAACCGCCTTTTACGAAGGATAATCCGGTCTCGAACAAACGCACGCGGGTTTGCTGCCGGTTAAGGTTGTGTACCAGTGCATTGGCAAGGCCAGCTAACAAACTGGTCCGCATGACACTCAGGTCGCTGCTGATGGGATTGAGTAGACTGACCGCCTCTGCATCAGGATCAAACAGCGTCTGCAACTTGGGTTCAATGAAACTATAGGTGATTGCTTCCTGATAGCCCCTGGCCGTCAGGGTCTGCTGAACGCGCGACAAGGGTGTCTGTGTCTCTGCCTGAGGCTCAATGGGCAAGTCTGCCTTGAGGCTTGTGACGGGCAAATTGTTGTAACCATAGATGCGTGCCAGCTCCTCCAGCAGATCCGCTTCAATGGCCATATCGAACCGGTGGCTGGGTGCCTGAAATGTCCAGCCATCAGCGTCTTCCGCAACTTTCTCCAGACCCAGGCGGTTCAGGATATCGAGCACCCGGCTGTCCTCGATGGCAAAACCCAGCCCCTCTTCAATGCGAGCCCGGCGCAATCGGATGCGCGCGACTTCCGGCAGGCTTGACGGGCGCTCTGCAACGACAACTGGTCCGGCTTCACCGCCCACAATGGCGAGCAGGAGCTCGGTGGCACGCTCGATGGCCTGAGTGGCCAGCGCAGGATCTACGCCGCGCTCAAAGCGATGGGAGGAATCTGTGTGCAAACCGTAGCTGCGGGCTTTGCCGGCGATCATTTCCGGCGTAAAAAACGCAGATTCCAAGAGGATATCGGTTGTCGATTCCGACACGGCCGAAGCGTCGCCGCCCATAATACCGGCCATCGCCAGGGCTTTGCTGTTATCGGCAATGACCAGTGTGTCGGTATTGAGTTTGACTTCCTGGCCATCCAGCAACTTCAGCTGCTCGTCGGCTTTCGCCATCCGCACCTGAATCCCGCCGTCTATTCTGGCCAGATCAAATGCGTGCATGGGCTGACCCAGCTCCAGTAACAAGTAGTTTGTCACGTCGACCACAGCATCGATGGAGCGCAAGCCGGCGCGGCGTAAACGCTCCGCCATCCACAGGGGCGTTGGTTGGCTGAGGTCGATATTCTTGATCACCCGGCAACTGTAGCGGCCGCAGCCATCGGTATCGATACTGGCGCTCACGGCATGATCAATACTGGCCTTGACCGGGTTTATGGCAACAGGCGTGACCGCCGCCTGATTTAGCACCCCTACTTCGCGTGCAACACCGGCAAGACTGAGACAGTCTGCGCGATTGGGTGTTAAGTCCACTTCAATGATTTTGTCATTGAGTTTCAGGTATTCGCGCAGATCCACACCCGCTGGCGCGTCTGCAGGCAACTCCCACAGGCCGTCATCATCGTCGCCCGCCTGAAGCTCGGTTTGTGCGCACAGCATGCCAAAGGATTCAACGCCGCGAAGCTTGGCCTTTTTGATTTTAAAATCGCCAGGCAGAACAGCACCCACGGTTGCAAACGGCACCTTGATGCCGACGCGGGCATTGGGCGCACCACATACCACCTGGGTCAATTCGTCGCCATTGCCCGCCACTTTGCAGACACGCAACTTGTCCGCATCCGGGTGTTGCTCAATCTCGACAATTTCGCCAACAACCACGCCGGTAAATTCACCCGCCACAGCCTCAATGCCATCCACTTCCAGGCCGGCCATCGTGAGTTGTTCGCAAAGTTCGCTTGTGTTGACTTGCGGGTTAACCCATTCCCGCAACCAGGATTCACTGATTTTCATGGTTAAAAACTTTCCAGTTTTTCAAGCTGCAAGCTATAAGCCGGCAGCTACAAGATTTCTGTGCGTGCAGGCAGAGCGCCTGCGTAAATTCAAATAATCAGAACTGTTTCAGGAAACGCAGGTCGTTTTCGAAAAACAATCGCAGGTCATTGACGCCATACCGCAACATGGCAAGGCGCTCTACACCCATGCCAAAGGCAAAACCGGTGTACACCTCTGGGTCAACACCGGATGCACTGAATACATTGGGGTGGACCATTCCGCAACCCATGACTTCCAGCCAGCCGGATTGCTTACACACCCGGCAGCCTTTACCGCCGCACTGGGTACACTGGATGTCCACTTCGGCTGAAGGCTCAGTAAATGGAAAGTACGAGGGCCGGAAGCGCACGGGCACATCGGCTTCAAAAAATGCTTTGAGAAACTGGTCGACGGTACCTTTCAGGTCCGCGAAACTGATTTTTTTATCCACCACCAGACCTTCCACCTGATGAAACATCGGTGTGTGAGTCAGGTCGGAATCACAACGATAAACCCGGCCCGGGCAGATCACCCGGATGGGCGGCTTTTGGGTTTCCATGGTGCGGATCTGCACGGGTGACGTGTGCGTGCGCAAGACATGGGTTTTATCCACGTAAAACGTATCGTGCATGGCGCGGGCCGGATGATGACCGGGAATATTCAGCGCCTCGAAGTTGTGGTAATCGTCTTCAACTTCAGGGCCTTCCGCCACTTTATAACCGGCTTTGCTGAAAATATCGGAGATGCGGTTGAGTGTGCGGGTTACCGGGTGCAGGCCACCGGTTTCCTGGCCGCGTCCGGGCAAGGTGACATCGATGGTCTCGCTGGCGAGCTTGGCGTTAATCTCGGCCTCTTCCAGTGCCTGTTTACGCAGGTTAAGCTGATCCTGCACGGCTTGTTTGGCTTTGTTGATTTCGGCACCGGCGGCGGGGCGCTCTTCCGCGCTCAGTTTACCCAGGCCTTTCAACAGCTCGGTAATTTTGCCTTTCTTGCCCAGGTATTCCACCCGCACATAATCCAGCGCTTGCAGATCTTGCGCCTTTTCAACCAGTTCCAGCGCTTCCTGTGTGAGCGCGCCCAGGTTATCCATTGTCTGTCTCCGGTTTGCCGCCAAGCGGCAGTACATAAATTCTTTTCTGCGTGTTTTTTAACAAAAAAGGGAAGAGGCTTGCGCCCCTTCCCTTCCAAAACACAATCGGGCCCGCTAAGACCCGCTATCGTGCGACTTAAGCCAGAGCTGCTTTAGCCTTCTCAACGATAGTTGCAAAAACCGCTTTGTCATGCACGGCAATATCTGCCAGCACGCGACGGTCCAGTGCAATATTGGCTTTCTTAAGGCCGGCAATCAGGCGGCTGTAGCTCAGACCTTCCGCACGTGATTGTGCGTTGATACGAGTGATCCACAGTGCACGGAAATTACGCTTCTTGGCCTTGCGGTCACGATAGGCGTACTGGCCGGCTTTAATAACGGCTTGCTTGGCAACACGGAATACACGTGAACGTGCACCGTAGTAACCTTTGGCAGCCTTCAGAACTTTTTTGTGACTACGACGAGCCACGACACCACGCTTAACACGCGCCATAATTCAATCCTCTACTTAAAGGTTACTGCCAATTACTTGGCGCGGAACATACGATCTACCAATACCACGTTATCCTTATCCAGGATGTTGGTACCGCGCAGCTGACGCTTACGCTTGGTAGTCATTTTAGTGAGGATGTGGCTCTTGTTAGCATGTTTGTGCTTATAACCAGCGCCGGTTTTTTTGAAGCGCTTGGAAGCACCACTGTGTACTTTAGCTTTTGCCATAAAACTACACTCCGCATTCGGATGTTAATAAATAAAAATAACAAGGCAGCTAAAAAAGCCCGGCTATTTCTTCTTTTTGGGGGCGAGAACCATCATCAGCTGCCGACCTTCCATCTTCGGATGCTGCTCGACAATACCGTACTCAGCCAGGTCAATTTCGATGCGTTTCAGCATCTCCATGCCCAGCTCCTGGTGTGCCATCTCGCGACCGCGGAATCGCAATGAAACCTTGGCCTTGTCCCCGTCTTCAAGGAAACGTATCAGGTTGCGCAGTTTTACCTGATAGTCACCAACGTCCGTCCCTGGGCGAATCTTGATTTCTTTAACCTGCTGTTGCTTTTGCTTCTTCTTGGCTGCAGCTTTGGCTTTCTTAGCTTCAAACAACTCCTTGCCGTAATCCAGGATCTTACACACTGGTGGCGTGGCGTCGGGCGCGATTTCTACCAAATCAAGCGATGCGGCTTGGGCGGCGTCGAGTGCCTGCTGCAGGCTGACTACGCCTACCTGCTCCCCATCTGCACCTACTAATCGAACTTCTTTTGCGTCAATCTGGTCGTTAATGCGGTTTTTCTTTGATTTACCGCCGGTTTTCGCGCTATCTCGTTTGATGGCTAATGCCTCCATTCAGAATGCCCACACGGGCTACAACAGCAAAAGACCACGCCAGACCCGCTGGCTATGCCTTCCGCTCGGGCTTGCGCCGTTGGCCTGGAAGGCATAGTGCAGATCCTGGTGGTCTTATTGAGCGCCTTTGTTCGCTATCTCAGCATTCAGGCGCTCTGCCAGTTCTTCCACCGTCATGGCGCCGAGGTCGTTGCCGTTGCGGTCACGTACAGTGACAGTCCCGGTTTCCATCTCTTTGTCGCCAGCGACCAGCAGGTACGGGACCCGCTGTATGGTGTGCTCGCGGATTTTAAAGCCGATCTTCTCGTTTCTCAAGTCAGAAAACGCCCTGAACCCCTTGTTTTTTAAGGATTCTTCGACTTTTTGGCAATATTCCGCCTGGTTGTCGGTAATATTCAGTACGCCGACCTGCTCCGGCGACAGCCAAAGCGGGAAAGCGCCTTCGTAGTTTTCGATCAGAATCCCGATAAAACGCTCGAATGAGCCCAGGATCGCCCGGTGCAACATGACCGGCACCTGGCGGGAACCGTCTTCGGCCACAAACTGGGCACCCAGGCGGCCTGGCATGGAGAAATCCACCTGAATGGTGCCGCACTGCCAGACCCGGCCCAGGCAATCTTTCAGGGAAAATTCGATCTTCGGCCCGTAAAAAGCGCCCTCGCCCGGCAGCAGGCTGTAGGCCAGGCCTTTGGCGTCCAGCGCTTGGGCCAGCGCCTGCTCGGCCTTATCCCACACCTCATCGCTGCCCACGCGCTGCTCAGGGCGTGTGGAAAGCCGGATAATCACCTCGGTAAAGCCGAAGTCTGCATAGACTTTGTAGAGAAGATCGGTAAACGTGCTGACTTCTTCCTGAATCTGTTCTTCCGCACAGAAGATATGGGCATCGTCCTGGGTAAAGGCGCGCACCCGCATCAGGCCCGCCAGCGTGCCAGACGCTTCATTCCGGTGACAGGACCCGAATTCTGCCAAACGGATCGGCAGTTCGCGGTAGCTTTTCAGGCCCTGATTGAACACCTGAATGTGACAGGGGCAGTTCATGGGTTTGACGGCATAATCCCGGGATTCGGATTCCACGGTAAACATGTTGTCGCGGAATTTATCCCAATGGCCGGAACGCTCCCACAGGGTGCGATCTACCACCTGCGGGGTTTTGATTTCCAGGTAGCCGTTATCGCGCTGCACCTTGCGCATATATTCTTCGACAGCGGTATAAATAGCCCAGCCACGCGGGTGCCAGAACACCATGCCGGGCGCTTCCTCCTGGATATGGAAGAAGTCATATTTCTTGCCCAATTTGCGGTGATCGCGCTTTACCGCCTCCTCCAGAAACGCCAGATGCGCTTTCAGGGCCTTTTTATCGGCAAATGCAGTACCGTAAATGCGCTGCAGCATCTTGTTACTGGAATCACCGCGCCAGTAGGCACCGGATACCCGCATCAACTTGAAATGCTGACAGAATCGCATGTTCGGGACGTGCGGGCCGCGGCACATATCGATGTATTCTTCGTGATGGTACAGGCCGGGCTTGTCGGTCTTGGGGATATCCCTTTCAAGGATTTCCAGCTTGTAGGGCTCTTCACGGGCTTCAAACGCCGCAACCGCTTCCTCCCAGCTCACCTTCTTCTTTATTACGTCGTATTCGGTTTTAGCCAGCTCCAGCATCCGGGCTTCGAGCGCCTGCACATCCTCATCGGTGAGCGAGTGGTCGAGGTCGATATCGTAATAAAAGCCGTTCTCAATGGTGGGCCCAATGGCCATTTTTACATCGGGCCACATCTGCTTGATGGCGTGACCCAACAAATGCGCACAGGAGTGGCGAATAATCTCAAGGCCATCTTCGTCTTTGGCGGTGATGATTTCGAGCCGCGCGTCCTGTTCAATCAGGTCAGAGGCATCAACGCGCACACCGTCCACACGGCCGGCAATAGTGGCCTTGGCCAGGCCGGGACCGATATCGGCGGCAACCTGAGCAACAGAAACGGGCTGATCAAAACGGCGTTCCGAGCCGTCGGGGAGCGTAATAACAGGCATGTGTACTTCCTGGTTCCAGTGGTGACCCCTACCAAAGGCCACGTGTATGTCTGGCGGCTTACCGCCGGTGGGACCGTGGATTATAAGGAATGGCGGGGAAGCTGCAAGCCATGAGTTCCTGGCGACTAGTTGCCGCCTACTAGAAACCTCATAACCTATTGATTTACCGAAAACCTGTGGTAGAGTACGCGCCTCTTCAGGACTATAGCTCAGTTGGTTAGAGCGCTACCTTGACATGGTAGAGGTCCCCGGTTCGAATCCGGGTAGTCCTACCAGGATTTCCATAAAAAAGGCCAGCCGATCGGGTTGGCCTTTTTTATGGAGTGGCGCAGCCACCGAACCGCAGGTTCGACGCGTAGCGCGGGACCGCCATCGGGGCGACCATCGGGAGCGCATCCGGGTAGTCCTACCAGTGTCCCAAATAAAGGGTCCGGCCATCCGGAGGTCAGCCGATCAGGTTGGCTTTTTTGTAGGAGCGGCTTCCCAGCCGCGAAGGGTGTGGCACTGATCTGGAATTCGCGGCTAGGAAGCCGCTCCTACAATAGTGCCACCAGTAGCGAGGGCGGTTTCCTAGCCGCGAACAATCAAACCCACACCGCATCCCAATGTGGATAATCCCCAATCCTCTCAACCAAACCAGCACGCATTGGATTGGCAACAATATACCGGGCGGCCTCAAGGATATCATCCTCGCGTCGCAATGCCCGATCATGAAATCCGGACTGCCAGATACTGACTCCGGCAAACCTGCTGCTGTACTGCTTAACCCCTTTAACAACATCCGGCAAAGACCTGTCCCCCAGCAACTCGAACAACCAATGCAAATGGTCCGGCATCACAACAAACGCTAAAGAGCTCACCCATCCCAGCTCATCAGCAAACCGCAAACTACGCACTACGCCGCGCGCCAAATCAAAGCGCTCAAACACCGGCTCTCTGGCTTTGGTAGTCGTTGTCACGTGATAAATCTGGCCAACAGTCGAACGTCGGCCTTTACGCAAATCCTGCGTGTGAAAGTGGTTCATACAGAGCATCCTTTCTCTGGCTTTTGCTTATTCAGTTAGATCAGTCAGCGGCTGGGAAGCCGCTCCTACATGATTTCGCTCCCACCAACACCTTATACCTACCCAAAAACTTGAGTACAATAAGCCAACTTATTGATTTACGGCTATTTTCCTTATGCGCGTGGCGGTTACTGGTGCCAATGGTTTTGTGGGCCAAGCGTTAACAGAACGGCTTGAAGCCAATCATGTCGACACTATCGGGCTCGTTCGCCCCGGCAGACACAACGGTGTCGCTACGCTAAGACAAACCGACTACCGCGACAAAAACCAACTCCGCGCTCACCTTAGTGGTTGCCACACGGTAATTCACCTGATCGGAAAAGCCCACTCAAAAAGTGCCAATGCATGGCAAGACTATTGTGCCGTCAACGTGGATCTGACGCTTGAGATAGCAACGGCAGCGCTGATGGCTGGGGCTCGACGCTTTATCTACCTGAGCAGCATCAAAGCGCTTGGCGAAAACACGCCTAAAGGGCGGCCATTTGACTATGCAACCACGCCTCACCCACAGGATAATTACGGCAAATCCAAGCTGGCAGCAGAGCACGAATTGCAGCAATTCTTCAAGGACACAGCAGTCGAACTTATCATCGTTCGCCCACCGCTAATCTGGGGTAAAAACCCGAAAGGCAATCTTGCCAGCCTATTGAAGTGGGCTAAACGAGGAATCCCCTTGCCGTTGGCCGGGATTCAAAATCAACGCCACTGGGTATCGATTGACCTGCTGTGCGAATTCCTGACTTACCTCGCAATCAGTCGAGAAAACCTGGCTGAGCTCCCTCCGCTGCTGATTGCAGACCCAGCCCCTTTAAGCACGAGCGACGCCATCCAAAAAATGGCTCGCGCCAACAATGTGCCGCTTAAAATGTTTTCGCTATCCATGCGGGCATGGAAAATACTGCAACATATACCGCTTGCTCGAAATTCAGCGCGTAAACTGAGCGGCAACCTAGAAGTTGATGCCACCCAAACTAACGAGCTTACCGGCTGGCAGCCCGCGCCAGCCCAGCAGGAGCAAGTACCCCTACGAAAGGAGCACACTCCGCCATGCTAACCACACTGGAAGCCGTGACATTGGGGGCAGCCACTTTCTTGCTTAGCTTGCTGGTGACTTATGCCGTTAAAAAACTCGCCAGACTCGACCAGCCCAACCATCGTAGTTCGCATCACACCCCAACCCCCACCGGGGGCGGTCTCGGTATAGTGTTGGCATTCCTATGCACATTGCTTTATATAGGCGCCAGTCAGTATTCCGCTGTGTATGCGCTTTGTGCAGCTGGGATAACGCTTCTTGCCTTTGTCAGCTGGCTGGACGACCAGACTCCCTTAAGTGCTCAGACCCGCTTGCTGGTACAGGCAATCGCCGCATCAAGCACACTTCCCCTGCTTTACGAACTTGGTGTCAACCACTGGTGGTGGCCCTGCGTTGTATTGGCCATGATGTGGCTGATTAATCTCTATAACTTCATGGACGGTACTGACGGTCTCGCCGCTGCACAGGCACTGGTGTTTTGCTTGGGTGCTCTGCTAGTCCTACCGTCTCCGAGCCTGCCGCTACAGCTTCTTTTGATTGCCGGCTGTGCAGCCACCTCTGGCTTCCTGGTTTTCAATTGGCCACCGGCCCGGATCTTCATGGGTGATGTGGGGAGTACGGTTATTGGACTTGTGTTCGGCATAATACTTATATTAATTGCCGAAAATATAACCACACTAATAGGCGGGTTAATTTTGCTCGCTGGTTTCATTACCGACGCAAGCTACACACTATTCGTACGTTTTATAACCGGCCAGCGGATCTCACAAGCACACCGTACCCACTACTATCAAAAAATGGCCTTCAGCAAAGGAACTCATTATGCTCCTTTACTGTCTTACTTAATTATTGGGGCGCTAGTACAATGGCCGCTGGCGTTTCTGGCCATGAGGGCGGAAAGCCAGATCTGGATCTTATACCTGGCTGGAGCTATAACTGTGCATGGCCTGTTTTGCGTGATCTATAAGGCCGGATGCCCGGATGATTGTGCCAACCCAACCATCCGTGTTGGAACTGGAATTCAGTAAAAGGATGACACTGTTGATTCACCCCTTCCTCAGCTCTCCACGCTGGCTCAAGCGCTCGGTTTCCGTTGCCTACGACCTGCTGGCTATTTATCTGTCGTTTTTGGCGGCATGGGCATTGCGCATAGGAGAAATGGATTACGAATACACCTATTACGATCTTCTGGCATTAGCAATCGCGGCATGTGCTTCAATTATTGTGTTTGTAAGATTAGGGCTCTATCGCGCTGTGCTGCGGTACATGACGCACCAAGCCTTCATCACAATCGCGTTAGGCGTTGCGCTTTCTGCCACGGTTCTTGCCGCGACCAGTTTTATGCTGGGCGGAAAAATGCCACGCTCGGTTCCCATTATTTATGCCAGTATCGCATTTATTACACTGGGCGCTCCAAGGATAATCTTCAGAAGCCTGATTCATTGGTTAAATCCGGGCAATAAAGAAGCTGTTATTATCTACGGTGCTGGTAATACCGGGAGTCATTTAGCAGCAGCGTTACAAATGGGCGAAGAATACAACCCGGTCGCGTTTTTAGATGATGACAAATCTGTCCAAAAAAGCACTATCAGGGGCCTGCACGTCCATTCGCCAAAGCGCCTGGAAAAATTGATAGAACGTTACCGCCCTACCACATTGCTCTTAGCGCTTGGCGACAACGATAAAACCCATCTAGCCAAAATCCTCAAGGCCGTTTCTCCTTTTGGACTAAGAATTGCGACCATCCCCAAAATAGGAGAAATCATTAACGGTGAAACCTCCATTACCGAACTAAGAGAGGTAAAAATAACAGATGTCCTGGGTCGCGATCCGGTGGACCCTATTCCTGGATTGCTGTCGCGTAATGTTAAGAATAAGACAGTATTGGTTACCGGAGCTGGAGGCTCTATAGGTGCGGAAATATCACGACAGGTTCTGGCGCTCAGCCCTGTTAGACTGATTCTGTTTGATAACAGTGAATACAACCTCTACAAACTCAGCGAGAGTTTCAGTAAGCACCCCGCCTCCAACAAACTAGAAATTGTATTGGGGGATATTCGCAACGAAAAAAGCATTGGCGACACCATTGCCCGCTATCAGCCTGATACCGTATACCACGCAGCCGCCTACAAGCATGTTCCGATGGTAGAGGCTAACATTTGGGAAGGTATTCGCAACAATGCCTATGGCACATTACTTACTGCACGCGCTGCCATGAAGCACAGAGTGAAAAGCTTTGTACTTATCTCAACGGACAAAGCGGTAAGACCTACAAACGTTATGGGCGCCACAAAACGTTTTTCTGAAATCATCATCCAAGAGCTTCAGGCATCCAGTGATAATACACACACCTGCTTTTCCGCTGTCCGATTTGGCAATGTATTGGATAGTTCTGGCTCGGTTATCCCGAAATTCAGAGAACAAATAGCCAATGGTGGTCCAATTACCGTGACCCATCCGGATGTCACTCGATTCTTTATGACCCTTCAAGAAGCCGCTCAACTTGTTATTCAAGCTGGCGCCATGTGTACCGGTGGAAATATCTTCGTGCTAGATATGGGGGAGCCTGTAAAAATAATAGATATCGCCAAAGAAATGATAGCGCTGTCTTCTTCCAGAAATGGAAAACCGGGCAATCAACCTAAAATAGAAATTGTTGGTCTTCGCCCTGGGGAAAAGCTGTACGAGGAGTTGCTGTTGACGAAAGATTGCAGCGGCACAGAGCATCCTCGGATCTGGATTGACTCTTCGCCTCAAGCTATCAACGAAGCAGGGCTAAGAGCTACCGAATCCTTAGAAAAAGCGATTTTGGAAAAAGACATTCCAATACTGGAGGCTATGATTATGTCTGATATCACCGGCTATTCGCGCGCTGCTAGTAGTGAGCAAAGCCTACCATCGAACATCTACCCTATAAGCAATTACAATTCGTAACTTCCAAGTTCACTAGGTTAACATCAATCTTTTGGAAGATTTTGACCCGAATCGACTACTTCTACCGTAGCCTTATCTATCAGGTCGGGAGGGACCCTATAGCCAAACGTGAAACAAACGTGACCCATCCTAGGGTATCCCGATAGTCTTGCTTGAGCGGAATAATCTTTCGCAAGGGAAGACTCTTTCTCCTCACCATCTATACACAATTTAACTTTTATTGGCATCGCAGAGTTAGGCCTGAATGCCACTCCTCTAACAACTCCTTTTTCGTCAACAGAGAATGACCCACAGGTGTAGGACACATTTCTGGATAAGCAGGATAGTCGCAGGGTATAATTGACCTTCGCCTCTTCGTAGAGCAAAACGTCTTGTTTATTTAATTCATAGAACGCGCTGACTGCTTCTCCATTGTCTTGCGTCTCCAAACTCTGCATCTCTGGTGCCGAATTCAATGCCAAAGCAGGAAGCTTCCATCCGTATGTTGCGTTAAGCAGACGAATTGAGTTGTCATAATCCTCAGAAATACCAATACAGCCAATACTGTGTAAAGGCAAACCCTGCAAGAATCTATATTGCACATTAATATTTCTTCTTTCTTTCACAAAATCCAACAAGCTTTTTGTGTAACCGTTATGCCGTTTGAAATGTTTAAACTCGGACACAACCCTATCGAAAGGATTTCGCAAAACGGTAAAAACAGCATCAGCATAGAAAATATCCTTATATTTTCTATATGGCATATGGCCAACCAAAACATTGAATCGTTCACGCTCGAGCTGGTTTTTCAAGCCAAAAACGTCTGCCTGCTCATATATGTAATGTCGCACCAATTTATGTGTTTCGGGAGCTTTCAGCTCATAGTCAGAACAGATTCTCCGTTCGCCAAATTGTTTATACATTGCAACCCTTAGGCTCGTTCCAGCAGTTTTTGGAATGTGTATAAAAAAACGCGAATTCTCTATATGCATACTATATCTAGATTAATACATTACTTGCCAGGCAACTGTACGTTGACTGTATTTAAAAAGGCATGCCCTGAGTAAATTCGAATAATGCTCAAAGCCGTAATTTTTCTCAGCAACTTCCCTTGCACTTGCGCCAAGCGCCTTCAGCAAAGATCGATCATGAGCAAGCAATGCTAGCTTATCCACAACGGCGCCAAGCTGATTGTAAGGCACCACAAATCCCACATCCTCACCGACTAGTTCTGGCAATGCTCCCCAATTGTAGACAATCACGGTACGACCAAAGGCCATCGCTTCCAATACCGAGCGACCAAAAGATTCCTGAAAGTGTGACAAATTCACGACGACATCAGCCTTTGCTAAAGCAATGTTGGGGTTGGCTACATAGCCGCATACGCTCAGGCTATCTGGAAGCGAATTGTTGCTCATATGAACCTTCAGGTCGACTGACTCAGGTCCATAAAGAAGAAAATCTATGGGCAATTCGGACTGTGCGCATCGCTTGGCTACTTCGATAAAGTCGTCTAGCCCTTTCTTGGCCAGATTGCTACTCAACATGGCAACCTGGAGACGCTCACCATTGGGTAGCGGTGCGACCTGTTCAGTGAGATTGATACAGTTGGGTACGATAGAGCAACGAGCAGCTTCGCCTAGCCAGTCAGCAACACTTCGGGAGTTGGCGATAAAACCGTCCGCCAGGCCCAGAACATGCTGCTTCACATCCTCTGCGGAGGCGCCCAAAACGTTGCATAATGCCTCATCTGCGGCTGGCAGCTCACGCACATGCATAACACCCGTAATGTTGCTTGCTTTGGCAGCCAAAAGGGGTTCGTAGACAACCAGTGTATTGACGTAAACCAAGCTTATCTGCTGCTCGTCGAACGTCTTCACCAGATAATCGATGATTTTCTCATCTAGTGCCCTACCCTTAACCCACCAGCGAAAAGGTAGAATCACCAGCTGGTGACAATAAGGCTTCACGGCATCGATATAATTTGCTGAGCCAGCGGATGGCAAATAAAGAATGACGTTAATGCCTGGGGCATTCAAAGCCCGCAGCATGTCCATAAGGCTACGTTCACCGCCAAACTGCTGTTCTGACACCATATGTCCGAATACCGCGATTGTGACTCCATCGCGAGGGTCGAGTTCACCTTTAAAAGCGACCGGCTTGCTAAAATTCCACCCATTTTCAATAGCATGTATGAGCGGCGACTCTGTCGGGCTGAGTTCTTTCAAGTAGCAATAACCGCTACTACTAAAAAGAGGTGACGGATCACGGCCTTCTGCTTCACCAAAACTAACATAATGAACCAAGGGATCCATCTTGGATTTTTGCACATCAGGGTAACGTAACAGGTAGTATTCGGCATCAAAATGTCCTGATGCGGCCGCGAGCAATCGTCGGTTGTCGGACTTTTGATTATCATTTCCCCGGATAATCAATTCAGGGGCAGGGAACGGCCGCCTGTCAGGGAATGCAGGCACATAAAGCTTGCGTTTGGGAGTCGCTGCCTGCCACGCCATGGCGGCGTCATGGTATGTCTTCCGTACGCCTGAATACTGTGTTCGAAGATGTGTAAGTTTTGATTGCGTCAGTGAAGTCGATTCGGTACGTCCAAAAGACAGCGGGATGCCAGGCAGTACTTCAATAATTGAGTTTTCACCAAAATATCTTTTTATTCGATAGTAGTATTCAGTGTCAGAATTTACTGAAACTAAATCCCAGTAACCTATCTTTCGCAGAACCTTGCGCCTAACCATAATCGAAGAGACGTTCCTGTGTACCCAGGAGGGTTCAGCGCGCCAGCTTCCAAATTCCAGCGACGTTGAGCACCTAACCCAATGTGAAACGCTTGCTGCGTAGTGTCGTCTTTTCAGAAGTGCTGTTACCTGCATTTCAATTTTTTGAGGGTGGGACCAATCATCGGCGTCGTGAGTGGTAATATATTCACCCTTCGCCACTTGCAGTGCACTATTTCTGGCTGCATACGCGCCCTGATTCGTGTGATGTCGAATTAGTCTTATACGAGGATCTTGTTGAATATGCCGCTGAACAACATCTACTGAGGCATCCGTTGATGCATCATCAACAACAAGAATCTCCAAATATTTCCAGGATTGACTCGATAGCGAATATAATGCTGTGGACACAGTAGCTTCTGCATTAAACAGTGGAACAATAACAGTAACCAACGTGCTTCGAAAAATATTTCGTTGTTTTTCTGCTGGTGGGGCATGAAGAGTTAAATTATCAAGTGATATCGGGCTGTTAGCGTCAATTTTTTTGACAACATTAGCCAGTTTGTTTTGCCAAAGCAGTGAAAAGTATGAAGGCTTTTTAGTATCTTCTGCCAGCATAGACCTGGCCAAATACTTATCCATTGACTCAGGCCAACCTGTCAGACTCAAAATCGCCCCTGCCCGTTCGAGATCACCAAGCCTATAAGCAGCGGCAAAAGCCAAAAGGTAGGGCCCATGATGGGCCAACAATGTCAAAGCACTAGAGTTCGATAGCAAAGTCTCAGTAAAATTTTGTACCTCCACCCAGCGTTCAAAGCTGCCGTGCCAACGTGCTAGAACCCAGGCAGCCAAATCATTTTGCAGCCCTGGTTCGGATATGAGTTCTTTGAGAGCGTGTAGTACTGCATCTATATCTGCGGCTGACCAAAGTCTTTTCTCGAGCTCTATTGCGGTCAAAGCACAGGGGAATCGGCCCTCTGCGCGCCCATATTCCAAGTAATGCTGGAATGGCGATATTTTAGCTCTTCGAACGTCAGGATACTCCTCGAGATACCACTCAGAGTCGAAAATAGATTCTATTTTCGATCGTAAGGCTTCGTTTGTTAGGAGGTTTCTAGCATCCATAGGTAATACAGTTTTCAAGCAAAGAGCCTTGCAAGTCTTTCTCTGACATTAGAGGATGTTCCGATAACAAAGGCCAATCAATGGCCAAATCAGGGTCACTCCAGAGCAAAACTTTTTCATCATGCGGCGCATAATAGTCTGTACATTTGTACTGAAAATCCGCAGTTTCGCTGATCACATAAAATCCATGGGCAAACCCAGGAGGCACCCACATCAGTTCTTTATTGTCCTCATTGAGCGTCCTGCCTACCCAATGCCCAAAAGTTGGCGAAGACTTTCGGAGGTCAACCGCCACATCAAAAACTTCACCTTTAGTTACGCGAACAAGCTTGCCTTGGGGCTGCTCCAATTGATAGTGAAGGCCGCGCAGAATCCCTTGTGAAGATCTACTGTGGTTGTCCTGAACAAATTGATAGGCACCGCAGTACCGCTCAAAAAGTTCCTGACGAAAGGTTTCCATGA